>JBJOPY010000285.1:0-5663 GCA_046050405.1 Bacteroidota bacterium | reverse complement strand
CTTTGCAATGCTCCCTCCGCGTTCGTCGCAAGCATTTTCAGTGCGCCACGGCCATCGGTTGGTTGATAGACAGGCAGCTGCACCCGCGCCGGCAGTGCCTGGGCACGCATGAAGGCCTGGTCAAGGGGATTCGAGCTTTGCAACACCAGCAGCCATGACCCCAAACCGATGATCAGCACCACTGCCACGGCGGCGAACATCCGGTATCCCTGCAATTTCCCCCTCAAATGATCCTTTTCGAGTTCAGAGACGATGTTTGCCCAGGCTTTGTCGGAGACGGGCATTTCTGCATTGCGAGCCCCTTCACGGAAGAGACGATCCACTGGATTGCGACCGAGCCTACGCATGGACAGCCTCCTTTCTGGTGGAGCCTTCCTCCTGCTCGATCATTCGCTGGAGTGCCTTGCGGGCACGTGCCAGCTGCGACTTCGAGGTCCCCTCGGAGATGCCCAGCTCCGCCGCGATCTCTTCGTGGCTGTATCCTTCGATGGCATAGAGGTTGAAGACCATCCTGTAGCCATCCGGGAGGGATTGCACCATCTTCAGAAGATCTTCGGCTGCCAGGAAATGGTCGATGGATTCCATGGACGGCTCTTCTTCCAGGTCGTCCATCCCCTCCACGATGAAAATTCTCCTGTTTTTCTGATAGTGCCGGATCGCCACGTTGGTGAAGACCTTCCGGATCCACCCTTCCAGGGAACCGCTTCCTTGAAAGGAATCGATCTTGCGGAATACACGGAGGAATCCCTCTTGCAGGATATCCTCTGCTTCCTCGCGGCTTTTCGCATAGCGGAAGCAGAGTGCCATCATCTTCCCCGAGAACAGCTCGAACAGCTGTCGCTGAGCCTCTGGCTTTTCGGCCATGAGTCCCTTCAGCAATCGTTTTTCATCGTTTGGGTTGGGAAACAGCATCTGTACACGAAGATACGCGTTTTCAGGGAAAGGTTGCATGGGTTCAGACCCCGGGTGCATGGCTCTCAGGCCAAGTCGTGTAAGAGCCCTGCAATCCACATGAGAAAGCCCAAGACCCTGCATCCACCTTGCCCGGAACCAGTTGCCGTTCCCCCTTGCAGGAAACGATTACCCGGAGAGTTCCAGATTCGTGCCCAACGGCATTCGTTCCATGGGACATACTGCGTCTGCCCATGAATCCATGAACGGACAGGATACAACCATCCGTCACTGAAAGAAAAACTCGGCACCGGCCGAAGGGCACGGAAACGGAACCCCCTCACCCTCTCCGCCAGGGGCGGAGGAAACTGAGCCATCTCTCTTGGAGAATTATTTCTGAAGGATCACCGTCATCATGATGACCCTTGTGGAGCCTGCCATCTCGAAGTCGGTATGGCTTCCGATGATGGTGTAACCTTCGTCCAGCAAGACTTCCATTTCTTGCTCGGCAAGTTCCCGCTGACCTGTGTCAGCGATGTTGTGCAGTAGGATTTTTACCTTTTTCATTGTACTGAATGGATTAAATGGTGTTCAAAGGCTGATATTCGGTAGGCTGAATTTCATGAACCGATTGTATTGGATTGAGACGAAGGTCTCCTTCGCATCCTGATCGCATCTTCCACCGTCGGCACCCGATGGGCGTTTCCTCCAGCCCTGGGATCGTTGAAACTGTCCGGGATGTCGCCTGCGGCAGTGCGTTGCTCCCAGGTCAGGGATTCCTTGCCATCATCCCGCTTCTCCATTGTGATACATTGCTCTACCGGGCAGACGAGGGAGCAGAGGTTGCAGCCGACACAATTTTCCTCGATGATGCGGGGTACGCGGCTGCCATCGGTCGGGAGGGCGATCGCCTGGTGGGCGCCATCGTCACAGGCGATGTAGCAGAGTTGGCAACCGATGCACTTGCCCTGGTCGATCTCCGCGACAACCTTGTGCTTGAGGTTGAGTTTCTTCCACTCCACCTGGCGGGGCAGGGCCCGGCCGCACATTTCGGAGATGCTGCGGAATCCCTTCCCGTCCATGTAACGTTCCAAGCCTGGCAGCAGCTCCCGGATGATCCCGAAGCCATAGTGCATCACGGCAGTGCAGACCTGCAGGGAACCCGCCCCGAGGAGAATGAACTCCGCGGCATCTTTCCAGTTTTCGATGCCTCCGATCCCTGAGAGGGGTACGTGGATGTCCGGGTGCTGCGCACACTCCTTGAGCATGTTGAGGGCGATCGGCTTCACGGCTGGGCCGCAGTATCCCCCATTGGTGCTGAGGCCGTCGACCTCGGGGTAGGCGGTGAGGGTGTCCAGGTTGACGCCTACGATGCTCTTGACCGTATTGATCAGGGAGATGGCATTCGTGCCACCCTCTACCGCCGCGATGGCGGGGTCGGTGATGTGGGAAATGTTCGGGGTGAGCTTGGTGACCACTGGGATGCGGGCCACTTCCATCACCCAGCCTACAATCACCTGGAGCACTTCCGGATCTTGCCCGACCGCACTGCCCATCCCGCGCTCACACATGCCATGCGGGCAACCGAAGTTCAGCTCGATCCCGCTGGCACCGGCATTGGTCACATCGCGCACGATCTGATGCCATTCGTCACGGCTCTCCACCATCAGGGAGGCGATCACGGGGTGATGGGGGAAGTGCTTCCTGACCTGCTCGATCTCGCGGAGATTGTCGGCAAGAGTGCGGTCGGAGATGAGCTCGATATTGTTGAAGCCAACCATCCTGTGGTTGCGGTAATTGACCGCACCGTAGCGGCTAGACACATTCACCACCGGCACCCCGAGGGTTTTCCATACGGCTCCCCCCCACCCGGCATCAAAGGCCTTCATCACCTGATAGCCACTATTGGTGGGCGGGCCGGATGCCAGCCAAAATGGATTGGGTGCCTTGATCCCCGCGAAATCGATGCTCAAATCTGCCATAACCTTCTATTTTGGGACAGTCGCCACTTGTGAATCCTGGTGCCTGCATGGTGTCACGACGGGAAGCTGGCCATGGATGGGAATAAGACCTTGTGGATTCCGATCGCCGCCGCCTTGCCTTCGGCTGCGGCATTCACGACCTCGGCACCGCCACTCACGGCGTCGCCACCTGCAAAATACCTAGGATGGGTGCATTGCCCATCTGCATTGACCTTGACCTTGCCGCCAGCATCGAACTCCAGCCCCTTGATCAAGGACAGGATATTCCTCTGCTTTTCCTGGCCTGTCGCAAGGATCACCATGTCGCATGGCACCACAAATTCAGATCCCTCCACCTCGCGCACTTCTTCATCGACAACCATGGTGCGGATGAATCTCACCCCTTCGACCCTTGCAGCCCCCAGGATCGCCAGCGGCTGCACCGAGAACAGCCCCCGGACACCTGCGCCCTTCGCGAGCCCGTACTCGAAGTCGTAGGCGCCCATGTCATGCCTCGGGCGACGGTAGGCGAGCGTCACCTCTCTCGCACCCAGCCGTGCGCTTTCATTTGCCGCGTCCATGGCAGTGTTCCCGCCTCCGACCACGACCACACGGTCGGGGATGCGCACCCCTGCCCGCAAGGAACGCAGCTGCTCGATGAACTCCGTCGCGCCGGTCACTCCTTGCAAGGCTTCACCCTCCATGCCCACGCGGCGCGTCCTGCCCAGTCCGATGCCCAGGAACACGGCATCAAACTCCGCTTCCAATCTTCCGAAGGCTTCCGCAGTGGCAATGGGCGACTGGTAATGCACAGCATAGCCATACTGGGCCTGCAGGTAGGCCATTTCATCCAACACCTCGGAATCGGTGATCTTGTAAGGCGCCACCCCGCTGAGGGTGAGACCGGCGGGGACGGCCTTGGCCTCGAAGACCTCCACTGCATACCCCAGCCGCCGCAATTCACAGGCGCAGGCAATTCCTGAAGGGCCGGCACCCACGATGGCGACCCGCTTGCCATTCGCAGGAGCCAGGTCATGGAGCCGCTTCCCGTCGGCAATCGCCCGGGAGGTCGCATAAGCCTGCAGGCGGCCGATCTCCAGGGGTTTCACCTGCTGATGATTGTACACACAGGCTCCCTCGCAGAGCACCTTCGTAGGGCAGACCTTGCCGCAGGCATGCCCGAAATAATTGCGGTCGTAGATCGTCTTCGCAGCCCCATCCAGGTCGCGGGCATTGATCTGCCGGATGAAGAGCGGAATGTCGATGCCTGTCGGGCAAGCAGCGATGCAAGGTGCATCGTAGCAAAACAAGCAACGCGCGCTTTCATGGGATGCCTCCGTGGCATTCATGCGTGGCTTCAGTGGTGCAAAGTTCTGCTCGAACTCGGCCTCGGTACTTGGTCTTGAGTATTCTCCCATTGATTCTCCTCCACTAGGCAGTGGCCACTGGTCGCAGCGGTTGGCATCCCAGCCTACCGCCAGCACCGCTCACAGTTCCACTATTCTACCATAAGTTTCTGGCCGGCGGTCACGAAAGAACTGCCAAATGCTGCGCACCTCATCGATCATGTCGAGGTCAAATTCTGCGACGAGCAATTCGTCCCGGTCTTCGGAAGCCTGTGTGAAGATTTGGCCGCGAGGATCTACAAAATAGCTCGTGCCGTAGAATCTTCCAATATTCCAGGGCTGCTCCGTACCGACACGGTTGATGCAGCCCATGAAGTAGCCATTGGCGGCGGCGAGGGCGGGTTGCTCCAGTTTCCAGAGGTACTGGCTGAGACCAGCGGCGGTCGTGCTCGGGTTATAGACGATTTCCGCTCCATTGAGGCCGAGGCAGCGTGCCCCGTCCGGGAAGTGGCGGTCATAGCAGATGTAAACGCCGACCTTGGCGTAGGCCGTCTGGAAGACGGGGTATCCCAGGTTTCCGGGGCGAAAGAAGAACTTCTCCCAGAATCCGCTCGTGTGGGGGATATGGTTCTTCCTGTACTTGCCCAGGTACTTGCCATCCGCATCGATCACAGCGGCAGTATTGTAGAGGAAGCCCGCACTCTCTTTTTCATAAAGGGGCACGACCATGACCATGCCATATTTCTTGGCATAAAATGCAAGACGCTCGGTTGTCGGGCCGGGAACCGCCTCCGCAACTGCATACCACTTCTTGTCCTGGCTGGGACAGAAGTAGGGACAGTTGAAAATCTCCTGCAAGCATAGGATCTGGACACCTTGCTGCCCCGCCTGCTCGATGTATGGAAGATGCTTCTCAAACATGGCTTCGACGATCTGCGGAATCGTACCTTCGCCCTCCGTCATGGGCAGGCTCATCTGAATGAGCCCTGATTTCACCTTTCTAGGCATATCTCTTCTTTCACCAATTGAGTCAATCCGATTCAGGCTCGGAAGTTTGAAGTATTTCGGGACAAATCCAAACCATTGGTTCTGGAGCCATTCAATTCCTGGACATTGAAGTCCAGATGAGCGCCTCCGTTTTCAGCTCCCTTTTGACTTCATCCCCCAAGCTCAATCCATCTTCACCAGCTTCCTCGTCACCACCTTCGTGGCACCTGTGCCCGTCAGGAAGTAAACCCCTGCCGGCAATGTTCGGAAATCGATGGCATTTGACGGCAATTCGTGTGTTCCTGCGGACTGACGCCCGGATTGGTAGATCCGGATGACCTTTCCCGAGAGATCGGCGAGCGAGAACACGATTGCCTCCGGCTTGTCGAGCGAGTATCTGGCCTTCGGCTCATTCTGGAACGGATTGGGGGCGACTTGGAAGTCCCAGCCGGGATGGTCTGCGTCCTTCGTGGAAACC
>JBJOPY010000284.1:0-10692 GCA_046050405.1 Bacteroidota bacterium | reverse complement strand
GCCGTTGTCGCTAACTTGCGGTGTATTTCCTGAAATCAACCTTACGTTTCATCGCATGAAAAAGATCCTTTCCTTCATTGTGATCCTCGCGCTCGCCATCGGATTCGTGGCGGCGCAGGGCAACTCCAGCGGCAACCCACCCAGCAATGCGACCTCCCTGGCCCCGTGGGCGTCCACGAAGTTCCCGGAGCCCTGGAAAAGATGGCTGGAGTCCGGGGGTACGCTGCCCGGCGACCTCCAGGACATCATCCTGGCCCGGGCCAGTGCCTGGGGCAGTCCCTTCGGCCTCGACCTGGCCCAGATGAAGCAGAAGTACGCGGAGGGGAAGCTGACGATTCAGCTGGTGGACAGCGATCCCGCTGCCCGGACGTCCTCCCAGTTGATTTTCAGGGTCAGTAACGGGGGGGCGAGCATTATTACTATCGTCGCGGATTTCTGAGAAACCTTACGAAAAGGATTTGGATCGATTTTCCAATTCCACTTCCATCGGTAACCGCTTGCTGCCCTTGGCGCGGATCCAGGAGAGGATCGGGAAGTAGTGCTGCTTGATGCTGTGGCGTGGATCTTCGAACAGGGTCTCCAGTTTCTGGTACATGGTCTCCAGCTTCGCGAGGCGGGCAGACGTACCCTTGACCTTGGCAGCTCGCACGAGGCCGGTGACCACGGCATCCTCGACCTCCGAGAGGCTGTCCCGCTTCTTCAGGTACAACTTTGTCTTCCTGGCCTCACCGGGGATGAGTTCGTAATTCCCGAGGTCGAAGTGGCAGATGAGGAAGAGTATTTCCGCATAGTGCCTGAGATCCGTCCGGATCCCTGCCACGGTGAACTGCTGGATCCTGAGAATCCACTTCAGGGCCTTGGAGGGCTCCGAAAAGCATAGGTAGAAATGCGCAATATGAAAGCACAAGAGGATGAACCGCTCTCCATGAACCTTGGTTCCGAATTCTTTCAGCCCTTCAGCGATCGAAGCCACCACTCGGTTTCCTTCCCCCTTGTCCAGCCGCTGCAATGCCAAGGCGAGTTCGATGATATGCACCCGATCGAAAATCGCTACAGGAGATGTGGAAATTTTCCGGAGGCGTTGGATGGCCTGCTTGGCAAGCTCAAATTCGCTATTTTCAACGTGATTCACTGCGATATTGCCAATGTGCCTTTCATAGTACTCCTGTAAGGACGAATCTTGGAGCAGATGCTGGGCTTGCTCCAGGGCCTCGACGATTCTGATGGAATATGCGTTCGTCTCAGAATGCCTGTTCATAAACCGTAGAACCGTCCGCTTGACCTCGCAGTACTTGACCGTCCCCCTTACGCTGAGCCGGGGGGCATCGTCCGCCAACAGGGGGTCTGTGGCCAGCTTGCTGGCCAGGTCGTACATTTCATTCGGCCGTGTGGAGCGCGCATGGAGGATGCGGTCCTCCATGTCCCCGTAGGCCTCCAGGTTGTGCAGCCTAGCCTTCACCTCCGGGTAGAGGTCGTAAAATCCCTTCATTACCGGGGGGATGAAGCCGGGATCCACACCCTCGAGCGCGATCACCTGCTTCATCTGCATCATGGCCCGCAGGGTGGCATAGTCCTCCATCTCGAGGCAGCGCCGCTGAACCTTGTCCATCCGCCGGTACATCAGGTCCAGCAGCTTCATCTCGTAGGCGATGATGCAATACTCGTACATGGAGCGGATCCGGGTCATCGGGTTCAGCCTCGTTCGCCGCTCCTGCAGGGCCTCCAGGATCAGCTCCTCCAGCCGCATCTTCAGCGAGGGGAACACGGCGACGCCCACCGCTGCCGCGATCTTCTCCTCGTCGTATTCCTCGGCCTGGTCCACCAGCTCGAAGAGGCGGAGGTAGCTGACCGACCCGTTCTTGAACCTCCGCTTGGCGAAGGCCCTGAAATGAAGCTTCTCGGCCTGGCTGAGGTTCTTTACAAGATCGAACAAAATTCGTGTGGGCGTCATTCCCATATCCCTGTGATTATTCCTCAATAAAGTACCAATCTATAAAAAATTCCGTTCCTGTAGCCGAAAGAGGCTATTTTTCTTCCCATCGCAGCCATTTTCCCAAAACAACGGGGGAATGCCGCCTGGCGACCCCGTGCAGGCTCCCTCCAGGCGTACGGGAGACCCTGCAAGGGCTCCCGGAAGTCCGGGGATGGCCTTTTTACATGGATCCCGAAAGTTCCACCGGGATTCCCGCGAAGCCACTTGCACCCGCATCCCGCCTTGCCCTAACTTGGCACCAGCATCCAGGAAATACCCCCCATGGGGGATGTTCTTTTCAGGAATGGAATACGACAAGGTGGAGGGTCGGGGAACTTGCTCCCGCCAGCTTCCCTCCCCTGCTGCGGAGGGTACTCCGCAGCAGGGGGAAGGCACTGTGCCCCTCCTCCGCAGATCTCCTTTTTTATCCAAAGCCTGCCAACCCGGTGGGCGCGTTTCTCTGTTGATTGGTGCCGTGAGTCCCCGCCCGGGGGCTCCGGCATCTTTTTTAACCGCATCCATGAGACGGAGGGTGAACCCGGAGCATCGGGTGCGGGTGTAGGCATCCATCGGTCTCCTCTTGGTCTCCCTTCCCAGGACGCCCACCATCTGGGCGAAAACTGCCCTATTGCGCGCGGCGGGGGAACCATGGTGGTGTTACAACCTCAAGGCAGCCGTTTCGGCTGATCTTCCAGGAATGACCCATCAAGTGTGCAGGACGGGGGCGGCCATCCCTGCGGGAGGGCGATGCCGAGGCCTGCGGAGCGGGTCATTGCACGCCGTTAGCTTCCTCCCGGGCCTCCGCTGGAGAGGCCTCCTGGGTGAAGGCCACCGCCCCGCCCCGCAGGGCTTTCGAACCGAATCATGACTTTTGGGTTTGAATGGAAACATCAATTGTGCCCGAGGCACCCGAGAGCAATGACCAGGAAGCAGAAAATTGTAATCGCCGTCACCGGGGCGAGTGGAAGCATCTATGCACAGCGCACCTTCTTCCACCTCGCCCAGCGCCAGGAGGTGGAGGTGGGGGTGGTGCTCAGCCGCAATGCCCGCACCGTCTGGGAGCAGGAGCTGGGCGTGGAGATGGACATCCCGTTCAAGGTCTATGACCGGGGCGACTATTTCGCACCCTTTGCCTCCGGCAGCGCACAGTACATGAGCATGCTCATCGTGCCGTGCAGCATGGGCACCCTGGGCCGCATCGCGCACGGGATCTCGGATGACCTGGCCACGCGGGCGGCGGACGTGATCCTGAAGGAACGGCGAAGGCTGGTCTGCATGGTGCGGGACACCCCTTACAATTCCATCCACCTGGAAAACATGCAGCGGGTCACGCAAGCCGGAGGCATCATTCTGCCGGCATCCCCCTCGTTTTATTCGAGACCCACGACCTTCGAGGCATTGGCGGACACGGTCGTCCTCAGGGCATTCGACCTGATGGGACTGGAGACGTCCGGCTACCGCTGGGGCGAGTGACCATCCCTGCGGGTGGTTCCGGACGCGCGACCGGCTGGCCGGTCGCGCTGGCACACGGGGGATGGCCCGGGGCTGGGGCCGCATTCCCGCCGCGAGCGCATGCCACCGAAGGACAAGGGTGAACTTGCCCGGGATAGGCAGGATAGTTGGCGGCGGGTCGGGAATTTGCGTTAGATTTGTTGCAAAGTTCTTGGTAGTTGGATTAAGCTCTGTAGGTAGATAGGTTCTCATGCAAAAGTACCCCTTCCTGTTCCTCGTGCTGGTGAGCGTCCTCTGTCAGTCCTGCAAATTCAAGGTCAAGGACGGCATCCACTGGGACACCCACCTCGTCACGCCGATCCTCCGGTCGAGAATCGGACTGGAGGATGTCATCCGGGATTCCAGGATGCTCCAGTCCAACCCCGACCATTCCCTGACGGTCATCTTCCGTGATACCCTGGCCACCCTCGCATTGTCGGATTACCTGGTGGTTCCCGATACGAGCTACTCCGCCAGGATCAGCCTGAACTCCATCACCCTCGCCACCGACACGCTGACCCTGGACATCACCATGGGGCAGATCCTGCGCCAGCTCTGCGGCGAAGGCAATTTCGCTGCCTGCCTCCTCTATGGCCAGCAGGGAAGCAGCCTGTCGTTCTTCCCTCCGATCACCGGCATCAGCAGCCCGGACGTGCCGGTGGATGCCTCGCAGTTCTTCCAGGAGGCCGACCTGCTCAGGGGAATGATGGTGGTGAGGATCGAGAACCGCCTGCCCCTGACGGTCAGCAGCGTGACCTTCCACCTTCGCAACGATGGATCCTCCCAGGATACACTGGTCCGGAACACCATGGGGCCGATCCCGCCGGGCGCGACGGTGGCGGACAGTGGCAGCCTGGCCGGCAAGTCGGTCGTCAGCAGGATGGCGGCCAAGCTGGAAAACGTGGACATGGATTCCCCGCAGTCCTTCCCGTTCATCCTGGACACCAATGATTACATGCGCCTGCAGATCATCGTCAAGGACCTGAATGCATCGCGGGCGATCGCGGTCTTCCCGGCGCAGCGTGTCCTGGATGACCGCAGCCGCATCAATTACCGGTTCGACAATGGGGTGGAGATCACCCGGCTCAAGACCAAGACCGGATGGCTGCGACTGGATGCCGTCTCGACCCTGCAGGACACCATCGCCTTCACGTACAGCCTCCCGACGGCAGTCAAGGACGGTCAGCCGGTCAGCCTCCAGGGCCGATTGGTCCCCAACCTGGCGACGGGCACTGCAATCGCCACCATTGACTATGAGCTGGTGGATTATTACATGGACCTGACCCTCAATGGCGACTCCATCAATCTCTTCCCCTTTCACATCACCGGGGACCTGCTGTATTCCGGGCGGCAGAGCACCATGGACCTCGCGGATTCGATCAGCGTCACCTATGGCCTGGAGGGAATCGTTCCCGCCTACATCGAGGGCTACCTTGGGACGAGCACCTTCCATTTTGCGGACACCCTCCGCCTGGATTTCTTCCAATCCATCCTCGGGGGGACGATCGACCTGCGCAATCCCACTGTGAGACTGTCCATTGACAACTCGATCGGGGTGGATGGCGAGCTGAGCATCCGGCAGATGGAGGCGATCAACCACCGTACCGGGCAGGCGGTCGGCCTCACGGGCGCGGTGATGCAGGCCCCCACGGAGGTGCGCGGGCCCCGTCTCCCGAATGTCGGGCAGACCATCTCCACGCCCATCCTCCTGGACGAACACAACTCCAACATCCGGCAATTCATCGGGTCCCTGCCCGATGAGATTCGATTCGACATGGATGTCCTGATCAACCAGAACGGGAATCCTGCACTGCGGGACAACTTCGCCACGGACAAGAGCGCGGTCACCGCCTACCTGGACATCGAGATCCCCCTGGACGGCATCGCGGACTACCTCTGGCTGCAGGACACCCTCCCCATCGACCTCAGCGAGGCCGCCCTGCCGAAGGGGGTGGACGCGGGCACGCTGAAACTGGTGGGGACGAACCAGTTCCCAATGGAAGCGCGGGTGCAGGTGCTGTTTGAGGACCAGACCGGAGCCGTGTTCGACAGCCTGTTCGAGCGCGGGGCGCAGCGGCTCCCCGCAGGCCAGGTGGGTGCCAGCGGCCATGTGGACGTGCCCGGCCATGGGGAGCTCCTCGCCAGTTTCGACCAGCCAAGGCTGACCAGGCTCCGGCAGCGCGGCCAGCGTGCCATCACGCGCTTCTGGCTGAGTACGAAGCCGGACGGTCAGCCTGTGAAAATCTATTCCACATACGGGATTGACATTCAATTGGTTGGAGACGTAACCTACCGTGTTGGGCCATGAAAGCCATGCCACATTTCCCTGCATTCCCCCGGATACCGTACCCCCGAAGATGAGAAAAGCGAAATCACACCTGAGCCTATGGGCCATGGTGCTGGCCTGTGGAAGCCTTCCCGCCCAGTTCGACTTGCAGGGCACCCTGCTGGGAGACCGCATATGGAGCCAGCGCGGCCAGCCCGCGAACATCATGGAGGGAACATTCGGCACCTTCCGCTATGGCGGCAGCATCGGCGGCTACCTGGGAAACACCCATGCCACCCTGAAGGGTGTCTTTGCTGAGAACGGATACATCGAGGAAGCCACCAAGGACCGGCTGGTGGATGCCATCCGGAAGAGGGAGGACGTGGGGGCCGGCTACCGCCTGGGTTTGGCAGCCGTGAACTTCATGATCGGCGGGCAACGGGTCGGGGTTTACGTCGATGACGAGCTGTCCCTCTATGCCCGCTTCAATGCGCCGGGTACGCTGGGACTGCTGCTAAGGGGCAACGGCGCCTACGCGGGTGACACCGTCCGGGATGCAGGAATCATGGCGAAGATGCTTCGCACGCGGGAACTGTCCCTCGGCACGGGGTGGAAATGGGGGAAGCTGGGCCTCGGTGTCCGCCTGCGGCTGAAGCAGGGGATCAAGATGCTCCACCTGGCCGACCTGAACTACAGCCTCTATACCTCACCGCCGGGAACGCTGATCCATGCTGCGGGCAACTATGACCTCACGGCGTCCCCCTCCCTGGGCAAAGCCGGCCTCTTCCAGTTTCAGGGATTCGGGGCCGGGCTTGACCTCGGGATGCGGTATGCGCTCGGGGAGAAGGTGGAAATCGACGCCGCCATCACTGACCTGGGGATGACCTTCTGGAAGAATTGCAATCGGATCCAGCACAGTGTCAATGCAAGCTGGGAAGGGTTCAGCATCGGTAGCCTTCTCCAAGACAGCCTCTCGCCGCAGATGCAGCATCTGGCGGACAGCATCCGGGGCATCCTCCTCCCGGACACCGTGCAGGCCAGCCGCACCGTCTATTCTCCTGCGGTGATTCGCGGGAATGTCACCTTCCACCTCCCCGGGACGGCGCGCCTCTCCGGTTCCGTGGTGTATTCTCCTCTGGCTGCCGGCGCCCGCACCCGGCGGCCGATGATCGGGGTGACGTACCAGCAGGAAGTGGTGAAGGGGCTTACACTCGGAGCCAATGTCTATGGCATGGGGCTGGATTCCTATGGGTTCGGGGCCATGGGCGCCTACCGTGTCGCCGTCGGGGGTGCGGCCCTGGATGTGCTGCTGGGTTCGGACAACCTGGCCGGGCTGGTCGCACCCGCCCTGGGGAGGGGGATGAACCTCTATGCCGGGATCGGGGTGGGATTTTGAGGCAAGGGGGGGAAAGAATTGCCGCCCGGGCGCAAAATCTGTGCATTATCTTTGGGCCTGAACGTGTGAGGCAGGTATTCTTCATAGCGCTGGCACTGATGATGGCAATGTCCTGCCGTCACCGGCCCCCTGTCTTCGTGGGGAAGGGGATCCTTTCGTTCTCCACCGACACCGTCTTTTTTGACACGATCTTCACCGGCATGCCGTCCCCCACGGAGCGCCTGGTGGTGAGGAACCACACGGGGAACAATGTCCTGATCTCCAGTATCAAGCTGCGGGATGCCAAGGACTACAGCCTGATCTTCGACGGCATCACCGCCAATGAGATCACCCACTATGAGCTGGAGGAGGGTGACTCTGCCATCGCCTTCCTCCGCTTCACCTCGGATGAGAGGGATGAATATGCCCGGGACCAGCTGCTCTTCACGGTCGGGAATAACACGCAGGCAGTGGAGCTCCGGGGCTACATCTGGAATGCCATCTTCTACCGGGATTCCGTACTGGGAGGGTTCGGGGGCGGAAACCTGACCGTGATGGGCCCCGACCACCGGCACGTCATCGACGGCCCGCTCTATGTGGCCGATGGCCATACGCTGCGGATTCTCGCAGGGACGCAGGTCTATTTCACCCCCCGCAAGGACGAGAATTTCAACCTGGTCTCCTCCATCGTCGTCTTCGGCCGGCTCCTGGTGGAGGGCCGGCCCGGGGAGGAGGTGGTCTTCAAGCAGACCCGGACGGGCAAGGATTATGAGGAAACAGCCGGACAGTGGAGGGGAATCGCCTTCGCGAACATCAGCAAGGCATCCTCCATCACCCATGCCCTCCTGAAGAACGGACTGATCGGGATCTACCAGGAGTATGAAAACCGTGGCGCGGCGCCAAAGGTCCATCTCCAGCAAACGGAGATCAGAAACATGGGAGCCTATGGGATCCTCTCCTTCGGGTACACCCCTGACCTTCCGGGATATCCTCAGCTCAGGGTGGACAATTGCCTGGTACACAACTGTGCAGCGGGCACGCTCGGCATCTTTGGTGGAGGCAAGTATGAATTCCGGCATTCGACCTTTGCAAATTATGCGGGCAGCTTCATGCGGAACAAACCCCAGCTGATCATCAACGATTATGATTCCTCCACCGTCTTCCCCTGCCAGGCAAGATTCGAGAACTGCATCGTCTGGGGATCCGAGGAGGAGGAGTTCGCACCGGACAGCTTCCCGGTGCCCGATCATTACGATGTGACCTTCCACTCCTCCCTGCTTCGGACGACACTGCTCCCGAAGGGCTTCAATGTCATCACGGCGAACGACCTCGACTTTCCCAGGTTCGTGGCCCCCTCGGGAGGCAATCCGGCAGAACGAAACTATCGCCTGGGGGCGAACAGCCCGGCAGTGAACCTGGGCCAGCAGCTACCAGGGCTTCGAACGGACCTGGAGGGAAAACCGAGGGACATCCGTCCCGATGCGGGCTGCTATGAGTTTACGGACTGAATCCTTAATTTCGCACCATGAAAGAACCAGGCACCTTGCTCGGACGTCTCGCACAGGGAAGGCTTGCGGCTGCTGACAGGGTCATTGCAGAGAAGGTCCTGGCGGGCGGGCGCATCAGCGACGAGGAAGCCCTCCATCTGTACCAGCATGGCGAGCTCCCCTTCCTCTCCTTGCTTGCAAATGAGGTGAGGGTGCGGAAGAACGGGAAAAAGACCTACTTCAACCGCAATTTCCATATCGAGCCCACCAATGTCTGCGTCTATTCCTGCTCCTTCTGCGCCTACAGCGAGAAGATCAAGCAGCGCAGCGAGGGCTGGGAGCTCACGATGGGGCAGATCATGCACCAGGTCAAGGCCTACGACGGGCAGCCGGTAACGGAGGTCCACATCGTGGGGGGGGTGATGCCGCAGTATGACTTTCAGTTCTACCAGGAGCTCTTCCGCGCCATCAAGGCCCACCGGCCCGGGCTGCATGTGAAGGCCCTCACGCCCGTGGAGTACCACTATGTATTCAGGAAGGCCAAGGTGAGCTATGCCGAGGGCATGAAGGCCATGGTGGAGGCCGGCCTGGATTCCATGCCCGGGGGAGGCGCCGAAATCTTCCATCCCGAGATCAGGGACCAGATCGCAGGGGGGAAGTGCACGGGCGACGAGTGGCTGCAGATGCACGAGGAGCTTCACCTGCTCGGCCACCGGTCCAACGCCACGATGCTCTACGGCCACATCGAACAGTACTGGCACCGCGTGGACCACATGCGTAGGCTGCGGGAGCTGCAGGACCGCACGGGAGGGTTCCAAACCTTCATCCCCCTGAAGTTCAGGAACCAGAACAATGCGCTGAGCCATCTCCCGGAGGTTTCCGTGGTGGAGGACCTGAAAAACTATGCCGTCGGGCGGATCTACCTGGACAACTTCGACCATGTCAAGGCCTACTGGCCCATGATCGGCCGCCGCACGGCGCAGATTTCCCTGTCCTTCGGGGTGGATGACATCGACGGCACGATCGACGACACCACCAAGATCTATTCCAAGGCGGGCGCCGAGGACCAGAATCCGGCGATGAGTACGCAGGAATTGGTCGCGCTGATCCGGAGGGGAGGATTCGAACCCGTGGAGCGTGACACCCTGTACCGGGTGGTCACGGACTACTCCGTGGGGGAGCCTCAGTCGGAGATGGCGGCGCAATAGGTCGAAACATGGCCCAGATCTATCTCATCAGACACGGGGAGACCGACTACAACAGACGGAACATCGTCCAGGGCGGGGGCATTGACTCAGACCTGAACGCGACCGGCAGGTCGCAAGGGGCGGCGTTCTTCGGTCATTACGGGCACCTGGCCTTTGACCGGATCTACTGCACCGCGCTTAGGCGCACCCACCAGACCATCGCGCAGTTCGGCGTGGACGGCCCCGGGATCGAGCGGCTCCCGGAGCTGAACGAATTCGGGTGGGGGGTCCTGGAAGGCGCAGAGGGCGATGCCACCGTGCAAGCCGAGTTTCGGCGGATCCTGCAGGCCTGGAGGTCCGGCGACCTGAACGCCCGCGTGCCAGAGGGCGAGTCTCCCCTGGAGGCATGGGAGCGCGCACGCCCCGGGATCGAGCGGGTGGTGCGCGAGACACCCCCAGACGGGCGGGCGCTGATCTGTGCACATGGGCGCATCATGCGGGTGGTGCTGGCACAGCTGCTGGGCTATGGGCTGGCCCACATGGAGCTGTTCCCCCACCACAATACAGCCCTCAACCTTCTCAGCCATCACCCCGGGGGCAGGTTCATCGTCCATAAGCTGAACGATACCACCCACCTGTCATGATCCGCATCGCACTCGTGTCCTATTTCAATACGAGGCCCTTCATGGACGGGCTCCGGCATGGGTTCAGGGAGGATGAACTGGAATTGAAGGAGGTGCCCCCCTCGGAATGCGGACGGTTGCTGCTGGAGGGGGGCTGCGACCTGGCCCTCGTGCCCGTGGGGGCCTTGGTTGATTTCGGGGACGTGCGGTTGATGAAGGACCATTGCCTGGGAGCGGACGGGAAGGTGGACAGTGTGTTCCTTTTCTCCCACGTCCCTGTGCGGACCGCGG
>JBJOPY010000283.1:0-4697 GCA_046050405.1 Bacteroidota bacterium | reverse complement strand
ACCCCTATGATATCCATCGTCGATGTTGACAGCATCACGGTGAGCATTCCCCTGGCCGCCGATACTTGGAATGAGTACAGCTTTAACTTCATAGCGACGGCTGCGACTCATATCCTGCGTTGCACAAATCCACGTAAAAGTGATGCTGATACCACTTATGCCAGCCTTGATGGATTCAAGGTCGAAATCATAATTTCGGTGGATCCAAGCAGGTGCGAGGGCGTGGCGTGTTTGGGATCCAGGATCGTAGTCCTCGGAAACCCATTGGTGAACCAAGACTATGCACGGGTCAAATTCACGTACGAAAACACGAGCACTATGCTCAAGGTCATCGACATGCAAGGCCGAGTGCTCAGCACCTATGAGGTTCCCACCACTCCGAATGAGTGGAATACCCATCAGGTTCCATTGCAGGGTCTGACTCCTGGGATTTATTTCCTGAGGATGGGAAATGGAATGGCGGCAAAGATGGTGCTCCAATAGACAAGGAATGCTTGACGGGGGCTGTCGCCTCGAAGGCTTTTGGACAACATCAGGTTTCACTGAACGGTGGGATTGTTGCAATCCCCGGACATGTTTCCCGTGCATGGGAGATGTTTCCGGGGATTGCTTACATAGTCGAACTCAATCCCCTGTTGTGATCCTGACGAGTTCTGCCAATCGAGATGCTTGCTAACCTCCGCTCATGCCTTCATATTTGCCGTTGCCATAGGCATCGTATTTGCTCACCTGTGTACTGATTTGCGCTCCTCTGCATTCATGATTTCGGCTTTCAGAAAAGCAGTGGATTTCTTCGACATGAGAATTCCCCAATCTTCCGGTGGGATATCGCGATCTCGAATTGGATGGAATGCTTGTTCACCTGAAATCCCTCCGCAGGCGAAGTGCCTGATAGCCCAGAGGCTATAGGCTCCTGCTTCATGGCGGGTGGCCTAGATCAATAGAAACTTTAAGCCGGCTGTGAACAAAACTAGGAACAGGCATGTGATGATCATCTTCCGCTGGAAGTGCTTAGTTCCCAGGTAGGAACCCAGTAGTCCACCCAGGATGACTGCCACGAGCCATAAAAAAATGTTCGAATCGAGTTCCGGAAAGGAAGTGGCGTGGCCGGCGATTCCAGCGATCGAGTTGCAGAGGATGAAGAGGGCAGCAGTGCCGGAGGCTTTCCGGAGGGTGGTCCAGCCGGTGATGATGAGGATCGGAGACAGGAAAATACCGCCCCCCACACCGATGAGACCCGAGAGCAAGCCGATGACGCCACCCAAGCTCAAGCCCACTGCCAAGGGCATGTGACGGACGGTGTCCCGGGGCCGGATGAATTCCTGAAGGATGAGCACCAGTGCCGAGACGATCAGAAAGATGCCCGCCATCAGCTTGTAGTACTGCGGTTCGAGCGTGATTGCTCCGCCTGCGAAGGCCATCGGCAGTGAGGTCATGATGAAAGCGAAAAATATCCGCCTGTCAAACATCCCTGCATGGATGAAATTGACCGAGGCAATCCATGCAACGACGATGTTGAGCATGTAGGAAGTGGGCTTGATGGCTTCCGGGGTGAATGACAGCAGGCCCATGACCGCCAAGTAGCCAGATGCCCCTGCATGACCGATCGTCGAGTACAGGGTTGCGATCAGGAAGAACAGGGAAAAAGCCAATAGATCTTCTTGCATTCGCATTTCCTCCGTTGCGGAAGTGCAAGTTTATGAAAATGGGCACATCCCTACGAATGCTGGCCTGAAATTCGAATCACCACCTGCCAGCCAGTGGATGAGAATCCCCGTTCGCAGGGGATCCACATTCCCTAAAAACTTCCGCGCACTGTCAGGACGAGGTTCCTCCCCGGGGCGCCGATGTTGCTGGCAAACACCCGATAGTTTTGATCGAGGATGTTTTCCACCGCCAATTGTACTTGTACATGCGGATTGACCTGGTATGCCGTGCGGACATTCAGGATCATCCAGGCGGGCATACCCTTCGCCGTGGCATTGTCGATGTTGTCCTCGCCGACAAGGTTGTAATCTTTCAAGTGCTTCCATCCGCTCCAGAGCACGAAGAACTCGGCGCGGAACTTCTTCATGCTATACTGCAGGCTGCTCCTGCCGAATGCAGGGGCGATGTGGTCGAGCGGATAGTCCGTCGTATCGGTTTTCAGCCGGCCATAGGTGTAGTTCAGCGTATGGACGAGGCGGAAATGCTCGTCAAACTCGAAGCCGAGGTAGGCGCTTCCTCCATAGAGATAGGCTTGGCGCGTATTCAGGCTGGTGGTGACTTGGCTGAGCTGGCCGTCATAGAGGATGGAGTCCTTCCCATCGAAGGTCCCCAGGCCTGTGGAGATCGCATTTCGGTAAAGGGTGTAGAAGCCATTGGTGGCGATCGTGATCGTCTTGGCGATCCGCTTGCTGATCCCAAGGTCCAGATTGTAGGTGTTTTCTGGTTTCAAGGCGGGATTGGGAACGATCACATTGCCTGGCACCGACTCGAATACCTTGGAGAGGTCATCGACATTCGGGGCACGGAAGCCGGTGCTACCCAGGAGGCTGAAACGCCATTCCGATCCTGGCAGATAGACGAGGCCAAGGTTGCCATTGAGGGCCATGTTGTTTTGGGTGATGGAATGGAAGGGAAATGGGAAGAAGGTCTTGTCCGTCCAGGCCGCGTGCAAACCGACATGGCTCCAGCGCAAGCCGTCATTGAGAATCAGCTTGGGGGTGATTTCCCAGCTATGGGTGGCATATACCGCGAGCGATCGCATGCTGGATCCTCCGTTCGGGTAGCGGGTGTCCAATGGCTCACTGCCGCCTGCCCTGGGGTGGGTGCGCTCCGCCGTGCTCTGGACCAGGTTGAGTGTGCCCTCCAGCCCATACCGGATCTCCTGGCCCCCCAGCATCTTGCTGAAATCTGCGTTCAGGGCCATGATATTCAGCTTCTCCACCCGATGATTCAGATTGTCGCTCTTGAATCGGCGGTCATGGCGGCTTTCCTCGATGTTCTGGTAGGAGGCGATCATGCGGGCATGGTCACAGAAGCCCTTGTCTGGATGAAGGTCGAGCGAATAGGATCCAAAGAGGCGCTTCTGAGGGCCATAGTACCATTCAGCATACTTTGGGTTTCCACCTCCGCCCGTTTGGGTAAGACGGTCGTACCTCGGGATGTCCCCGGTGTTGCTGAACTGGAAGTTGAGGATGTGGTTCACCCGTTCGCTTTGCCTGAACAGGAACTTCTGCAGCACATCATATTGCAGGTAGGCCGAGCCGATCTGCTTGTTGGGGTCGGGGTTGACCATCATCGTGTCCATGCCGTTGACCTGCGTTTGATAAAACTGCCGCTTGCCCCAGTCGCCGTAGAACGGATTGCGGACGTTGCCTTGCCGGAGATCTCCGAAGTCAGAATAGGTGAAGCTGGTCAACGAGCCAAATTTCCGGGTACCGAGGCTGACATCGCCATGTCCTGTGACTTCGCCGGACGCAGACCCGTGACGTGCAAACGCGTTCGCCTTCACCAGAAGGCCTGGCTGCACATTCAGGGTGGGATTTTTCGTGTAAAAATGCATGACGCCCCCGAGCGCGTCACTGCCATACACGACTGAACCCGGACCGAAGAGGATTTCCACCCTGTCCATTGCCGTGTTGTCCAGCGTCAAGATGTTCTGGAGATGGCCTCCGCGATAGATGGCATTGTTCATGCGCACCCCATCCACGACCAGCAGCACCTTGTTCGCCTCGAACCCTCGGATGATCGGGCTGCCGCCCCCCATCTGACTCTTTTGCACCATGACATTTCCTGTGTTTTGCATCACGTCCGCTGCGGTGCTCTGGTTCTGGAAGGCGAGATCCTTGGCACGGAGGACTTGCACCTGCTGAGCGACCTCCGATGCTTTCTCCTCGAACCTGCTGGCTGAGACGATAACTTCGTCGAGCACATAATCACTCTGGAACAGGAAGACCTCATAGTTCCCGGCCTTTAGTTGTTCCATGGACAGCCTGGCCGTTTCATAGCCGGGCAGACGAAAGAGCAGGCTGTCCGAGGGGTTCATGCCATGCAGGTCAAACTCACCTTTGGCATTGGTGGTGCCGATATTTCCCTTGGGAGTATTCACTTGAACATTGTCAAGGGGAATCATTGTACTGACGTCTGTGACTTTGAGGGTCTGGGCCATCGCAAAATTCATGGCGCAGCGCATCAGGAATAAACCGGCAATTATTCTCACTATGAATTTTAAATATTCAGGTAAATGTCCCGTCACAGCGTGTGCGGAAGGGGAAGTGGAATGCAATTGCCCACTGTCCCTCCCTGCCTCCCTGGGCCCTCCAGCGGATGCCCCATCCTCTCCCCATGCGTACATCCCCGGGCATTTGGCCGAATCTGGTGCATCCGTGTGGATCCTGCCCATTGAACGCATGCCGAGGCGGACAGCGGACTGTGAGAAGGATATGTGCCTACGCAACCCCATGACAATGAATTTCGGGCCAATATAGTATTTTCAATTCAACCCGATGAACTTTCCCATGTCCTTCCTTCCTCTTCCCCGGCGATGTCAACAGACAGCAGTCCCTGGAGCATCCACTTCCAGGATCATTTGCCTATATTTGCATTCCTTCAAGGTTATTGCAATGGCTAGGATACTGACTGGAATCCAGAGTACAAATGTCCCTCACTTGGGAAACATTTTGGGAGCAATCCTGCCTGGGATCGAATTGGCG
>JBJOPY010000282.1:0-4475 GCA_046050405.1 Bacteroidota bacterium | reverse complement strand
GAACCAATGCCACTGGAACGGGGTCAACCGGCTGCTGTGGATCGAGGACACGCTGCTCTCGTGCAGCGATGACAGGAAGATCATGGCATGGAAGGTTCGCGAAGGCTGAATGCGGCGGGACATCGCGGGGGGAGCGGGAGGCATCATGGTCCAGCCATTGAGGGGACGCGCCGGATGCACCTGGCCGGGGAGGCTCCCCCTGCTTCGGTTTGTCCTGCCGGTGCCTGGATCCCCGGGTGGCTCTTTGGCAGTTCCGTTACAGCCGTTCTTGCGCGAGCAGCTTGCCGTCGCCTGGCCAACACCCCATTGTCGCTCAAGGGAATTTTTAGTAAATTTACCCTATGGAATACTGGGAAGAGATCAATCATAAATTCAAGCCATGGATTGACACTGATTTGAGTGCCACGGTGGTTGATCTTTTTGCGGGTTGTGGTGGCTTATCCCTCGGCTTTGAAGCGAACGGATTCAAAACCATTGGATATGAGATGGACGAGCATGCTTCAAACACGTACAACACCAACCTCTTGGGGGAATGTATCACCGGAAAACTTACGCCTGATTCGACCTACCCCAATGCAGACGTTGTGATAGGGGGGCCGCCTTGCCAACCTTTCAGTGTGGGGGGCAAGCAGCTCGGATTGAAGGATTCGAGGGATGGCTTTCCTATTTATATCTCCGCGGTTCGACAGCTGGATCCCAAAGTGTTTTTGTTCGAAAACGTTCGGGGAATGTTGTACAAAAACAAATGGTACCTGAGGGAGGTCATCGTCGAACTCAAGGGTTTGGGCTACCATATAGACTTTGCACTGTTGAATGCCGTCAATTACGAAGTTCCACAAAACAGGGAACGCGTGATTGTAATGGGTTCGAAACAAAAAATCAAATTGCCTCGCCCGATCCGCAGGACGGTTACTGCCGGGGAAGCCTTGGGAAGATTGGCGTTTGAATTTGACCAAGATTCGAGGTTTTTTACAGCGTCCATGGACAGGTATGTTGCAAATTATGAAATGGCATCCAAATGTGTCAATCCAAGGGATCTGCATTTGGACAGGCCTGCAAGGACACTGACATGCCGAAATCTTGCCGGTGCTACGGGAGACATGCACCGCGTGAAACTCGCGGATGGAAGAAGACGGCGAATTACTGTCCGGGAAGCTGCCAGACTTCAGAGCTTTCCCGATTGGTTTGAGTTTCAAGGCACGGAAACACAGCAATACAATCAAATAGGGAATGCAGTTGCCCCCAACTTTGCGTTCCACTTGGCAAAAAACATAAAGTCTCATCTTACGGGAGCCATCCCTGTGATTTCAGCTTCGAATCAGCCTGCGCCCCAGCAGTCTCGAATCCCTTCGCAGGTCGCCCGCCAAGTGGGCGAAAACTGTCCTCCTGCTCACGGTGGGGGCGATGGTTGTGTTTTACAACCACCGGCCAGCCGTTTCCGCCCCTCTTCCAGGAACAACGCATCCATGGATTGGGACGGGCGTGCGGGGTTGTAGTGCCTGGAACAGGGAGCCATGAGGAGGACGGCTCCCAGTGGGCGTCCAATGGTCGGGCATCCCTCAGAGACCAGGGGGCGATGACCAGGAGGTCACCGGAAAACTGAACCCCCATTTCCCCAAGTTTCACTATCTTCGCAGACTTTGAGAAAAGAGCATAGACGATGAGCAATGTGAAGACTTATGACCCAGCGGAACGAGAGGCCAAGTGGTACCAGTACTGGGAAGACCATGGATTTTTCCGTTCGGTTCCGGATCAGCGGGAACCCTATACCATCGTCATTCCCCCGCCCAACGTCACCGGCATGCTCCACATGGGGCATATGCTGAACAATACCCTCCAGGACATCCTCATCCGCCGCAAGCGCATGGAAGGCTACAATGCCTGCTGGGTTCCCGGGACAGACCATGCCTCCATCGCCACGGAGGCGAAGGTGGTGCGCATGCTCAGGGACCAGGGCATCAAGAAGTCCGATCTCAGCCGGGAGGAATTCCTCCGGCACGCCTTCGAATGGAAGGAAAAGTACGGGGGGGGCATCCTGGGCCAGCTCCGGAAGCTGGGGTGCAGCTGCGACTGGGACAGGACCCGGTTCACGATGGATCCGGACTACTACCGGGCGGTGCTCATGGTGTTTTGCGACTTGTACGAGAAGGGATTGATCTACCGTGCCCTGCGGATGGTGAACTGGGATCCTGTGGGACAGACGGCCCTCTCGGACGAGGAGGTCATCCACAAGGAAAGGCCGGGGAAGCTCTACCACGTGCGGTACAAGGTGGAGGGCACCAAGCACGAATACCTCACGATCGCCACCACGCGGCCCGAGACCATCCTGGGCGACACTGCCATCTCCGTGAATCCCAGGGACATGAGATACATGCACCTGGTCGGCAAGCGTGCCCTGGTGCCCCTGGTCCATCGCTCCGTCCCCATCATCGCGGACGACTACGTGGACATGGACTTCGGCACGGGCTGCCTGAAGGTCACCCCTGCCCATGACCCCAACGACTACATGATCGGCCAGCGGCACAGCCTGGAGACGATCGATGTCCTGAATCCGAATGGCACGATGAGTCCGGCGGCGCAGCTCTACATCGGGGAGGACCGCTTCGAGGCGCGGAAGAGGATCGTCCAGGACCTGGAGGCGGCCGGGCTGATCGCCAAGATCGAGGACATCACCCACTCCGTCGGCCACAGCGAGCGCACGGATGCCGTCGTGGAGCCCCGGCTCTCCCTCCAGTGGTGGGTGGACATGCAGGGGCTCGCCCAGCCGGCCCTGGAGGCGGTGATGAGCGACAGCGTGAACCTGATCCCGTCCAAGTTCAAGAACACCTACCGCCACTGGATGGAAAACGTCAAGGATTGGTGCATCTCCCGCCAGCTCTGGTGGGGGCATCAGATCCCGGCCTATTACCTCCGCACCGAGATGGGCATGCCCGAGGAGAAGCGGCAGTTCTTCGTGGCCCTGACGCCGGAGGGAGCCCTCGGGAAGGCGCGGGCCCAGACCGGCCTGGACCTGGGGGCAGAGGACCTGGTCCAGGATTCCGATGTGCTGGACACCTGGTTCTCGAGCTGGCTGTGGCCGTTCCAGGTCTTCAGGAGCCTGACCGAGCCCGGAAATGCCGATGCCGCCTACTACTATCCCACCAATGACCTCGTGACCGGGCCCGACATCCTCTTCTTCTGGGTGGCGCGGATGATCGCGGCCGGAATGGAATATGAGGGCAGGCAGCCCTTCAGGAATGTCTATCTCACCGGCCTCATCCGGGACAGGCTCGGGCGGAAGATGAGCAAGCAGCTGGGGAACTCCCCCGATCCGCTGGACCTGATGAAGCTCTACGGCGCGGATGGCGTCCGCGTGGGGATCATGATGAGCTCCCCTGCGGGAGGGGACTTGATCTTCGACACCCCCCTGGACCTGGCCAAGGACGCCCTGGAATCCAAGCTCTGCGAGCAGGGGAGGAACTTCAGGAACAAGCTCTGGAATGCGGCGGTGCTGGTGGGCCTGTGGAAGGTGGATGAAGCGAAGGCCCCGACGGAGCTGGACAGGATTGCCATGGATTGGATGCGCCGCCGGGTCAGTGCCACCGCTGCCGAGCTGGCGGACCACTTCGAGAAGTTCCGCATCTCCGAGGCCCTGAGGACGATCTACAGGACGATCTGGGACGACTTCTGTGCATGGTTCCTGGAGATGATGAAGCCCGGCCGCGAGGAGACCATCAGCGGCAAGACCTACCAGGTGGTCCTGGATTTGTTCGAGTCCCTGCTCCAGCTGGCGCATCCCTTCGTCCCCTTCATCACAGAGGAGATCTGGCAGAACCTGCGTCCGCGCAGGGACGGCGAGAGCATCATGATGACTCAGATACCGGAGCCCATCGTGGTCGGCGATGATTTCGAGGTGCTGAAGAACATCGAACTGGTCATGGAGACCGTGACTGCGGTGAGGGCGTTCCGTGCGGAGAAGGGCATCCCGAACCAGGACCCGATCGACCTCTACATCAACACCCCGACCCCGGAGGTCTTCACGGCCAACCAGCCCGTCTTGGAGCGTTTCCTGAAGACGCGCGCCATCCATTTTGTCCCTCAGGGGCCTGCGGGGAGCGGCAGCCTGCGGGTGATGACGCATGAGTTCTACATTCCCCTGCCATACATGGACCTGGAGGCGGAGAAGGTCAAGCTCCTCAAGGACATCGCCTACACGGAGGGATTCCTCACCAGCATCGAGACGAGACTCGGCAATGCGAAGTTTGTCGCCAATGCCGCCCCTGCCGTCGTGGAATCCGAGCGCAAGAAGAAAGCGGACGGGGAAGCCCGGCTCAAGCTGCTGCGCGAGACGCTGGAGCGGATCGTGAATTCGCCGGTCTAGAAGGCCTGGCCGCGGAGAGGGGGATGCATGGGTGATGCGATGATTCACCGATACACCCCCCCCGACCTCATTGGCACCGAAGCCAGGGGCACCTCGTCAGTCCCCCGGAACCATC
>JBJOPY010000281.1:0-7509 GCA_046050405.1 Bacteroidota bacterium | reverse complement strand
TCGATGGTGTAGATCGTATTGACTGCGATGTTTCCGAGCAGGGTGAAGCCTCCGAATACGATGATCCGCCTGAGGAGCTTGCGCATCCGCCAGCCTCTCCGCATCCGGAGGCGGAAATGCCCCAGCCAGGCGATGTACACCACCATCATCACGGTGATACTGCTGAGGAGCCCGACATAGAGTGTGACAAACTGCTGGAAATCCAGCCAGCCAACGGCATACAGGAAGATGCACAACAGTACGAGCAGCCGCTGGATCACCTCGCGGAAGAGTACGGGAACCACCGTCTTCTGGAGTGATCGCAGATAGGCGTCCAGCAGGTCGAAATAGAGCGTGGCCAGCGTAAGGGGCATCAGGTACCAGAAATACTCGACGATCAGCGGGGAGTTCTGCTGGAAGTGCTCCATGAGCGGCTGCTGAAAAATGACCACGAGGAGCATGACCACCAGAAAGCCGACTGCGGGCACGGTCAGCAGCACCGAGAGGAAGTCATGGTGCCGGCGGGACTTGTCCTGGAAGTACGGGAAGAAGCGCAGCGTCATGCTGCTGAAGCCGACCGCAGCAAACTGGGCCAGCAACATGGCGTTGGTCACCAGGAGATTGGAAAGGCCGACTTCTGCCGAGGAGAGGAAGTTCGGAAAGACGAGGACCTTGGTGAAAAACCCGATCGCCGCGCCGAGGTACAGGAGGAAGGATGCCCGAATGCTTTGCCGACGAATGATTCCCATGGAAACGCAAGCCCAATGATGTGCGGCAAAGAACGCGCCTTTTCCCTGAAGCAGCAAGGTGAATCCGGTGAAAGGCGGGGCGGGGAGGTGGATAGCGCGGGAGGCAACCCTTGTCAAGATCCTCCGCCCAGCCGCTGCTTTCACCGGGTGCGCGGTCGCGGCACCCCATGGACGCCGCCGGCGTGCGGCGATGGGTGAAATGTCCAGGTGCCACGAAGTCCCCTGAAAGGGCGCCTCACGTGGCGGCACATCCCCGCAATGGCGAACCCTCCTCTTGCGATGGCCATTGCTGCAATGGGATGGCCGCATGAATGCTGGGCCGTGCCCCGGTCGCCAGCTTCATTCTTCCTCCATCCGCGGCTTCACAAACTCTTTTTCGCTCTTCGCAATCACAATGGTCGCCACGGAGTTTCCGATGAGGTTCGTCAGTGCCCGGGCCTCGCTCATGAACTTGTCCACCCCGAAGAGGAATGCCAAGCCTTCAGCGGGAATCTTCCCGACTGCGGACAGGGTGGAGGCCAAGACGATGAACCCGCTTCCACTGACACCCGCCGCCCCCTTGGAGGTGATCATCAAAATCCCGATGATCGACAGCAGCTCCCCGAAGCTCAAGTCCACATCGTACAGCTGTGCGAGGAAGATCACGGCCATCGACAGGTAGATCGACGTCCCATCCAGATTGAAGGAGTAGCCCGTAGGGATCACCAGCCCCACCACGGACTTGCTACATCCCATTTTCTCCAGCTTCTGCATGATGGACGGGAGGGCGGCCTCGGAGGACGAGGTCCCCAGGACAAGGAGCAGTTCCTCCTGAATGTATCTCAGCGGTTGCCATATCCGAATCCGATGGAACCAGAGGATGCCGCCCAGGACTATGAAGATGAACATGAACATGGTCGCATACACCGCTCCCATCAGCTTGGCGAGCGGCACGAGGGTTTGCAGCCCGTACTTGCCGACCACGGAGGCCATTCCCCCGAATGCCCCCAAGGGTGCCAGGTACATTACGTACCTCAATCCCAGAAACACGTACTTCGACAGCCCGTTCAGCTTCATGAGCGCCAAGTCGCGCCGACGGTAGAAATGCAGTGCGAGCCCCAGGAGGATGGCCACCACCAGGATTTGAAGGGTCAGGTTCGCCATGAAAAATTCCCCCCAGCTAAACGCCTGGCCACCGGTTGTTGGCAAGGGAACTGCCCCGGACTTCAGGCCTGCGATGTCGATCCGGCCAGGCTGAAGGAGGTAGGCCACGGCAACCCCGATCACCAATGCGAATGTCGTCACCACCTCGAAATACACCAATGATTTCACCCCGATGCGACCGACCTTCCGCAAGTCGCCCATCCCGCTGATCCCCATGACGATGGTGAGCAGGATAATGGGCGGAATGAACAGCTTGATGATCCTGACGAAGGTGGTGCCAATGATCTCTACGCTCCTGCCGGCCGCAGGTGCGAAGTGTCCCAGCGATATCCCCGAGAGGATCGCAACCAGGATCCAGAAGGTCAGGTTGGTGAGAAGGCGGTGCCATAGGCGCCGCCTGGGTGCCTTCGGGTTCTTTTCCGGGAAGTGATGGGTGCCTGCCACGCTATAACACGCTATAAGGGGTGTATCCAATGCGGTGCAAGTTAATCAATCCGAGCACCGGAGTTCAATCCGCCTCTTATAATTTGCACATGATCGGGGTTTTTGGATGAAGAAATCGGACAAAATTGGACAGTATAAAAAAGGGGAGTGGAGCTGATGGGGGATGGCTTTTGACTCGAAATTTGTAGCCAAAGGTTACAACCCCCTCAAAGGGGGAGGGACTGATTCCCTGGGTGTTTGCGATGAAGAAATTTAACAAAATTACACAGTGATAAAGAGGGGAGGGGAGCTGATGGGGGATGGCTTTTGATTCAAAAAAGGTAGCCAAAGTAGACAAAACCCCCCTCAAGGAGGGAGGGAGTTTTGGCAGAGGCTGTCTGACTGAATAGGCAGGCAAAATATTCAATTTATGACAATAAAAAGTCATATAATATATTTAAGGGGGGGGGTTGGGGGGCTGGATGGGGCCTTTCCCGAGCATGGGCGAGGGGTGGCAAGGAATGGTGATCCTGCCCGGTACAGCGCTGGGCGCGCCGTCAATCCCGTAATCTGTACGCCGGGAAGCGGGCCACGATCCCCGGGATGGTTGGTGCTGGGAGGGGGCTGCCCGAGAGGATGGGCTGCACCATGCACAGCCACTGGGCGGGGGACCGGATCCCGGCAGGGGCCATCGGTCAGGATGGAGAACTGGATGCTGCTGTTTGGGCTGGAACGGTGTGGGGAATTGATGGCTTCCAACCCATGCCTCCCATTCTGCCCCATGTCCAGGCAGCGATGCGACGGATTCGGCGCAGGTGCTGCGCAGGGGGTATCCTCTAAGGGTTATTTCATGTCACCGGGGCCGAAATGGTGAACCAACTTGCTGGACGATGCGGTCCTGGTCGCGGGACGCAGCGGGGGCAGCGCCTCTCTGGGGGGCTCGCTTCCGTGCAGGCCCGGCGGGCATCCGGGGCTCTTTGCTTGCCAGGTGGCACCCGCTTCCAGGCCCATCGATATTTTTTTGACGGGCATTGAGCTGTTTTGGCTATCTTGCACCGTCATTATCGGATCAACTTAACTGTTTCATCACATGAAAAGATTCATTACCTTCATCTTCTTACTCGTTCTAGCCGTTGGATTCGCGGCGGCGCAAGTCACCGCCAATAGTGGCCAGCAAGGCAAATCCTCCATCCTGGCCCCGGGCAGTTGGATCCCGGACGCTTGGAGGGCTTGGCTGGAAAACGGGGGCAGGGGTGCAATGCCGGGCGACCTCCGGGATGCCATCTTGAACCAGGCGGCTTCATGGGGGAAGCGGCTCGGCCTCAGCCCGGCCCAGATGAGGCAGAAATACGAGGAGGGGCTGCTGACGATTCAGCTGGTGAGCGTCGGTTCCTCTGCCCGGGCGACCACTGCGCTGATCTTCAGGGTCAGTTACCTGGTAGGGGGCGGGAGTGAAATTAACGTCGTCATAGATGAATCCTGACTTTCCCGTGAAGGCCCCGGGTCAACCTTCCAATTCCACTTCCATCGGGGACCGCTTGCTGCCCTTGGCACGGATCCAGGAGAGGAGTGGGAAGTAGTGTCGCTTGATGCTGAGCCGGGGATTCTCGAAGAGGACTTCCAACTGCTGGTACAGTTCCTCGAGCTTTGCGAGGCGGGCAGCCTCCCCCTTGGCTTTGGCTGCAAGCGTCAGGCCGGAGATCACCGCCTCCTCGAACTCCGAGAGGCCGGCCATCTTCTCCAGGTACCGCCTCGTCTTTCTGGCCTCGCTGGGGATGAGCGCGTAGTTCCCGAGGTCATAGTGGCAGATGAGGAAGAGGATTTCCGCATAGTGCCTCAAGTCCACCCTTGTGCCGGCCATGGTGAACTGCTGAAGCTTGAGGATCCACTTCAGGGCCTTGGAGGGCTCGGAGAGGCAGAGGAGGAAATGGGCGATCTGAAAGCTGTAGTCGATGATCTGTAATTGGCGCATCCGGTGTCCCATTGCGTTCATTCCCTCGGAAATTGCCTGGATCACCTTCGCCCCCCCTTCCCGGTCCAGGCCCCGCAATGCCATGCGAAGTTCGATGGCATGCACCCGCTCGAAGAGCGTCACCGGGGAGGTGGCAAGCTCCTGGAGGCGTTTGATGGCCTGACGGGCAAGATCAAATTCTCCCCGGGCGGCATGGTTCAGGCCGATGTTTTTAATTTGACTAAGATAGTGGTGCTTCAGAACCACATCCTGGAGCAGGTGCGGGGCACTGTCCATGGCCGCGATGATCTTCCTGGAATACTTTTCCGCCTCGAAGTACCTGTTCGTGTACCGGAGCACCAGCCGGGTCAGCTCACAGAATTTGAATTGCTCCCTTACGCTGGGCTTGGGGGCGTCTTCCGCCAGCAGGGGATCCGCAGACAGCGCCAGGGCCACGTCGTACATTTGATTGGGCCGTGAACAGCGTGCCTCGTGGATGAGGTCTTCCATGTCGCTGAAGGCCTCCAGGTTGCGGAGCCTGGCCTTCACCTCCGGGTACAGGTCGTAGAATCCCTTCATCACCGGGGGGATGAAGCCGGGATCCACCCCCTCGAGCGCGATCGCCTGCTTCATCTGCATCATGGTTCGCAGGGAAGCATAGTCCTCCATCTGGAGGCAGAGCTTCTGCATCTTGTCCATCCGTTTGTACATGAGGTCATACAGCCGCTTCTGGTGGAGGATGATGCACTGCTGGTAGAGGGATTGTATCCGGGACATCGGCTTCAGCCTCATATTCCGTTCCTGGATGACATCCGTGATCATCCTCTCCAGCCGCATCTTCATCGAGGGGAAGTCGGCGACGCCCAACTTTGCCGCGATTTTCTCCTCGTCGCATGGATTGGACCGGTCCATGAGGTCGAACAGCTGCAGAAAGCTGGCCGACCCGTCCTTGATCCTCCGTTTGGCGAATGCCCTGAAATAATTCTTCTCGGCAAGGCCGAGACTCCTGATAAGATCCTGCAAGTTTCGCGAAAAGTTCATAGCCCTCGAATGCGATCAAATGTGGAAAGCATACGAATTTAGACAAAAAATTCATACCGGAAGACGAACATATCCATTTTTCTTTCCCGCGCAGCCATTCCCTCAAAAAATCCGCGGAGAGTGCCGCAGGAGGCATCCTGCACGCCTCCTTGGCGCTCAGCCGGCCTCCTCCGAACCCTCCCGGCGCGGGAAGGCATCATGCGATTTTGAAGGAAATTTTCGCCGGGAATCCTGAGACGGGACTTGCATCCGCATCCGGCCTTGTCCTAACTTTGGCACTAGAATCTAGGAAATGCCTCCTCCGGGGGATGTTCTTTCGGGAATGGAATTCGTCGAGGCCGAGGGTTGGGAAATCCTCCCGCCAGAATCACGCTCCTGCTGCGGGGCCAGCTCCGCAGCAGGGGGGAAGACGCTGGAAGTCACTCCTCCGCCGAAGATTTCCTTTTTTATCCAAAGCCTGCCATCCAGGCGGGCACGTTTCTCTGTTGATTGTGAGCGAGGGGTCACCGCCAGGTGGCCCCCGCCCTTTTTCAGGGCATCCCAAAGACCTTCCCGTGAACCCGGACCAGCGGGGGTGAATGCACGGTTCAATCGGTCCCCCTTGCGCTCCATTCCAAGCCACAGCGTGTTTTTTTACCGGACCTCCAGAGGCCCTGTGGATGGGTGCGGTGCGGGAAATGCCTGCGAAGCGGCTCCATTCACACCGGCTGGATGCCGTACCATGGCCCCACAGTTGCCCCCGTGGGCTTGCATTGTGCGCATCCTCTGCTTCCAGTCCACCCATGCGATGACTGCGTCCAAGACAATTGCATCCCAAGGGCAGCCCTCCGTGCGAAATCTGCCCGGTGCAGGGCTCAACGCCCGGCCTCGATGGCCACCGGTACGAAAGGGGCCTCGTCGCCTCCTTCGTGCGCAGGGACGATCCGGCGGGTGGGCGTGCATTTCTCCCGCAGCAGGGCGAGAAGGCACGCATGCGGCGGACTGGAGGCGAGCGCCAAGCTGCCGAAGGAGACGAGGAAGTCATCCATCCCTGCGACAGTGGTCAGCAGCCGCGGCTTTCGGTAAACGCACTGCACCGCGGATCATGGGTTGCATCCAGCCATTGCGGTGGCCAGGAACCATTGTCCGGAATCTCCACCGCCTGGGATAGGATGCTTCGATTTTGGCTGAAATCTCCGCTGGGATTTCAGCGCGTGGGCTTGCATCCGCACTCGGCATGGCCCTAGCTTTGGTACCAGAATCAAGGATATCCCCCGATGAGGGAAGTTCTTTCAGGAATGGAATCGTTCAAGGAGGAGGGCTGGAAACCTTCCCGCCAGTCTCCCTCCCCTGCTGCTGGGAATGCCCCGTGGCAGGGGGGAAGGAACTGGGGTCCCCCCCTCTGCTGAGCATCTCTGTTATTTTTCATCCATAGCCTGCCAACCGGGTGGGCGCATTTCTCTGTTGATTGATGCCGCGAGTTCCCGCTAGGGGGCTCCGGCATCCTTTTTTTTTGGGGAATTCCATGCCTGCCCCCGGGACTGGACCCATCGCCCGCAGATGCTCCGATCATTTTTTTCCCTCCCAGTAGAAATAGGTTGCAAACATCCTTCCCACCGTCCTGGAGCCAGGCGCGCTCCACCGCATGCCATTTCTGTGAATTAAACCCGGGGAAAAATTTGGAATCAAGCCCCCTTCGGGCCTATCTTCGGGACGTCAATGCAGTTTGGCATGGAATGTAACCAACCCCTCCCGGGGCGGGCGGCGGCCCGCCCGCAGGCATCCGCCGGTCAGGCCGGCGGGACTCCCGGCACCCCGGCGCCCGTTCCGGGCGCCCGCACCCCCCATTTTCCCACCCCCAACCCCCCGCGGCGATGATCCACCTACCCACCGGAGAATTGAACCTCCAGTACATGGACTTCCAGTTCCCCTGCAGGGTCCCCCTGGCCTGCATCCGGAGCTACCACTCCCACATGCAGTACGACGGCCTGCTGGGCCGCGGCGGGTGGCACTTCGGCTGGGACAGCCATCTGCGGGTGGACCTGGCCGCGGATTCCCTGCACTGGCTCCGGCGGGACGGGGTGGTGCTGGAGCTGCCGATGATAAGTGACGGGGAGGAGGCGGTCATCCGCGGCGAGCGGGTGCGGTACGCGATGTCCGGGGGGGAATGCACGGTGCGGGAGTACGGGTTGACGGGGGTGGACCCGGAGGGGGGGCTGGTGGAGCACTACCGCCCGATGTGGG
>JBJOPY010000280.1:0-3670 GCA_046050405.1 Bacteroidota bacterium | reverse complement strand
GGGAGTTGCTTGGACAGCGACCCATGGCTGGTTTCCCGCACGCACCCTTTTCATGTATTCGCCACGCATCCATCTTGCGATGGCATGGGCCATGGCACCCAGCGAAATCTTGTTTGAGGTCGATAGCGGATCGCATGGATTATGCCGACCAACCAAGCTAAAACCGTTGACAATGTGTTCATCGCGTTGATTTTTTGAACCTTACCATTTAGAAACTGTTCCAAAGTTAGTGAGCTGGGCGCCCTGTCTGCAAGTTCATTTTATCCACTCGATTACCCACTTGAAGCTTGCTCCAGAGATGCAATAGCAAGGTAAAATGCGATTCCGATGATCATATGGAGTATTGCGGCATACATGGAATGAATAATTCAGGATGATGGTGGGTGCCTTCCTCCCCTGCAGCTGCGCCCTACAACGGTTTGGAATTGCCCTTTTCCGGCTCGGGCCTCCGATCATCGGCATTCATGGCAAACTTGGGCGCCCCGGGCTTGATTGTTCAATTTCTCGGTCTTTGCGGTCATTTTCGTCGCCTCGGCTTGCCTAATAGCTGGTTGCCCAGGGCGCTCTTCTGGGGATGGAAAACGATGGCCAACGTAGCGGGTAGGGGCATGAAGACGGGGCTAGCGATGCGTTCCACGTGAACCCCTGGGGGTTTTTCCGAAACGATGCGGGCAGTAGGATTCTTGTCGATGGATGGCCTGGTGTCCGGTTCATAGCCAGGAAATCCATGAAAAATGCATGGCCAATTCAGCGAGGAAGGAGGTCTCTTCGGGGAGCAAAAGGCGGAGAGGGCCGGCGATACGCCGGCCCTCTCCGCAGGAATCCCAAAAGGCTGATGTTACTTGGCCACCACCAGCCTCTTGCTGAATGCTTGATCGTCCATGCGCAGGATGTAATAATATACGCCGACGGGAAGCCTGTCCGTGGCCACGGTCACGCTGTGATTGCCGGCTGCAAACTCGCCGCTGGCGATCAATGCCACCTGCTGGCCGAGCGCATTCACGAGATCCATGGTGATGGTTTTCTGGGCGGAGAGCTCAAGGGGGATGACGGACTCGCCGCTGGTCGGATTGGGCCAGGCATTGCCAAGCTCCATGGAGTTCGAATGAAGTGGCTTGAAGGAGCTGGCTTTTTCACCTGATGGCGGCTGATCCCTGAGGTGGGCATCCCCTTGCGCGGGGCTTGCACCAGTGGAGATGGCCTGAGCATTTGCGCTGGTGCTAGGGGCTTGCTTGAAGTGGGTATCCCCTTGCGCGGGGCTTGCACCGGAAGAGATGGCCTTGGCATTTGCGCTGGGACCATTCCTGAAGTGGGTATCATCCAGTGCTGTGATGGTGCGCGGGCCACCCCCACTGATGACCTTGGAATCCCGGATGACCTGACTCGGGATCTGGTAAGGATGTTCAACCTTTTGCCCCTTCTGGCATAGTGCGTGGATGGGGATGAAAATACTGATCAAACAGGCTAAAAGTGCAGGCAATGTGTTCATGACAATATGTTTTTAAACCTTAATCGATTAGAAACCAAGTGGAAGTTAGGGAGCCAATGACCCCTGATGCAAGTTCATTTCTTGAATTTGATTACACAGTTCGTAGGATGTTAAAAGGCCTTTATTGTCATAAAAATCGATAAAAAATGGTATTTTTAGAATTTAGAAAGTGTTTCCGATTACATGGAATAAATAGATGCAGCATGGGGAAGTGAGACTTCCTCCCCCCAAGCAGTGCCCTCGAAGGGTTCGGCCTTGCTGCCATACGACTTGACCCTCCGCATTCATGGCGACCGCGAGCTCCCCGGCTGATCCCTTCAGGTTCTCGGATTCAGCAGTCATTTCGTCCTCCTTGGCTTCCCTTTCCTGCAGATGGCTGGCCGCCCAAGGCTCACTTCTGGAGATGGAAAATGATGGCCAACGCAGCCAATGGGAACATGGCGACGAGACCTGCGAGGTGTCCCGTATGAATCCCGGAGGGTTTTTCCGGATCCATGTCGGTAGCAGGATTCCTGTCGATGAATGGCTGGGTATCCGGTTCATAACCATGCGATCCTTGAAAAATGTCAGGCCAACGCTGCGCGGAAGGGGTTCTCTCCGGGGAGCAAAAGGCGGAAAGGGCCGGCGCATCGCCGACCCTCTCTGCAGGAATCCGATAAGGCTGATGCGACTGACCACCACCAGCTTCTTGCTCAGCACTTGGCCGTCCGTGCGCAGGTGGTAATAGTACACGCCAGCGGCCAGCCTGTCCGTGTCCACGGTCACGCTGTGATTGCCGGCTGCAAACTTGCCGTCGGCGATCCATGCCACCTGCTGGCCAGCCGCATTCACGAGATCCATGGCGAGGGTTTTCGGCTCGGAAAGCGCGAAGGTGATGACGGAATCTCCCCTGGCCGGATTGGGCCAGGCGTTCCCAAGCACTATGAAGTCCGAAAGCAGTGGGTGTAAGGAGCTGGCTATTTCAGCTGATGGCGGCTGAACCCTGAGATGGGCATCCTCTAGCGCAAGGGTTGTTCTGGAAGAGATGCCCCAAGAGTCGCTAGGAACCCTAGGGGCTTGCTTGAAGTGGGTATCCTCCAGTGCTACGATGGTGCGTGGGTTCCCACCGAGGATGCTGGAATCCCGGTGTAACTGAGCAGAGAGATGGGTACGATGTTCAATCTGGTGGCTTTGCTGGCCAAGTGCGTGAATGGGGATGAAAATACCGATCCACCAGGCTAAGAGTATGGATAATGTGTTCATGGCAATATCTTTTTGGACGCTACCTATTAGAAATCAAGTTGAAGTTTTAGCGAGCCGATGCCCTCTGCTGAAAGCCTGTCTCATTGATTCAATTACGCAGATAGTTGGGTGAGGAAGCGTTAAAATAGATTGAAATGATGACAATAATTCGTTTTTAATGGAGTTGTAAAGAGTGATGGATTGCATGGAATCAATGGATGCAGCATGGGGACGTGAGCCTTTTTTCCCCTCAGGCAGTACCCTGAAAAGGGTTTAGCTTTGCGCCTTTCCGACTTGCCCCTCCGGTCGGCGGCAGCTTGAAAATGATGAAAACACCTCTTCCGTCACGAATGCAAAATGTTTCGTTTGCATTCCAGGCATTCCAGGTGACCCGTTACGGGAGCCTGCTGCTCGGGGCTGTGCTGATGGCATGGATGGGGGCATCGAAGGGTGAGATCTCGTCACTGGAGCGATTTTCGCTGGTGGCCGGCGCCACTTCTTTTTTCTGGCTCGGCGGGATGCTGGATGGGTTCCTCTTGCTGTACAAGTCCGCCTCGGGGCGGGAGTCCCGTGCGGTCCTCGGGGACACCGTTCAGGCAATGCTGCTGTTTTCCCTCCTGAGCGCCACGGTATTCTGGGTGGTCGGGTGGAGGTTTTACTCCTCCATCAGCATGGGAATGTTCGGGGCATACGCCGTCTACCACTGCTGCGAGACACTGGGGCAGCTGTTCCCTTACGCCTGGGTGGCGCAAAATCAACCCCGCCCGCTGCTCCTGTATTCGATTCTCGGTGGTGCCGGATACGTGGCTTGCATTTTCCTCCCGCTGGTTTTCGGCTGGGGGCTGAAGGGGATCCTGGCCCTGCTGCTGCTGCTCGGGGTTGCCAAGTTGGTGTTTGGGTTTCGGTTCCTGGAAGGCAGGTCCTTCCTGTCAGGTTCTGGCGAGAGCTATCGGGCACTCT
>JBJOPY010000279.1:0-14702 GCA_046050405.1 Bacteroidota bacterium | reverse complement strand
CGAATGCTTTTATCTCCCGTGTGTTCACGGTGATGGCCATGGGGCTGGGCATCACAGGATTGGTTTCCTGGTTGTTCGCGACACGCTACTTGGGAACCATCCAGGATGCCAGCCAATTTTTCAGCGGCGGAATGATGTGGGTTGTCATGCTTGCCCCATTGGTTTTTGTAATGGTGCTATCCTTCGGGATTCATCGCCTTTCCTACCCTGTGGCGACCGCGATCTTCATTGCCTATGCCTCGGTGATGGGAATCTCGCTTTCCAGCATCTTCTTCATCTATTCCATGGGTACGATCTTTCAGGTTTTCTTGATGACCTCCGTGACTTTTGGATTGATGGCATTGCTGGGTGCCACCACGAACATCGACCTCACGAGGTTTGGCAGCATCCTCATGTTTGCCTTGATCGGCCTGATTGTCATGTCATTGGTGAACTGGATCTTCGACTCACCGTTGCTTCACTACATCATCGGAGGTGCGGGTGTATTGATCTTTGCCGGCCTCACTGCTTTTGATACACAGCGTCTTCTCCGTATCGGCGCACAAGTGCAGATGGGGAACGAAAGCGCCAACAAGATGGCGCTGATGGGTGCCTTGTCGCTCTATCTGGACTTTGTGAACCTGTTCTTGTTCCTGCTGAGGCTGTTCGGCGGCAGCAGGGACTGAGCCCCTTTCCATCTGAAAATATGCTTTCTGCGCGAAGTGGATCCAGACAATGGGTTCACTTCGCTATCATTTTACGGCTTTGGCAGGCGGCTCTGTCGATTCCCGACCTGACCCTTTTTTCACGTGCACCCTCCGAATGGAATCGCTTCCTCGCGGGACTTTTAGACTTGATCCAACGTGATCGCCATACGCCGGTATCGCGTCCGGGTTGTAGCCTTTCTCGGGGATCACTGCCTGGGGCTTTTCCCAGGTATGCTTGCTTCGGGTAAGGCGAGCCGAACGAATTGAGTCTGGCGCAGGAGGAAGGGCTTGATTCCCATCACCCTTGGGAGGCCATGGCAGGATGTATGCCACCATGCCATGGGAGACGTTCATTCCTCTTCTTCCTCTGCCTCCTTGTCCCGCACTGGTTTCTTTTCCTTCGCGGGCTTTGGATCTATGTCTCGTTTTTCGCCTTTGTCGTCCTTCTCCTTGTTTCTGGGCTTTTCGCTGACGTTGTCCTTTTCCCCCTCATCTTCAAGCTTGCTTTCCTTCCTTTCCTTAGCAGCTTTAAGATTGAAGTAATAGGCTGCACGCACGGAAATGTTGCTGCCCCGCAGTGCCCATTCGTAGTAATGGTCAGGAAACTCCTCGGGATCCGCGGTCGCTGTGGCAGGATCGTAATCCTGGTGGATCACTTCCCACTCCTGTACGGAACCCCTGAACAGGGTTCTCGTGCTGATCCCCCAGACGAGGGAGAGATTGAGCAGGTTGCCATTTCCGGTGACCATGTCCATTCCCACCCCAAGCAGTACCGTGGAGACAGGGAATTTGTATTTCGGGATTTCGTAGAAATGGTGGACAAAGGCTCCTCCTGAGTCAATTTTCGTGCCTGGATTCTTGACCACCGTGCTGTCTGCGAAGTTATAGTCCAGGGCATGGCCGGCAATGACATTGAAAAACCTGGTATTGCTGCTTCCCAAGGGGAAGCGGTAGTTGATCGTCAATGGGACGCTCACCAGGATGGCCGACTTCTTGATATTTGTGAATGAAAGGTTCGTGGCACCATCTGGCGCCTTCAGATTGAAGGCGCGATACTGTCCTTGGATCCCTGCCTGGATCCGAACGTTTTTATCAAGCAGGTACGCGAAATCCAAGCCCATAGCACCAAAAAGACCCGGTAAGTTGCCAATATGGTACTGGCTGGTGTCGGGGATGATGATGTTCTTGGAGTAGGTCATCCCCCCTTGGATCGCAGGCCCGATGTGGAGCTGCGCAGACAGGGGGGAGAACCCGACTCCCAGCAGATACCCTGCGACGATCAAAAGTCCTTTCTTCATATGGATTTTGCGAAATACATGCCAATATAAGTCTTTTTCAGGATCGAACACCGATTAAGCATGGACGAACTCAGCTCGGGACATGGTGGGCCGGGGTTTCCTTCGCTGGTACACCGATATATGTGGCTCCCCCTGGCAGGTTTTCAGTGACCACGGCCCCCGCTCCCAAGATGGACCGGTCGCCCACCTTCATCCCCGGCAGCACGATTGCACCGGTCCCCAAGGTGCTCATGTCGCCAATGTCGGAACCTCCGCTCAGGTGTACCCCAGGATTCAAGGTCACAAAATCTCCGATTCGGCAGTCATGGCCAATCGTGGCATTCAGGTTCACAATGCAAAACATTCCGATCTGGATGTTGACCGTCAGCACGGATCCGGCACAGACGATCGTGCCGCCGCCCATTTCCACCTCATCGCTCATGACCACTGACGGGTGTATGAGCCGAAGGGGATGGAATCCATTTTTCTGGTAGGCCAGTGCAAGCTGGGCCCGGAGTGCCGAGTCTCCGATGGCAAGGACAAATCGCACATTCCTCTCCAGGTTCGCAAATGCCCATTTGTCATTCCCTAATACGGGAACACCTTGCACAAGAACCTCGGAATCCCTGGAAATGAACCCCAGCACCTCATAGGTCAACGTTCCATCCGGCGCAGCTTTGTTGATTTCCTCGATCAACCACAGTACCTCGCGCGCAAATCCGCCGCCGCCGACGATCACCAGTTTTTTCATGTGGGTAAAATTAGTGAATCCTCGCCATTGGGATTATCGAGCCGCTGCCGCCCGCGATTTTCAGTTCCCCGGATTCCTGGTTTCAAGGGATGCCTGCCTGGAAGAGGGGATCCATTCCGATCCCTTTTTGGGTGCAAATGGCCGTCTCCGCAGGGCGTGGGCTGGTCATCCTGGACCCCACTCCCCCCTCAAGATTCGTCGATGTATTTCTGGCAGACTCAATGCGGGTTGCCGGCCTCCGTTGTCATTGCCATTTTCCGATCCACCCCCGGCTTTGCGATCTTGCGGAGCCAGTTCCCACCGGCTGCATCCGTCGTATACTGCCCGTTGCGTGGCACTGGCCTATGGATGAATGCGGGCAACGGTGCAACACTACCAATCTGAAGCCACGGTAATTACCGATCGACAAATGGTGAGAGGTGCTGCAAGAAATTGATCAGCCGATCGAAGGAAAAAATCCCGAACCAGAGCAGCGGTGCACTGAAGACCAGCAGCAGCACCGGGATCCAACCACGGAACGGAGGCCAAGTTGGGATGACAGGGCTGCCAAAGACCATCGTGCTCGCCACCCTCAGATAATAGAACAATGAAACGACCGTATTCAGCAAGACGGCCACCAACAGGGCCACGACCAGCCCATCACCTGTAGCCCCGTATTCAGCCCAACCCGCTAAAAACAGCCTGAGCTTGGCGATGAAGCCTGCCGTAGGCGGCAGGCCTGTCAAGGAGATCATGGACAGCGCTGTGATGAAGGCCATGAGCGGCATCGAACCTGACAATCCTTTCATTTGCTGGAGGGAGCGGATGCCGGCTTTTTCCTCCAGCCAACCCGCCAGCAGAAAGGCCGTCATGTTCATGAACAGGTAGATCGTCAGGTAGAACATCACGACGGCATAGCCGGAACCATGGTGGAAGACCGCGCCGGCCATGATGTAGCCAGCTTGTGCAATCGAACTGTAGGCGAGCATCCGTCGAAAATTGTCTTGCCGCAGTGCGGTGAGATTGCCCAGGAGCATGCTCCCGATCGCGATGATCGCGATGATCCAGGAGAGGTTTTCCAGAATGCCGCTCGAAACGTCGCCCACCTCGCAGCCATGCCGGAGGTTGGCCAGAAAACGAACCATCGCTGCAAACCCTGCCACCTTCGGTGCAACGGCAAACAGGGATGCGACAGGGTGGGGCGCACCTTCCATCACATCGGGCATCCAGAAATGGAACGGCATGGCACCCACCTTGAATGCAAAGCCTCCCATGACAAGTGCCAGCATCATCGTCACGGGCCAAATCCCCACGGCATCCAAGCCTTGCCCAAAGCCTGCCGAATGGGGATCCAGGGTGCCCGTGAATCCATACAGCCATGAGATGCCATAGAGCATGGCCCCCGAGGCGAAGCAGCCATAGAGCACGTACTTCAGTGCCGCCTCGGTGCCCTTGTCGCGCATGCGGGAGTAGGCCGCCAGCGCATAGGCAGGCAATGAAACCATTTCCAGGGCGAGGTAGATCATTAGCAGGTTCTGCGCCATCGTCAGGAAAGCCATTCCCACGGTCATTCCCAGCAATACGATGTAATACTCCCCCGTTCCTTGCGACTCGGCACGCAATCTGGCACTCTGTTGCGCTGAGACCACTGCCGCCAGGCTGCAGATCCCGATCAGCACTTTCATGTAGGCTGCGAATCGATCTGGAATGATCATCCCCAGGAAGTTTCGATCTCCGGGGGTCTCCTCCGGCCAGAACAATACCGCACCCGCCAAAAACAAGATCAATGTCCCCGCAGCCGCTAGGGGCAAGGCTGCACGGTTTCGCTTGCCGACAGTGATTTCCAGGACGATGGCGGCCGCAAATCCGGCGATCAAAATCAGCTCGGGGAAAATGCCGCCCACACTGCTGCCCAGCAGCGCAAGCCGATCTCCGAGGTATAGGGCAGGCTCTCCCATCTAATGCTTGATTACAGATATGCCAGGGGATCTCCCCGTTCCAGGAAAGGATGGACCTGCTGAAATCCCCATGGGGTCGGCTGGCCACGCAGTGAGCCAAGACAGGGCGAAACTTGTCAGGACGGGGAGAAGCCCCACCCCATTCCAAGCCTTGAAGCGGCCGGGCACCCCGGCGGGAAAGGATTCTGACACGGACAGGTCTGCACAACGATGCCTCATTTTCATCCTAGAAATTGCCGAGGAGTTGCGCATAGCCCGAAGCAGCCGTCTCGACCAGGCTCAGTACCAGCCCGGGGAAGATCCCGAGCAGCAGCATCAGGACAGCCAATGGCACGAAGAGCACGGTCTCACTGGATTTAAGATCGGTCAGGGCATCTCCGTCACCGGTGCCCAAATAGCTGAATTCTCCGAAAAACATTTGCCGGAACGTCCGCAGGAAGTACACTGCGGAGAACACGATCCCCAGCACGGAGACCAGCGGGATCCAGGCCGGCATTGCCCCAGAGGTCGCCTTGAAGCTGCCCATGAGGACCAGCATCTCGGAAACGAAGCTGTTCAATCCGGGCAATCCCATGGAGGCAAAGAATGCAATGAGCACGAAGACTGCGTAACGTGGCATCCTCGACCATAGTCCGGTGAAATTTGCGATCCTCCGGTCATGCACCCGGTCGCTCACCACCCCTGCGATCAGGAACAAGGCCGCAGAAACGACACCGTGGTTGAACATCTGCAGGACGGCACCGTTCATCCCTGCGGCATCCAGGCATGCGATTCCCAGGAGAACAAATCCCATGTGGGAGATGGAAGAATACGCGATCATCGCCTTCAAGTCCTTCTGCGACATGGCCACCAGCCCGCCGTACAGGATCGATACCATCCCCAGGATGGCCACGAACATCGAATGGCTCACCCCCGCCTCGGGGAAGATCCCATAGCAAATCCGGAGGATTCCATAGCCGCCGACCTTCAAAAGGACGGCGGCCAGAACCACCGAAATCGGCGTGCTCGCCTCCACGTGTGCGTCCGGCAGCCAGGTGTGAAGCGGCACGGAAGGCACCTTGATCGCAAACCCGATCAAGAGGATGAAGAATGCCAGGGTCCGTGCGTCCATTCCCAGCAGAGCCGTGCCATGTGAGAAGACACTGCCCGGAACCATGTTCGGGAAGGATCCCGACACATCGGGCATCATGTGCAGCATGTTGAAAGTGTACACCGGCCGCCCCAGTGCTGCCGTCAATCCCGGATCCCTAAAGCTGAACGCAAGGCCGACCATGATCAGCAGCATGAACACCGAACCGAACAGGGTGTACAGGAAGAACTTGATCGCCGCATACTCCCGCCGGGCACCGCCCCACATCCCGATCAGGAAAAACATCGGCAGCAGCATGAATTCATAGAAGAGGTAGAACAGGAAAAAATCCAAGGCCAGGAAACAGCCGATCATGCTCAGGTTCAGCAGGAGAAACAGTGACCAATAGGCCTTTGCCCGCTTCTCCACTTCAAACGACTTGTAGGCCACGACCGGCAGGACCAGCAAGGCGAGCAGGACCAGCACCAGGCTGATGCCGTCCATGGCAAGGTGGTACTCAATATTGAGCAGGCCGCTGTGGCCGAGGTCGAGGCGAATCCATTGCCACCGCTCCACGAGGCGAAAATCCATGAATGCCGCCTGACTGGATCGAAACTCGGGAAGGATGCTCCCTAGAAGCCAGCCCAGCTGCAGCAGGGTCGTCAGAAGAACCAATCGCCGCATCAGGCCCTTCCTCTCATCCGGCACAAGGAGAACCGCCAGAAGTGAAACCAGCGGCAGCACGAGCAATATGGTCAGCGATCCCATCTCTAGCGGGCAAAAATAACAATCATTGCCAAGAGCAGCAGCAAGCCGGCCATGGTGTAAAGAATGTAGCGTTGCAGCTTTCCAGTTTGCAATGCGCCGACGCGCTTTCCCATGCGCATGATCCCCGCCGCGAAGCCATTCACCATCCGGTCGATGAGCCGCTGGTCCAGCCAAGCGGATGCGGAGGACAGGCTGAGCCTACCGGTAGGCGGCAGGGGCCGCTCCGGTGGCCCATCCCCCGGGGGAGCCTGCGCAACCCCCAAGGGTTCAGTGGCACGCACCCCCTCATTTCGCAGGATCATGCCCGCCATACGCCGCACCGCACCATCCACCACGTGCTTGTCCCACAGTCCGAGGAAATCGCTCAGCCTCCCGATCACATTGGCCGCCAGCCATCTCAAGACATCATCGATGAAGAAGTGCCGGAAGCTGAGTTCATGCAACAAGCCATGTGGGCGGAATGCAAGCAAATCCCGGCGGTGGAGGACGAAGGCCAAGCCGATGGCCAGCACCGAAAGCGACATGGGCACAAGTGGGAAAATGCCGGGTGGCTCGGCGATGCCCCTATCAAAAGCAGCATGGAAGGAGAGCGGCAGGAGGAATACCAGCCAGGTGGATCCCAAGGCCAACAGGCAAAGCGGGAGGACCATGCGCAACCCGGGCTTCGAAATGGAATCGGAAAATTTCGCCGCCGCGCCGGCACCGTCGGCCCGATTGGTCCCCAAAAACACCAGCATCCCCTGACGGGCAATGTAGAATGCCGTGAGCATGCTCGTGACGAGTGCCGCGACCGGCACAGCATGATACCATGCCGGCCCCCGCTGTGCGAAGAGGATCGCATGGTGCAGGATGGCATCCTTGGAAAGGAACCCCGAAAAGAACGGCAAGCCTGCGAGGGATGCCGCGAAAAACAGCCATGTGACAAACACCACAGGCATCTTCCGGCGCAATCCCCCCATGCGTCGCATGTCCTGTGCGTCGAAGTGGGTGCCCTGACCCTCCTGCGCCGCATGAAGGCGGTGAATCACCGCGCCAGCGGCAAGGAAGAGGCCGCACTTGAAAAAGGCATGTGCCCAGAGGTGGGCAAATGCCGCCGAAGGCCTTCCTGCGCCGACAGCAAGGATCATCAGCCCCAGCTGCGAGACCGTGGAGTAGGCCAGCACCCGCTTGATGTCCGTCTGCGCCAGTGCCGAGAGCGCCGCCATCAAGGCCGTGAATGCGCCCACCATTGCCATCGCCACGCGCAGCCCTTCCGGAAAAAACGGTGCCGTTCGCACCAGGAGGTACACCCCTGCCGCTACCATCGTCGCAGCATGGATCAGGCTTGAAACTGGCATCGGCCCCGCCATGGCATCGGGCAGCCAGGTTTGGAAGGGGAACTGCGCGGACTTGCCCATCGCCCCGACCAGCAACCCTAGGCCGATCCAGAGGTCAAAGCGAGGGTTCTGGACGATGGATTCAAGGCCCGATGGAATCTGGAAATGCCCATGCTTCGCCCAGACCATCATCAAGGCCATGACGAATCCTGCATCGGCAATGCGGTTGACGATGAAGGCTTTCTGGCTCGCCATGGCAGCAACCTCCTCCCTGAACCAGAAGCCGATCAACAACCAAGAAGCCAGCCCCACCAATTCCCAGCAAACAAACATGAGCAGGAGATCGTCTGCCAGAACCAGTCCGCACATTGCCGCCGAGAACAGTGCCAGGTACGCCCAGTATCGATGACGCATCGGGTCCCGCTCCATGTAGGCCAAGGAGAAAACATGGACCAAGGTGGTGATGAAGGTGATGAGCAGGAGCATGGGTGGGGAATGCGTGCCCAGCGCAATTCCCATCGCGATGGATTTTCCTCCGAGCTGCAGCCAGTCAAACCACAATGCAGGGGCAGTGCCTCCCCCGTGATTCCGCTGGAGGATGACAACCACCGAAACCGCCCCTGCAAAAGCCCCTGCGCTCAGGAGCGTCGCTGCGACACCGCCGCCACACCTCATCCTCCTTCCCCATGCCGCCAAGACCACAAAGCCCAGCAGCAACGCCACCGGAATCGCCCCGGCAATGAAAATGGCCGGGTGATGATGGGTGATGCCGCCTAAGTGCTCGCTGTTCATATTCATTTCCCGCACCACGGGTACAGGGTCTTGCCATTATCCATTTTCACTGCCCTTTCGTTCCCTTTCCGCAGACAGAAGCTCCAGGGAGCCCTCCGTCCGGGGCCAAAGGCCCGGCACAAGGGGGTCATTCCTTCATGCGATCGATTTCATCAATATTCACGGTCTTGAATCGCTGATAGACATTCAGCACGATCGCAAACGCAATGGCGACCTCCGCTGCTGCAAGGACAATCACGAAAAGGGCCGCCATCTGGCCCTCGGTCAGGTCGGGATCCTTGGTCGCGAAAACCACAAAGTTCAGGTTGGCGGCATTCAAGATCAATTCGATCCCGAGTAGGGCCATGACAGCATTGCGGCGCGTAACCACCAGGAAGACCCCAAGGCAAAACAGGAAGGCCGACAGGGACAGGCAAACTTCAGCGGCATTCATTCAGTTTCCTCCTCCTTCCCAGGCTGAAAGCGACGGCTCAGGTATGCGGCCCCCACCAGTACGGTCAAGAGCAGCACCGACACCAGTTCGAAAGGGAGCAGGTAATCGGTCAGTGTCGCCACTCCGATCGTCTTGACATTGTCCCCTCCGGAGTTGCCCGCCGGGGGATTGGCCGCACCGATGCCACTGTCCTGGATCACGAAGAGCAGTGCAGAAAAAAGTGCAACGGCCAGCACTGCGCCGGGGATGAGGTTTACGATCTCCGTCTGGGGCTTCATATCACGCATTTTGGCGGTGAGCATGACCCCGAAGATCACCACGACCAATGTACCGCCAACATATACGATCACCTGCGAGACGGCAAGGAACTCGGCCCCTGCGAAGACGTAAAGCCCTGCCATGCCCAGCAATGCCAGGAAGAGCAGAAATGCAGCATGGACGACATTCCGGCTGAGGGCGAGGGCGAGGGCGGCTCCTCCAGTCAGAAGGACAAATGCATGGAAGACGAGTTGTGTGATGGTCATGGCCCTGATCCTCCTTCCGGATGCTGGGGTGGACGCATGATGGGGCGCATCACGGGGCGAGGCTTTGGAGGTGCCTTCACGGGCGCATCCTCGGCCAAGGGCGTGGTTTCAGGTGCGGCTGCTTCCGCGGAAGGAGGTGCTGCTGGAGGCCGCTGCATCACCGGCCGTCGCTTGGCAGGTGCCTCCGACTGCGGAGCGGGGACTGCCTTTTCCGCCTTCTTGGCTGTCAATGCGACCTCGGTCTCGGTGCGGATACGGCCTTCCTCCTCTGGTGAGTAGGCCCCGAAGTGATAGACAAAGTTGTCACGGTCATATTCGCTGAAGTCATAGACAGGTGTCATGGTCAGGCACTCGGTCGGACAGACGGTGGTGCACAGTCCGCAGAACATGCACTTGGCCATGTCGATGTCGAAGACGGGGAGGTGAAGCCGCTTCACGGTGCCATCGCTGGTGCGGCCCAGGTCACCGTCAGCGCGGAAGGTTTCGATGGTGATGCAATCCACGGGGCAGATGCGGGCACACTTGTCGCAACCGATGCAGTCGTCCGTTTCCATGAAGAGACGGTGCCGCCCCACATCGGGAACCGGGATCTTCTCCATCGGGTATTGGATGGTGACCGGACCCTGCGCTTTCTTGAAATATCCGGGATCGGCGATGCCTAGGGGCGTGGCACGCTGGTGGCCCTTCGCATAGTGCCTGGCCGTGAGTGCCATTCCCCTGAAGAGGGCATGCAGGGAGGCGACGATGGCACGGAGATAGGTTGGGCGCTTCCTTTTCATGGGTGCCAGCCGACCTCCAGCAGCTTCCAAACGGCAGAAATCGCCAACAAGAGAAATGCAATCGGCGTCAGCACCTTCCAGCTGAGTTTCAGCAGCTGATCCGCCCGAACGCGTGGAAACGTCCACCGCACCCACATTTGCAGGAAGACCGAGAAGAATGCCTTCCCGATGATCCAGAAGGCTCCCCACACCGCCATCCCTGCGGCAGATGTGCCCGTGGTCAGATGTCCGAATTGCAGGTGGGTGAACAGCTGCCCGATCCCCATCTGTGCGGCCTCCCCGGGGGCGAGCGCGAGCAGGTTCGGCAATGGACTCGACCAGCCTCCCCAGAAGACGATGGCTGCGACCAGACCGACCAGAATCATATTCGCGTATTCCGCCAGGAAGATCACGGCAAACCGAAATCCCGAGTACTCGACATGAAACCCGCTCACCAGCTCCGATTCAGCCTCCGGCAGGTCGAAGGGCGCACGGTTGCATTCCGCCAGGGCAGCGATGAAATAGATCATCCAGGCCAGGATCAGGTGGGGATATCGGAAAATCGCCCAGGAAAGCACTCCCCCGATCTGTGTCACGTCCCACCATCCCAGGAAATAGACGGGCTGTGCACTGGACAACCCTTGCGCCGCACTCAGCTCCCCCAGGTGAAAGGTGCCAAACATCAGCACTGCGGACAGCAGTGCAATGGCCCCTGGGATTTCATACGAGATGATCTGCGAGACGCCGCGAAGCGCCCCGAGAAAGGCGTACTTGTTATTGCTGCCCCATCCCGCCATCAGCAGGCCGACCACATCGATGGAGACGATGGCCAGCACGTAGAGCAGGCCGACATTCAGTGCGGCCCCCAGGAATCCCGGCCCCAGGGGGATCACTGCAAACCCTGCAAACACGGAAACAAAAATCACCACGGGTGCCAATGCAAACAACTGCCAATCAGCTGCCGACGGCGTGATATTCTCCTTCAGCAACAGCTTGACAATGTCTGCAAAGGTCTGAAGCAAGCCACGCGGCCCTACCTCCATCGGCCCGAGCCGATCCTGGATGAAGGCCGACACCTTCCGCTCGGCATAGACCGCCCCTAGGGCATACAATGCCACGAAGCCCAGCAGGAGGACGGCTTGGATGATTTCAGGTACGAAGTTCATGCTGGAGCCATTTCAGAACACTCTCTTAACCATCGGACAGCCCTTTGGTTGCAAGGCAGGGTAAATATAGGCCTGATCGTCGGATTGCACCCTGAAATGAGCTTCCCACCCCAGTAAAACAAGGAGGACATGTCCGGTGTGTTCGGCACTGGGTTCCCGGTTCATTTGCGTGCTTCTCGAGAAGTGTAAGCCCCCCATGAACGAGACACAGAGAGAGATTTTAATTGCTTAAAACCTGAAAGACATGCAATGGACGAACTTAAGCGGGCGTCAAATGTTCGGCATCCTTGGCTACCAACTTGATTGGCACAATGCCTCATTCGCGGAGCCTGGAAGTTTGGTGGAAATGGCGTGGAAAGAAGGAACACGATCAGTCTGGAGATGACCGCAGCGGCAACAGGGGGCTGGTGTGGCAAGGAAACTGAGTGTTGCTTCATCCTAAAGGACAAGACCCAGCTAAATGGCGACATCGGACGATGGTCGGGAGCTGATTCCTCTACCGAACGCAGGGAAGCATTACCTTTGCCGCATGAATCCTGCGACTGAAGACAGCTGGACCCTCGGAGGCAAGCAGTTTCACTCCCGGTTGATGATCGGCAGCTCGGCTTATCCCAATCCCCACCTGATGTTTCAAGCCATTGCTGCAAGCGGTGCCGAAATCGTCACCGTAAGCATACGGCGGATCGACCTTCGAGACCCGCATCATACCTTCCTTTCCCATGATTTCCTCAAGGGCTACCAACTTCTGCCAAATACCAGCGGATGCTACACCGCCAAGGAGGCCATCCTCACCGCCGAGCTCGCACGGGAAGCCCTTGGGGTGAACTGGATCAAGGTCGAAGTGATCGGCGACGAAAAGACACTGCTTCCAGACGGCCCTGAGCTGCTCAAGGCCTGTGAAACCCTTGTCGCCAAGGGGTTTGTGGTCCTGCCCTATTGCAACGATGACCTTGTCCTTTGCAAGCGCCTTGCAAACATCGGCTGTGCTGCAGTGATGCCGTTGGCTTCGCCGATCGGGACTGGCCTGGGCATCCGCAACCCGCACAGTCTGCAAATGATCCGTGATGCGCTCAGCCTTCCGCTGATCATCGATGCGGGAATCGGTACCGCGAGCGACGCCGCCCAGGCAATGGAACTTGGTTACGATGGCATTTTGCTGAACACAGCCATTGCGCAGGCCCAAAATCCGGTGATGATGGCGGAGGCCATGAAACTGGGCATCGAAGCTGGAAGGAAGGCCTTTAGGGCGGGTCGCATCCCCAAGGCATACCACGCCAAGGCGAGTTCTCCGCAGGATGGATTGTTGTTCGGGTTCTGAACCGATGAGAGAGCCGTTGATTCCCACGCATCGACCCTGTGACTGTCATGAATCCAAGGCCAAGCGGCGAAACAGGTCACCTGTACAGGTGACGATAAGCACTCTTGTTTTCCTCCTCGGAAATGATCTCTTGTAAAAGCCGCATAACATCAGACCCGGGCTCATTGTGGGTCATGCGCTTCAATTGCATGGCCTCGATCATGGATCGCAAGTTGTGGTCGAGGTGCAATTTCTTGAAATATTCGCGGTACCGCATCAGAATCCACCACTCCAGTGTGCGTTCGATCCTGTTCACCCATTTCTCGGGGAAAAATGCGGAAAAGAAGCCGAAGAAATTGCCGGCAATGTAGAATGGCCTTGCATACCAAGCCGGACCAACTCCCCTTCGGCGCAGAAGATCCTTCAGGAATGCAGCATGCTTAGCCTTCCGCTCACGCAGATACTGCAGCTGCTCCTCATCCACTCCCCACTGCCGATACCAACCCAACCGCATGGACTCCCGGGCATGAAGATCCTTGATGAAAAATTCTGTACGCCTTTTCAGATCAATGGCCATAATGCAGCCTCAAAAGTAAGGATTATCAGGAAGTCCATGATTGGCTTTTTCAGAAAGGAGGGGAACCGCCTTGCGACGGCTGGGTTGAAGACCAAACTGCCCGGGAGGGTGCCCAGGCAGTTTGGTCTTTCCTGAAACAAGAAATATCACCCTTGATGGAGCACACGCGGTGCAGCGGCGATCATTTCCACGTCTGCAAATTCACGGTACTTGTCAAAGTTCGCATTGAACTTAGAAGCCAGATCGTTTGCCTTGGCATCGTAGGCGGCTTTGTCCGCCCAAGTATTCCGAGGCTGGAGAATCTCCGAGGGTACCCCAGGAACGTCTGTAGGCATGGAGAACCCGAAAAGTGGATCCTGAACGTATGTGGCATTGTCAAGCTTTCCTTCGAGGGCTGCGGTGATCATCGCCCGCGTGTAAGAGAGTTTCATGCGGGTGCCGACACCATAGGGGCCACCCGACCAGCCTGTGTTGACCAGCCAGACATTCACATGGTGCTTCGTGAGAAGCTCCCCGAGCAATTTTGCATAGCGGGTGGGATGCAGCGGGAGAAAAGCCTGTCCATAGCAAGGGGAGAAGGTCGCCTGCGGCTCCTTCACCCCTGCCTCGGTGCCTGCCACCTTGGCGGTGTAGCCCGAGATGAACTGGTACTTGGCCTGTCCGGTTGTCAAGCGAGAGATGGGAGGCAATACTCCAAATGCATCCGCCGTCAGGAAGAAGATGTTCTTCGGGACGCCCGCCACACTGGGTTCGACTGAATTGGCGATGTAATGAATCGGATAGGCGACCCTCGTATTTTCAGTGATGGAGATATCCGCGAAGTTGGTGGTGCGTGTGCCCTCGATGAACTTGGTGTTTTCCACCAAGCTTCCAAACCGCACGGCATCCCAGATCTGGGGTTCCTTTTCTTGGGAAAGATCCACGCATTTTGCGTAGCAGCCACCTTCAAAGTTGAAGATCCCGTCATCCGTCCAGCCATGCTCGTCATCCCCGATCAATCCCCGATTGGGATCGGAGCTCAAGGTTGTCTTGCCAGTACCCGACAGACCGAAGAAGATGGCCGTATCTCCTTGCTTGCCGACGTTGGCGGAGCAGTGCATGGAAAGGAAACCCTTCAGTGGCAGGAGATAATTCATTACTGTGAAGATACCCTTCTTGATTTCGCCCGTGTATGCACTGCCACCGATCAGGATGGTGCGGTTGCTAAAGTCCAGGATGGTGAAGTTGTGTTGGCGGGTTCCATCCACAGCCGGATCGGCTTTGAAGCTTGGTGCACAGAGGATCGTCCACTCAGGGGCAAATTCCAGAAGTTCGGTGGTCGTGGGGCGGATGAAAAGATTGTTCACGAAGA
>JBJOPY010000278.1:0-4010 GCA_046050405.1 Bacteroidota bacterium | reverse complement strand
CTGAATCCGATATGGTGAGATTGATTGCATACCAGGCTTTTGAAGGCTCAGGGGTCTTGGAAGTTGGCGGGAAACTAATCTACATTGATTATCCTTACACCCTCCAGAATGAAAAGCCGATCACTGAGGAGCAAGTGGAGCGGCTGATCCTAAGGATGGATTTCCAGAGATGCGACCTCGAGTTTACCGATGGCCCCAGTGCCGTTGCCTTCCTGAAAGCCAAGGCCAACGAAGGCCCTGATCCGTTTGCCAATGAGACGGAGGAATCCATCTTGGAGGGGTTCAATTCCTTGGGGGCCAAGAACCTGAGCGGAATCGTGGATTCGATTCGCAAGAACTACATCCATCGTCACCAGTACCACCAGGCAATCACCGGACTGGAAAGAATCCGGGGCTTGCAGGTGGTAGCGGAAGACCCTGAATTGCGGTTGAAAGTGTTGGAATTGTTGAATGTTTGCCGGCGGGAGGTGATGGAGGCCTTTGCATTCAAGGCCACCGCTATGGAAAGGACGAAGGCAGCGGAGCTTCTGTCCGATCTCGACCAATTCCCCTCGCTCAAAGCAACATCCCCACCGAATTCAGAGGATTGGATCGGAAACAATTGGAATAATCTCGCTGGATGAAAACGATTGCCTTTTACTCCTACAAAGGGGGCGTAGGCCGGACCCTGGCCGTGGCACACATGGCCTACTGGCTGGGGAAGCAAGGCAAGTCCGTGTTCTTGCTGGACATGGACATGGAGGCTCCCGGCTTGCATTACAAGATCGACAAATACACCCAGCCTGTGAGCCCTGAAAAAGGGCTGGTGGACTACATCGGGGATTACCTCCTGGAAAAAAGGCCGGCAACCAGCCTCGATCCCTATGTGATTCCCTTGACGCCACGCGATGTGGACATGCCTCCGTTGTGGTTCATGCCCGCCGGCAATCCCTCCGACAGTTCCTATTGGAGCCAACTCAGCCAGGTGAACTGGAAAGAGTTTCTGTATGGTGAAGCCAAAATGGGATCCCTGCTGTTCCTGGAGCTGAAGTCCCAGATCCAGCAGCAGTACGATCCTGACTTCCTGCTGATCGACTCCCGGACGGGGCTCACAGACCTGACGGGGATTGGCCTGGAACTCTTGGCGGATGATGCGGTCGTACTGGGGGTGAACAACCGGGAAAACCTGGAAGGTTCGCGGCTCGTCATGGAACGGCTGCGGAAGCGGGAAAAACCGCCCTTCAAGGAAAACAAAACCCGACTGCACTTCGTCCTGACCCGCATCCCCGCCCCTACAGATGACAGTGGTATCAAGACGGAGGAAGATCTCAAAAAGAAAGTGCTGGAGACGCTCAATGCTGGCTCCGGCATTGCCAGCGGGCCACTCGTCACCCGGGTCAATGTCATTCACATCGACCCCGACCAAGCTCTCGAGGAGCGGATCAGGTTCCTGGAGGAGGATTGGGATCAGTATCCCATTCTGAAAGATTACCAGGACTTGGTAGCGGAAGTGACAGGGGTAGGCAGCACATCAGGGTCATTTGGGGAACTGCATAATCAGTGGCGGCTGGAAAAGGAATCTGGCAGAAAACAAGAACTCGCACGAAAACTGGTGACGATGGAAACCAGTGTCCCCGAACAAGAACGTGCCAGGGGAATAATCGCATACTGGGAGATAAAAGATTTTCCAGCAGCCATTCTGGCCTATACACACGCCATCGATCTGCGTCCGGATTATGCGGAGGCATACTGCAATCGGAGCCTTGCTCATCACGGGCTACAGCAATACGACCTCGCTGTGGATGATTCTACGAAGGCGATCCAATTGAAGCCTGACTTTGCCGAGGCCTTTTACAACCGGGGAAGCATTTATCAAAATTTAAAGAGATACGACCTCGCTCTGGAAGATTTCACCAAGGCGATCCTACTGAAGCCTGACTTTGCTGTAGCCTACTGCAATCGGGGAATTGCTTATTATTCTCTACAGCAATACGGCCTCGCTCTGGATGACCTCACGAAGACCATCGAATTGAAGCCAGACTTTGCGGAGGCCTATTGCATTCTAGGTATTGCTCTTCACAAGCTACACCAATATGACCTCGCCCTGGAGGAATTCAACAAGGCGATCGGATTCAAGAAAGACTATGACCTTGCCTACATCAGTCGAGCACTCACCTATTTCGAACTTGGAGAACATAACGAGGCCATGCAAGATGCCCAAAAAGTCCTGGAAATAAACCCCCAGGATGCCCAAGCCTATGTAATTCTTGCCCAGATTCACTCCCTCCAAGGAAACACGGATGCCTTCTATGCGAACCTCCAGAAAGCCATGGAACTGAACCCCAGCCAGATACACCAGCTGGATGCAGCAACCCGCGCCCGCCATGAAAACGAAGACAGATTCCAGACCCTGCTGAAAAACGCTCCACCCAAGGACAGTGACAAGAAGGAAGATAAAACATCCCCTCCTTCACCGCTTGGCTCCTGACCGGATTGATTCACACCCGCACCCGTCCGTTCTCCACCGAAGCGGAGATATAATCCCGCATATACTCAAATGGTCGGGGGAAATTCCCCCGCCATAGGATCACCCCCCGCTTGAGCGCGTCGTCCAGGCCACTCCCCTCCAGGCTTCCGTCAAAGTCCGCCGCCACCAATGAATGCAGGAGGGGTTCCAGATCCATGGCAAACTGCTCGCTGCTGTCCAGGCTGAATTCGCAGGGGAGGTTGGTGACGGCCATGACGGCCACCCCGTCGCCCGCCATGCCCGGGGTGGAGGTCTCCAGAAGGGGATGGTAGAGGAAGACAGGGTCGTCGATCCAAGTGTCCCTGGAAAACTCCACCGCCCCGTTCGGGTCGCAGGAGATGTCGCCAATCACCTGCAAAGTCGGGCGGAACTCCCAGGCCCGGCGCAGGATGTCCTTGGTCACCGTGCGCGGATACCGGGGCGACCACGTGATGCAATTCATCGCGATGGTGGCATAGGGCAGGTAGGGAGCCAGATTGCTTTCAAAATCTTCCGGATACGCCATGTAGGCGGCCTCGCGGGCTGCAGGGTCCATGGAAGCCCAGGCGTCGGGCGTAACCGGTGTGCCCTCCTTCGGGCGGAACATGTCGCCAATCCCCATCACGCATTCATAGAGGCAATTCCGGCTGCCGCTGCGGTAGGTCTTCTCCATCTCCTGCGGGAGGATGCGCTTCACGGGGAGGAGCCCGAAGATCTCCTGTGCCCCCTTGCTGGTCTTCCCGTTCCCCATCACAAGGTTGATGAAGGGAGGCTCGTCCGCAGGCAATACCTCCCGTTCGATCACCTCCCGCAATTCGCGCAGGAGACGCTTGGTCGCCGCCAGGTTCCCGTGGGCGATAGCCTGTGGCACCACCGTGAAGGGGTGGGCCTTGCCCTGCAATTGCTGCCGCTGCCCGTATGCCCAGAGGGTATCGATCATCCCCGCATAACCCGCATAATAGGTGAAGGCGGTCAAGGTACGCTCCCCCCCGGCATTGGTGATGAGCTCGTAATCAATGAGGGTGGCATCCTTCTCCACGAAGGTTTGGAGCAGTTGGCGGTTTTTCAGCTGCCCCTTGTGGGTATGGGAGAAGCAGCAATAGACCTTGCCCGGGAAGATGGCCTCCAATGCGATTTCCTTGAGTCCGAGGATGATCCTGGCCTCCCGGATGTCCTCTTGGATGCTGGCGCCCGCCTGCTCGAACAGGAGGTCGGCATGGGCGCGTTTCACTTCGCGGGTCACTGGATGCATCCCCGGCTGCACGAGCACCGGATGCCCGGATGCGACCAGTTCCCGGACCAAGGCCGGGGTGACCGGTACGCGCTGCTCGCCCTTCTTGTCGAGGTCTTCCCTTCGGATCGCAATGATATTTTTCATGCCGTGATGACTGATTTTCTCACTTTTTTTCGCACAGCAAAGTTAGGGAAATGTCCGCAGGGACGAAGGACAGCTTCCGGCGAACGCGGGGGGCATACCGAGGACCCCCCTCCCCTGCCTGCCACAACCCGAGACACCGAGGCGGGC
>JBJOPY010000277.1:0-4123 GCA_046050405.1 Bacteroidota bacterium | reverse complement strand
ATGCTTTGAATACCTTTTCCACGGGTGCCGCGAAGACACGGTGTAGTTTTACAGTGTTAGTTGCCATCATTCTTCGTATTTAGCCGACCAATTTATATGCTTATTTTCAATTTCCGTCATTCTTTGAAAAGGTTGACCGAACAACCCGATGATTTAGGTTGGGGGATGCCACTCCCTGGGATACGCCCAATGCCTCTTTCAACCCTCCGAATAGAAACAGTGGAACCGTATCCTCCGGCTGGAACCCGTCTCTCGGCAGGCTCCTGTGGGAACTTGTCCGGGTGGGCGCGCAGGAATGGGTTTATCCGTCGCAGGGCTGGTATGCCAGGTTGCCCCGAAAAGGAAGAAACCACCCCCGGGGGCATCCTGCCTCCCAGTGCTTCCGAAGCGGCTATCCAGTGGAAAGCAACCAGAAACCAGCCCCGAAAATCAACCGCTGCAAAACAGGGTTGATATTCTGGATATAAGTTTTCAACTTAGCAGCCTGAAATACCTCAATACTCGAAGATTTGGAACTTCAATCGGTACTATTCTGGGTGTTTTCCCTCCTCGGGCTGTCCGGAGGGATCGGCTTGATCCTGAACAGAAACCCTGTTCATGCGGCTTTGAGCCTCATTGTCAACTTCTTCAGCATCGCGGGTCTCTACCTCACCCTCCAAGCGGAGTTCTTGGCGGTGATTCAGATCCTCGTCTATGCGGGCGCGATCATGGTGCTTTTCCTCTTCGTGATCATGCTCCTCAACCTGAACAAGGAGGCGAAGGACGGGGGCCTCTCATTCTCCAAGGTGGCGGCTTGGGTGCTTGGAATCGCATTCCTGGTGGAAATGTTCGTCGTGCTCAAGAATGCCATGGGCGATGACGGAGGCAAATTCCCCGGTGAATTCGGTGGCGCCACGGCCGAAGCCATCGGGGCCGAGATGATGACCCACTACATTTTCCCCTTCGAGATGATTTCCGTGGTGCTGATCGCCGCCCTCGTGGGTGCGATCGTGGTGGCCAGGAAATTCCGTTACGAGAACGAAAACTAATATGGAAGCCACAGCATTTCACTATCTTATCGTCAGCGCGGCGATGTTTTCGCTGGGCGTGGTCGGCGTGCTGACCCGCCGCAATGCGATCGTGATCTTCATGTGCATCGAGCTCATGCTCAATGCGGTGAACCTCAGCCTGCTGACATTCTCCCGCCAAATGAACAATTTCGACGGGGCGATGCTTGTTTTCTTCGTGATGTGCGTCGCAGCTGCGGAGGCTGTCGTCGGTCTTGCGATCATCATCGCCATGTTCCGGAACAAGCAAAACATCGACACCAACAATTTCAACCTCTTCAAGTGGTAAGTGCCTGAGCCCAGAAACCGATGGAAAATCCGCTATTTTACTCCCTGATCCTACTCCTCCCGATGCTGGGTGCCGCCCTGATCGGAATCGGGGGATTTGCCGCGCCGGGCTTTCGGAAAAATGAGAAAGGCATCGGCCTCCTGGCGACCTTGATGGTGGCCATTCCGTTTTTCATCCTCCTATACGCCTTCTTCCACTACCATGAGCCCATCCATTTCGGCTTGCTCGGTGCCACCGACTCCCTGCAATGGATGTACGCCAGCAGTTCCAGGCTCGGGCTGAACCTCTTCTTCGACTACCGGCTGGACCAGCTGTCCCTGACGATGGGCCTGATCGTCACGGGCGTAGGGTCATTGATCCACATTTATTCAATCGCCTACATGCACGGCGACCGCGGCTACTACAAGTTTTTCCTGTACCTGAACCTCTTCATCTTCGCAATGCTGAACCTGGTGCTGGGAAACAACATGGTGGTGCTCTTCCTGGGTTGGGAAGGCGTGGGTGCCTGCTCCTACTTCCTGATCGGATTCTGGTACGAGGACATGGAGAAGGCCAAGGCAGCGCAGAAGGCGTTTGTCGCCAACCGCATCGGGGACTTCGCGATGATCTGCGCGATGATGATCCTGTACAGCAATTTCCACACCCTGAACCTGTTTGACACGACCCTCAGCGACGGGACGATGGTCGGCGGCCTGGTGGACCAGCTGGGAACCTTGCAGGGAAGCGACGCTTGGCTGGTGCCGCTGCTCTTGTTTGTCGCAGCCACCGGCAAGTCGGCCCAGATACCGCTGTTTGTCTGGCTGCCGGACGCGATGGCGGGCCCGACCCCCGTTTCCGCATTGATCCATGCCGCCACCATGGTGACCTCGGGCATCTACCTGGTCGCCCGGATGGGGAATGCATTCCTTCCCGAGGAGGCCGAGACCGTCCGAATGATCGTCGCCCTGGGGGGGGCAGCCACTGCCATCTTGGCCGCCATGATCGCCATCGCCCAGAACGACATCAAGAAGGTGCTGGCCTACTCCACCGTATCGCAGCTGGGGTTCATGTTCATGGCCTTGGGGGCGGGTGCCTTCACGACAGCGATCTTCCACGTAATGACCCACGCCTTCTTCAAGGCCTGCCTCTTCCTGGGTTCGGGATCCGTGATTCACGCCATGGAACATACCCATGCCGTGCACGACCCTCAGGACATCCGTACGATGGGCAATCTCCGCAAGTACATGCCCGCGACCCACATCACCTTCTTCATCTCCACCCTTGCCATCGCCGGCATCCCGGGATTGTCGGGCTTCTTCTCCAAGGACGAGATCCTGACGATGACCTTCATGAACTTCATGAACGGCCAATCCTTCTACCTGCTTGTCTGGATCGTGGGCATCCTCACCGCCGCGATGACGGCCTTCTACATGACCCGCGTTTACTTCCTGACCTTCAGGGGAGAAGAGCGCTTTGCACTCCCGAAGGCTAGTCAGCAGGGGCATGGCCACGATGGCAAGAAAGGCCACGAAGATGCCGCAGGTCATGGCCACCATGACCATGGTCACAGCCTGCATGCCCCGCACGAAAGCCCTGCACTGATGACCATCCCCCTGTACGTCCTGGCGGCACTTGCCATTGTGGGCGGCTATCTCGGGTTGCCGGCCCTGTTCGGACATGACAGCCATCTGCTCAACGGGTGGCTGGGCGGCCATCACGGTCACCACGGCGCGGTCAGCATGGACCACTACATGGAGTTGGAACATCATGCAAGTGCAGGATTGGAGGTCGCATTGATCCTGATTTCGATCGCCATCGCCGCCGGTGGCGTGCTGTTCTCCTGGCGCCTTTACGGGAGCAATGGCCTGAAAGGCGATGCCTTGGTCAAGAAGCGTCTCGGCAAGTTCTACACCCACATGGAACACAAGTTCTATGTGGACGAGCTCTACCAGAAAGCCATCATTGATCCTTTCGTCTTTGTAGGGCGCAATGTGATCATGGCCTTTGACAAATGGGTGATCGACGGCCTCGTGAATGGACTCGGAAGCCTGGTGCTGTTCCTCGGCGACACGCTCAAGATGTTGCAGACGGGTGTCGTGGGCAACTATGCCATGATGATCGCCATCGGGGTCGTGGTGATCCTGGGATACCTCGTGTTCGCCTAGGATTCTTCCCGGGTTTGGGGGCCCCGGAACCACGCCTTCGCGGAGGAAGAGCATCTGAACGCCAAGCAGGGTTCCGGGGATGGGATACATGGTTTGGGGTGATCCTGTGTAGGAGAGACTGGAGTACAAAGGCAGGGGAATCTCGAACTATGGGGACTGGAACTACAACCAATCCAGCTTCCCCAGCAAATATGGGGCTAACAACTGGACCAAGGCGATAAACCCCGTTTACACGAATCTATTCATCAGCCTGGTGGACAATTACAACGATGCGAGTAGGGTCTCCGAGCCTATCAGCGGATACGCGGATGACCAGGTCTCCGGGTATGACCTGGCCACGATCGAGCGGAGGTTCCTGAAGCACGCCTATGGCTTGTCTAGCCTCTCCACGCAGCTGAAGGCCAACAAGCCCGCCGGTGTGACAGACGCACAGATTGATTTGCTATTGAGTGATTACTGATGCCTTATGAAAAGATTCATCCCCTTCATCGCCCTTGCAGCCCTCCTACAGTCGTGTCTACCCGGTGATTGTTTCCCTGATGAATCATACCCCATACTTAGAAACAGTACCGGACACAGCATTCGGATCGCGCCCTATACGGATGGCAGAATCGATTCCCTGCTTCTCCTGACGATTCCACCTG
>JBJOPY010000276.1:0-13542 GCA_046050405.1 Bacteroidota bacterium | reverse complement strand
GGTCGTTTTTAGACCACCCTATTTCACGCATTATCTAGACAGTCAAGTAATTGTGTATTTATTACGGTACGACCAAGTATCCGCCAATGAAAGTGGCTGGTTCGGAAAACTGGGCGGAAAGGCGATCCTGAGCACCCTTGCCTTGGCAGGGCCGATGCGAAGCACCCGCGCCGTCGGGAACGGGCTACAAATCCCGCTTCTGGAGCAACCAGTACCCGATTCCGGCAAAGAGGCCCATGTAGGCGAGCGAGACCAGCCAGGCCTGGACATCGAATGCTCCAGCTCCACCGATGGCCGTCCTCGAGAATGGATTCAAAACCAGGTTGCTGAATGCCCGGAGCGGGAAAAATCCACGGAATTCCTCCGGAAACCGGAATTCAATCACCAGCTCCAGGAAAAGGGAATAGATGGCCATCACGCCGATCGTCACCCCCGTGTTCCGGATAATGATGCTGAGCAGCATTGCCAGGATCAGGTACCCGCAGGTCTGGACGAAGTAGCCGGCGACATACCCCACCTGCGAGAAGAGACCCAGCCCCTCCTTCCAGTCCGAATGGGCCAGTCCGAAGGTCAAGGCAACCAGGAAGAGCACAAGGGTGCTTGCCAGGGCGAAAAAGCCCATCAGGAGCAGCTTCCCCGTCATCCATTCCTGGCGGCTGAGGCCATTGATGACATTCTGGCGGACGGTCTTGTACGTGAATTCCGAGCTGACGATGATGATCACGACCATCGGCAAGAGGTAATTGAACAGGGAAGCGACCCAGCTCATATAGTGCCATCCATCGGGGAGGCCATAAAAATCCCAGCGGAAGCCGCCCCGCATGACCGGGGGCACATTGTCATCCAGGAATGTATTGAACACACCCTGGATCGTCATCAGCGTTCCCGCCAATCCCACGAAGTAGAGGGTGGTCAGGATCCAGAATGCCCGGTAGGAACGGAGTTTGTTCAGTTCGATGCTCAGCAAGCGTATCATGGCTGGATGCGGGTAAGTTCCAAGAATTGCTCCTCCAGGGTGGATTTGCGAAGGGTCAAATGCGAGAGGTGGATTCCCTGCGCATGAAGTGCAAGGTTGACGGTGGCAGGGTCGGGAGTCTCCTCGAAGGTAGCCAGGAGCTTCCCCTCCTGCAGCGTGGCACCGATGAAGTGGGGCATCGCCCCCATCGCGGCCGCGAGTCGCTCCATGTCGGCGGCCTGCACCACGATCATGGCCTGTCCCGGCTTCATTTCTGAGACCAACCCGGAATAGCGCAGCCTGCCCTTCTGCAGCACTGCCACATGGGTGCAGACCCGCTCCACCTCATCCAGCAGGTGGCTCGCCAGCAGGATGGTCACGCCCTGCGCCCCGATGGCACGGATCGTTTCGCGGATTTCCACGATCCCCTGCGGATCCAGGCCATTGGTGGGCTCGTCCAGGATGAGCACCTCGGGACTGCGCAGCATCGCCGCTGCGATCGCCAGCCGCTGCTTCATCCCCAGGGAGTAGGTCTTGAACGGATCGTTCCTCCTGTCATGGAGGTTCACCATCCGCAGCAGCGGGTCGATCTCGCTCAGGGCTGCCCCCTTGATCTGTGCCACGACCCGCATATTGTTGTAACCGCTGAGGTAAGGGTAGAACAGGGGCGCCTCCAGAATCGCCCCGACGCGCTTCCGCGTCTCCGCATCCCCGGGCTTTCCGAACCACCAGTAATCCCCGCCGGTGCGGTTGATGACGTCGAGCACCATCCCCAGTGTCGTCGTCTTGCCACTCCCGTTGGGGCCGAGGATCCCATAAATGGTGCCCCGGGGGATTTCAAGGTTCAGGCCTTCTACGGCCGTGATGCGACCGTACTGCTTTCTGAGGCCTTGGATGCTGAGGACTGATTCCACGCTGAGGGATGATCGTGTTCGAGACTGCTGAGTAGAAAGCGCGAAGATAGGGGATTGTCCGCACATCACCCGCATCCAATTTTTCCCGGCCATGCAGGAAACCTCGTATTTCGGGAGGCGGCCTCCCATCCCCCGCCCGGAGGACGATGAGGGCCGTGGCGGGAAGCCGGCACGGCTTTTCCCGTCGAAGCACGGCGGCCCCCCTCTCAATGAACCTCGTGACCAAGGCAGCCACAGCTGCCACCCATGAAGCCATGTGCGGCCTCATGCCATGGGAAGGCATCGCTGCCCTTGGCACGTTCCCAATAGAACCGACCCCGCTCCCTGGGGTGATTCCCGACCTCGTTCATCGTCGCCGCATCATAGACGCGCCCATTGGCTACCACCAGGTCGATCGCCTCGCTGTTCCGGATGTCCTCCAGGGGATTCTTCCTCAGGACGATGAAGTCAGCCAGCTTCCCGGGCTCAAGCGAGCCGATCTCCTTGTCCATGCCGATATAGGCCGCCCCCCACAGGGTGGAGGCACGGATCGCTTCCAATGGGGAAAACCCACCCTGGGCCAGCATCCACATCTCCCAGTGCGCACCCAGCCCATGCAGCTGGCCGTGGGCGCCGAGCTGCACCCGGGTGCCGGCCTTCATGAGCGCGTAGGCGGTCTTTGCATTGCCAATATGGCCATAATCATCCTCCGGGGCCATCGTGCGGCGCATGGAGCGTGCATCGAGGAGGCTCCGGGGGTAGAAGCCCAGCAGGCGTTCATTTTTCCAGACCTCCGTCTCCTGGTACCAGTAGTTCTCGCCCCAGAGTCCGCCATAGCCGACGACCAGGGTGGGTGTGTAGGCGGTATGGCTGCTGCCCCATAGCGTCAGGACATCCTTGTAAACGGGAGAAACGGGGATGCAGTGCTCGATTCCCGTATGCCCGTCCAGCACCTGTGTCATGTTGTGATAGAAGAACGATCCGCCCTCCGGCACCACCTCCATGTTCAATTCACGGGCCGCCTGGATGATCTGCTGCCGCTGGTTTCTCCGGGGTTGGCTGTAGCTCTTGACGGAAAACGCACCCACCGCCTTCATCCGCCGCAAATGCGAGCGCGCATCGTCCAGGCTGTTCACGACAGCCTGGAAATCGGTGTCTGCACCATACAGGATGGTACCGGTGGAATAGATTCTCGGCCCGGCCATCCGTCCGGACTTCACCATCTCGCCCTGGCAGAAGACCATCTCCGTGCTGGAGCTGGGGTCGTGGGTGGTCGTGGTCCCGAAGCCCAGGCTGGCGAAGTAGGACCATTGCTGCTGCGGAGAGATCCCATTGCGGCTGTTTCCCAGGTGGGCATGGACATCCACCAGCCCCGGCATGATGGTTTTGCCCTCGGCATCGATGACGTATGCCCCGACTGGGATCTTGACCTCCCCTGACTTGCCGACGGCGACGATCCGGTTCCCCTCCACCACGAGATCGCCGCGCTCGAGGACTTCATCGCCCTTCATCGTGATGATCCTCGCACCCCTCACCGCGACGATTCCGGATGGAACCGCCGTCTTGAGTTGCAGGCCGACCCGGATCCCTGCCGTATCCACGGGCGGGAGGCTGTCCGGGCTTCCCGGAAGGAATGTGAAGCATTTTTCGAGCGTGCGACTGAAGTACGCCGGCCCCAGCATCCAATGCAGGGCCTTGCTGTCATGGCTCCAGTGCAGGCTGGTCCCGGCATCCCGGGTGACCCGGAACACGGGGTAGGCTCCGCCTGCACCTGCCAGCTCCAATGGCCGCCCCGTCTCGGGGAATGCTGCGACATAGACATTGAACAGTTCCGTGAAGGCAATCCACCTGCCATCGGGGCTCGGGACAAAATCCCCCGCATGGTCGGCGGTGAAATGCGTCCTCTCATCCTTGCCGTCCGTCCCGATGCTCTTGAAGACCCTGCCCTGCCCGCCGCCGGTGGTATAATACACCCGCTTGCCGGTCGCATCGAAATAGGGGTCGGCACCACCCTGGCAGAGCTGGCGTAGGTCGCTTCCGTCCGCATTGCAGAGATAGATGCCGGTCTCCTGGCCAAATGCAAACCCCAGCTCCAGGGTTCCGCCCCCTTTCTCGAACACGATCATCTTGCCATCCTGGCTCCACCGGGGATGATGGTAGTATCCCTTTTCCGTGGTAATCCTCCGATCTTCCCCCGTGGCCAGATCGCGGACCTTGACCGCCGCCATGTCGGCGTCATTCCAGGACACCAGGAGCAGGCTGCGGCCATCAGGGGAGAAGCAAGGGTAGTATTCGTGGTCGGATCCATTCCCCAGGCGTCTCGGGCTGCCTTTGGGCAGGCGCTTCAGGTACAGGTCACCCGCCGCATGGAATGCGATCTGGTCCCCGCCGGGACTCGTGGCCGCATGCCGGATCATCTTGGCCTCGAATCCCTCCGGGCTGACCTCCTGCGGGAAATGGAGCGCCTCGGCGACGGTCTGCTTCACATGGGCCTTGAAATGGATCTGCCGGGCCTCCCTTGTCTCCAGGTGAACGCGCCAGAGATGCCCCTCCGCCCAGATGACGACTTCCCTGGAATCGGGCAGGAACTGATAGTTCGGATACACCCCGAAGATGGCCCAGGTTTCCTGCTGATCCTTGTCCAGGCGGTCAAATACAGGCCATTCCTCTCCCGTTTTCAGGTCGTGCACGTACAGGACGGATTTCGTCCGCACCCGGCGGATGAAGGTCAGCCATCTGCCATCCGGGGAGACCTGGGGACGCACCGCCCCCCCGGGGCCGGTGACAATGTCGGTGATGGCCCCCTTCTCCGTATCGTACCTGCGCACCACGTAGATCTGGCCATGCGGATCCTTGTTGTACGTGAAGTACCCTGCCGGATCCATGTCCTCACTGAAGTAAACGTACCGGCCATCCGGTGAAAAAACGGGTTCGCCCACATCCTGCTGGTCATTCTTGCGCTGGGTCAGTTGCATTCCGCCGCCCCCGGACTTGTGAAAGAGCCAAATCTCCCCCGCCCCCATGGACCGCTGACTGGTGAAGTGCTTGCGGGCCACGAAGTATTCCCCGCCAGGGTGCCAGGAGGCATTGTTGAGCAGGCGCCAGTCCTCCTTGGTCACCTGCTCCTTCTGGCTTCCGTCGCGGTTCATGACCCAGATGTTGTCGCCGCCGCCCCGGTCGCTGGTGAAGAGGATCCGCTTGCCATCCGGGCTGAACCTCGGCTGCACCTCCCAGGCCATGCCCTCTGCGATGCATACGGCCTTCCCGCCCGCAATCTGCACGGTGTAGATGTCCCCGAGCAGGTCGAAGGCGATTTCCCTGCCGTCAGGACTGACGTCGACATTCATCCAGGTCCCCTCCTCCGTCTCGAATTCCACCGTTTTGGAAGGGCCATGGGGATCATCCACCCTCCATTCATCTTTCTTTTGGGCGAAGGAGGCCACGAGGGGCCATGCCAAAGCGAGAACCACTGCCAATAATCTCATGCGCATACCGTCTATGTACTGAAAATAAGGGGTCACCAAGCTAGCAAAAATAATCCGGGAAGGCCAGACCTGCCCCGCATGGGAATTTTGATCCCCCCGGTTGATGAATATTGAACAGCTTTGCACCATGCACAGCCCCAGCACACTCAAAGCGGTCATTTTTGACATGGACGGCACGCTCTGTGACAGCGAGCCCTACTGGCAGATAGCGGAATCCGAGGTTTTTTCGACCGTCGGTGTCACCCTCTCCCGGGAAATGATGCACAGCACGGTCGGGTTGCGCATCGATGAAGCGGTCGCGACCTGGTACGGGCAGTTTCCCTGGGAAGGCAAGAGCACGGCCCAGATACGCGAGGAAATCGTGGACCGCGTCCTGGAGCTGGTTCGCGAACGTGGGTCGTTGCTGCCCGGTGCCTTGGAGGCCATCGCCCAGGTCAGGCGTTCCGGATTGCGAATCGCAATTGCATCGGCCTCGCCGATGCGCCTGCTCACAGCCCTCCTCCGGCATTTCCACATCCACGACCAATTCGAATTGGTGCGATCAGGACAAGACGACAGCCATGGCAAGCCGCACCCGGCGGTGTACATCCGCACTGCTGCCGACCTGGGGGTTGCCCCGGCACAGTGCCTCGCCATCGAGGACAGTTTCAATGGGCTCCTGGCCGCCAAGGCGGCCAAGATGCGCTGCCTGCTGGTTCCCTCCTTCGGCGGACTTCACGATCCGCGATGGGGCATCGCAGACCAGGTCCTGCCGACCCTGGAGGGATTCCGCCTTCAGGATTGGTGAAGGTGCCCAAGCAAACCAGAAGGTGAACCGTGGTTCGGTTTACGATGCCCGCACTCCTTCCAAACGGCTGTAACCCATTCCCCCTCCCCCACTCCTTGGGGTTCCCATCGCTTCAGGCAAGAAGTCAGCCCTTCTCCCGGTAGTATTCCATCACCTGGGCCGAATTCCAGTCGATCAGCCGCTCCCGGCCGAAGCCCAGGAAACCTGCCATCTGAAAGAGCTCCTGGTGCGAAGGGGCCTCGATTTCCAGATACGGTGGAATGTAGGACAGGTCATCAATATGGCGATCGATCACGACATGGATCCCTCCGGCGGTGTACTGCGTCCGAATCTTGCGCATCCTGAGGCATTCCACGTAGCCGAGCCGACCCAGGACCACACGCATCATGTCAAAGTCGCCGATGGGCACCTCCAGTTCCTCGCGGCTTCGGATTCCATCCCGGGTGTCCGGATGGGGAGCCTTGAAGGCCAGCACAGCCTTCCCCCCCTCCTTGCGAATCCTCAGAATCTGCTGCAGCGCGGCGAGCCGCTGCGAGGGATCATCGAAGTAGATCGCAAAGAACTCGCTTTCGAAGTCCAGCACCGCCCCGGCGGACTTCAGGCTTCCGATGACCTCCACAGGGTCGATTTCCAGGATTTTGGCCTCTATTTCTTGCATCTCCTACTGTATTCTCATCCGGCAAAGATGCGAAACCTTCGCCGCATCCTGCACGGCGGAGACGCTGCTTTTTCGGGCCAAGGCATTCCGGCAATCCAATTTTCAGATAATTTTGGCCCATGAGATCGAAACCAATCACAGGATTTTTCATTCCCGCACTCCTCGTGGGGGCCATGGTGCTGGCCCTCACGGGATGCACGCAATGGACGGAAGAGCAGCGGAAGCGGCAATCCCTCCCCGATTACAGCTTCGAGGCCTGGGATGGCAGGGTATTGAACCGGGAGGACTTGAAGGAAGGGACGCCATTGACCGTCTTTTACTACGATCCCGACTGCGCGCACTGTGAAGGCACCCTGGAGTCCATCGCGGCCAGCCTGGACAAGTTTGGAAGGAATGCACTGATGATCATCAGCGCGGGCGACCGCGACCGCTTCATCATTGCCATGATGAAACACCAGCTTCTCCGCCGGCAAGGGGTCATGGTCGGCGTCTGTGCGCCGAAGGACTTCCTGGATACCTTTGGGACGACGCAGACCCCGACGACCCTGTTTTATGGCGGGGACTGGGACCTGAAGCGCGCCTACAAGGGAGCGATGAGCCTGCGCATGGTGGAGGAAGGCCTCGCGGCTGCAGCGGGGGAATGAATCCTTCCAGATAACCGCCATCCAACGAAAAACCGCCCCGGGGAATCACTCCGGGGCGGTTTTTACAGTATATACAGTGCAAGCGTCAGTTGGTCGACGGCAGGAAGGAGTACTTCTCGCTGTAGGAGAGGTGCTGCTGGGTGAAGTCGTCCGGATACGCGATCTTCACATCGATGATATTGCCGGACTTGTCATGCACCGGTGTCAGGACCGGATTGATGAAGCCGCTGTAAGGCGGAATCTTCAAGGCTGCCACACGGTCCAGCACCTCTTGATGGAGCTTCGGATCCACCTTGACCCCGTAACCTTCCACGAGTGCGGTCGCCGCCTTCATGTCGCCTTCAGACTTGATGCGCTGTATCTCGCGGAGCAGGTCGCCGAAGAGCTTTCTGAGCTTCTCATAGTCATTGATCCTGAAGTAGGTCTTGCCCTCACGCACCACCTGCTCGATGACATTGTCAGCCTTTCCCTTGTCCATTGCCCAGCGGCAGATCAGCTGCCGGTTGCGCATGTGGTCTTCCTCCAGGTTCTTCCCGATTTTCAGGCGGCGCAGTTGCAGCATCATCCCGTTGCGGATATAGTCGTTGTAATGGGTCTTGCCGACCTCCAGCGAGGGCATGATGCCCATTTCCACGAGTTTCGGGTCCATGAGATAGTAGAGCGCCACGAGGTCTGCACGACCTTCCTCCAGGGTCGAAGCATACTTGCCGAGGGTCTCGTGCGGCGCACCGACTCCCGGGTTCACCTGCCCGGAGGCATGCCCGATCACCTCGTGCATGTCCGTATGGAGGTTGTCAGGCAGTCCGCCAAATTTACGGCTGAGGGCGACCTCATCCGCGTCCCAGGCAAACTCCTCCAGTATGCCCGTGCGTTTGCCCGCCTGGTCGTATGCCTCCACGATGTTCGCCAGGTTGACGGACTTGGATCCGATCTTCCGGATCCAGTCCGCATTTGGAAGGTTGATCCCGACCGGGGTGGAAGGCGTAGCGTCTCCCCCTTCCATGACCACATTGATCACCTTGGCGGAGATGCCGGTGACGTTCTTCTTCTTGTGGCTGTCCATGATGGGGCTGTGGTCTTCGAACCACTGGGCCTCCTTGGCGATGGCAGTGATGCGTTTGCTGGCGATGGGATCCTCGAGCTGCACCACGGACTCATAGGAACCGCGACGGCCGATGGCATCCCCATAGACCTCGATGAAGCCATTGATGAAATCGATTTCTCCCTCCTTGTCCTCGATCCATGCCAGATTGTAGGCATCGAATATCTTCAGGTCCCCAGTCTCATAGTATTGGATCAGGAGCTCGGTGGCCTTTTTCTGCTTCGGGTTGGTCATCACCTCGGTCGCCTTCCGGAGCCACATCACGATCTGCTCTATGGCCTCGCCGTACATCCCCCCCACCTTCCATGTCTTCTCCACCAGCTTGTTGCCGGATTTGACGAGCTTGGAGTTCAAGCCGTAACTGACGGGCGTGGTATCGCCCTCCACCGCCATCTCCTTGTAAAACAGGGCCACCTCCGCAGCCGTAACGCCTTCGTAGAAGTTGTTGGCGCTCGCCTTGACCGGATCCACGCCTGCATCCTTGTTGACACGCTTGAAATCGACCTTTGGATCGAACATGACCGGCTTGAGCTTGGCGATCAGCTCATCCACCGTCTGGCCTGGCTTGAGCGGAAACTTCGAGGGATCGGATCCCTTCACGAGGGTCTCGAAGTAGGCCTCATCGAATCCTGGCTCGTGCTTTTCGTAGGAATAGTGGTGGTGGATTCCGTTCGAGTACCAGACTCGCTTGAGATAGGTGTGGAAGGCCTCCCAGTTTTCACCTGACTTGTCCCCCGTGTAGGTCCGGAAAATGTTCTCCAGGGTCCGCCTCACGAGGAGGTTGTGCTTGTAATTCTGGTCATAGATGATGTCCCTGCCGGAGGTCGCAGCCTGGGAAAGGTAGTAGAGCAGCTTCTTCTGGTCCAGGGTTAACTCTGAGAATCCCGGAACCTGGTAACGCAAGATGCGAATGTCGGCGAATTCATCCGCGATCCACTTGAAAGCGCTGTCATTCTCGACCGATGCCATCGAATCCACTTCCATGGTATCATTTTCTCCGCCTTGGGAGCGCGTCGTCTTTCCATTGCAAGCCCAGCCAAATATGCTTGCCATTGTGACGACCCAGAACATGTGCTTGATTTTCATGTATTTTCATTGTTGATCAAAAGGAGACAGATAAATTTGGCCGCTAATATATGGACTTTCTACCCATCTACGCCGCCCTTGTCCAAGTTCCTCCTCAGTTTTTTTGATCCACTTTCTCGCCTGGGAGGAGGAAGACCAGAAATCGCTTCGGAGAAATGGCCGGGTTCAGCAGATACGATCCCCGAGTTCGGCAACGGCACATGCCCTGCCGGCAATTGTCCTGGATTTGGAGAATTGTTGCAAAAGATTTAGCTTTGACCCAGTGTCCTATGCTTCTGCGTTTCGGAAGTCCTGTGGCATGAAAACTATCAACATCTGGAGAATAACAATGGATACACTGAAATTAGGATCGAAAGGCGAGGATGTAAGAAAACTCCAGGAAGGTCTGGGGATTACGCAATCCGGTGATTTTGACAGAAGGACAGAACTTATCTTGACGGCATGGCAGAGGGTCAATAAGATCGACCCGGCAAATGGCGTGGCTGATGTCAGCACCTTCCAGAAGCTCGGGCTGGCGACCGCTGCCGCACCTGCCACGAAAACTACAACTCCTGTTTCGCCCTCCGCGACACCCGCTGCTCAGCCGGCACCGGTTGCCAAGGGATCCGCATCGGCGTCCAGCGGCCCCTCGAAGGAGGCCATTGCCGCAGCTGCCTCCAAACTCAATCTCGCTGCCCTGGCAGGTGCCGTCCCCCAGAACGTCCTGGACATGATTCCAGAGGCTGCGGCTACGTTCAACATCTCCTCCAACCTCAGACTTGCGCATTTCCTTGCACAATGCGCACATGAGAGCGGGGGATTCAAGATCGTGGAGGAGAACCTGTATTATTCCTCCAGTGGCCTGAAGAAGATTTTCCCGAAGTATTTTCCCGGAAACCTGGCGGATTCCTATGCCCGGCAACCCGCCAAGATTGCCAACAGGGTGTACGGCGGCAGAGGGGGAAACGGGGATGAAGCATCGGGCGACGGGGACAAGTATCATGGTCGCGGCTATATCCAGCTCACCTTCAAGGACAATTATACCGCCTTTGCCAAGTACATCGGCGTGGACGTGGTCGCCCAGCCCGAACTGGTGGCCACCAAGTATCCCCTCGCGTCCGCTGCCTTCTTCTTCAACAGCATCGCAAAGATTTGGCCCGTTTGCGACAAGGGTGCCGACGCCTCCACGGTGCTGGCCGTCACCAAAAAGGTCAACGGCGGCACCCATGGATTGGAAGACCGCCAGGCCCGCTTCGACAAGTTCTGGAAACTCCTCTCGAAATAACTTCTGCTGTCCCTCTGGGCTGAACCCCTGGCATGCCAGGGGTTGGAGATGGACGTGGCCGGGCAGTCGATTCCCTTCGCCCGGCACAGGTGTCATCTCAACTGTTCAGGATGCTCAGGTCAAGCTGCATCTCATCGGCTTTTTCCAGAAGGATGACCTTCTGCCATGTTTTCAGGTTATCCAGGGTCGCCTCTCCATGGGCGACCCGCTTGAGGTTCCGCATGCTGAGGATCATGGGATAGATGTCATACTCCTGCTTGATCCGCTCACGGATCTGCTCCAGGAGGGCTGTTTTCTGATCCACGAGCTTGAAAAATTCGCTCCTGTTCATCCCTTTCTTCCCTGGGTCTGAAAACCGGGTGGTGTCACCCTCTGGTTCCGCCTTCATGGCCTGCTCCACTGCCTGCAGAAGGCTCGCCGAGTATCGCTTGACCTTGGGGTTGACGCCTTTCATTTCCGCCCATTCGGCTTCCTGGCGCGGAGGATTGACCGCCAACTCCACGAGCCTGGCGTTCGGGATGATGTAATAGGCGGGCTTGTCCAGCTCCCTTGCGATCAGGTCTCGGATCTCATAGAGGCTCTTCAGCACCATCGCCTGGCGATCTGTCAACCGGCTTGATCCCTGGATCTCCAGATGGGGATTCTCCTTCTGCTTGAAGCGGATCTCCTCGAGTTCCTTGCATTCCTCCGCCAGCCACTCCAGGCGCCCCTTCTCCGTCAGCTCCACGGTCAGGATCTCGCGCAATCGATGCAGGTACTCCACATCCTTGCTGGCATAGTCCAGCATCTGCACCGTCAGTGGCCGCTGGTTCCAATCGCTTACACGGACCTTGGTGTCCTTGGTCACTCCGAAATGCCGCTCCAGCAGGAAGCTGAGCGAGGTGTTTTCATAACCCAGCAGCTGTGCGGCCTTTTCAGTGTCAAAGAGGTTGCGCGGCTGCCTTCCGAACAGGTAATCCATCAGGATGATATCGCTCTGCGGGCCATGGGAGATGATTTCCACCCGCCCATCCTCCATGATCTTCAGGAAATCATCCAGCTCTCCGACCTTGAGCGGGTCGATCAGAAAGATCCTGTCCCCGTCAGACACCTGAATCAGGCAGAGATGCAGGCCGTATCGGTGCAAATTCCATTCACCTTCGAAATCGACGGCCAGCAAATCAAACTTCTGCAGGTGCCCGATGACCTTACGAAGCGATTCAGCGTCTTCCAACAGTTGATAATTATCCACGCTCGCGATACATTAACCATCCTTACTTATCCTGCATCCTGCCATGGGGCAAGGAACACCATCCCTGAACTGCAATGAGGGTGCAGATCAGAAAATTCGACCCCGAAATAAGGAAAAAATCTGGATTCCACATGCCTGCTGCGCCGGCATTTTTTACCGGGCCTGAACCTCCAGGCAGATTCGATGGCTTAGTCCGTTTTGGCTTTTGCCATGATTCGGCTTATTTTGGCACTAGAACTTGAATCCAAGAAAGGTACCCACCCCCATCATCATGAAAAAAAAGACCGCCTTCAGGGAAGCCTGGCTTGCCAACCATCGCGTCAACCGGGAGCTGCTCACCGCCATCGGAGAGGATGGACTGGGCGTGAGCTATGCACCCCGCGCCAGGAACGTCAGGCGCATTTTTGTCCACTTGCACAATACCCGCTTGAATTGGCTGGGGACCATCCTAAAGGATCCGCCCCAGATTCTCCGCCTCAAGAACCGGGACCAGCACAATGTGGCCGCCTTGACCGAGGCCCTGGAGCAGTCCGGGCGGGCAATGGCGGATTTGCTGGCAAATATCTCCAGCAAAGAGGTGGTGAGGGGATTCGAATGGTCTCCGGAATCCTTTCTCGCCTATACGATCGCCCATGAAGCGCACCACCGGGGACAGGCGGTCCTTGCGCTTCGATTGTCTGGAAACCCAGTTCCTCGGGAGGTGTTGTCTGCCCTATGGGATTGGCACAAGGCCTAACCGCCGGGAAACCGGAGGCCCGGTCATGCCATGTGCCGGGGGACGAGGAGGCAGAGGCTCCCCTATCAGGGATCCCAGGGCTTGCGCCCAGGAGAAGCAAATAATATGGCTGCCAATGAGTTTCAGGACATGCTGAACTTGAATAATTTGTGAATAAAATGCAGCGTTACTTTAGCGACTTATGGTATTGTCGTTTTGAATGCTTATATTTCGCATCTGAAACTATAAAATCTCATCTACTATTCAACAATGGCTACACAGAAAACAGGAACGCAAGGCGACGCTGCCAACAATGCTTCCACCAACCTCAATCTCGCCGCCTTGTCAGGGACCATCCCCCAGAACGTCCTGGACATGATTCCAGAAGCGGCGGCTAAGTTCAACATCTCCTCCAACCTCAGACTGGCACACTTTCTCGCTCAATGCGCCCATGAGAGCGGGATGTTCAAGGTCGTGGAGGAGAACCTGAATTATTCCGCAAGTGGCCTGAAGAAGACCTTCCCGAAGTATTTTCCCGGAGACCTTGCGGATTCCTATGCCCGGCAACCCGCCAAGATTGCCAGCAGGGTTTATGGAGGCAGGTATGGAAACGGGGATGAAGCATCGGGCGATGGATATAAATACCGTGGCCGCGGCTATATCCAGCTCACCTTCAAGGACAATTACGCCGCCTTTGCGAAGTATATCGGCGTGGATGTGGT
>JBJOPY010000275.1:0-6812 GCA_046050405.1 Bacteroidota bacterium | reverse complement strand
AGAGATTTTGAAGTATCTCGAGAAATCGGGAGTGAAGGTGATGAACTCGTATGAGGCCTACGCCAATTCCCGGGACAAGTTAATGATGAATCTAACGCTCCGCAGGAGCGGCATACGTGTTCCTGATACACTGGTAATAGCCGATCGCTCAAAACCAGGTTGCGTGGATTCATTTTTTGAAAAGCATCGCCGCGTGGTGCTGAAACCAAGGTCCAACCATGGCGGAAAAGGGATTCTAAGATTTTCCGATCCAGCTGATTTCTGGGACTATACAGAAATGGTGGAAGGCTTTTTTGACAATCATTATCTGGAAGCCTTTGTCGATTTCGGGGAGATGGACTACCGTGTTGAGGTAGTGAACGACACCGTCGCAGGAGGCTATAGGAGATTAAAAACGCATCCATTCAAAACCAATATTGGCTCGGGTGGTCAAATGGTCGCTGAATTGCCCGGGAGGGATGTCCTTGATTTGGGGCACAGGGCTGCAAGGGCCGTGAAAATAGATTGTACGGCCGTGGACATTGTACGATGCCGTCAGAGCGGAGAATTATATGTCCTTGAAGTCAATCCCATCATGGGGGTTTTCCTGGAAACTGCATTAAGGTCAGGGTCTAGATTTCCCGCCCAGGAAAATGTCCATGAGCTGTTTCAGACGGATGATCTCAAGATGGATCTCCTGATGCAGATGATTGGCGGATTGAACCTGCATACTTGAAGGCGCTGGGTGTGGAGGGAAGATGGGTGGCTCCCCTCGTAACAGAAGCCTGCAGCGGCATTCGGCGTTGCCTGAACGTGAGGGAGGGAGGGACTCAGATGAATGGGAGCGCACTCCCATGACGGTGCCGCGACTGCTTGCAAAAAGTCGCCGAGTGCACGCGCCCCGAGCTCACCTCTCCCAAGGATCCCGATGCCGGGTATCCCAAGGATCGGGATGCCGGGGATGCTGAGGATCGCTGCCGGCAGGGTCCATGGGGTCCGGCGGGGCATTCAGGATGTGGATGAAAAAGTACAAGATGGACGTGATGCTATGGGCAAACACCATCCCGATGATCCACCCCATCCGTGCACCACTGCCCAGGCTGTTGTTTTGGCTGATGTGGAACAGATTCATGACCAGACAGGCGATGCTGAGGAGCCCCGCCGATAAAAGCACCCCCAACCAAAGCATCCAAGCCGTCGATTCCCCTGAACCGGGGAAGACATTTTCGCTCGCCGAATACACAGCGGTTCCGGACACGCCGAGCAAGACCAAGCCGATCGGCCCGAAGGCCAAAATGCCGTACAGTGTCCTGTTGGTTTTCATGGCTGCTTACTTCGAAGGATCGGTCACTTGCCGCGCTTTCGCATTCAGCTCGTCCTCCCTGCGAATCCAGACGAAGTAATAGACGATGCTGCCCGCCACACCGGCAAGGACGATGATCAAGATCCATACGATACGGCTTTGATCCGGGATATGGGCATTTTTGCTGGCGTGTATCAGGAACATGACCAGGCTTGCGATCCCGATCAGAGTCCCCGTGATTCCGGACAGGAAGATGATTCCCAGAAAGGTAGGAGGCAAGTGGTCGCCTCCGTGCAGGGTGGGATGCTCCATCACGTCCGCAAGCATGCCCCCGACGAACACCATCATCAGGAGAACGATGACCAGCGGGGCAAACGCCAGGATTCCGTACAGTGTCTGGTTGGTTTTCATGGCTGCTTATCTCCAGGGATCGGTCACCTGCTGGGCTTTCGCATTCAGCTCGTCTTCCTTGCGAATCCAGACGAAATAGTAGATGATGCTGCCGATCGTCCCAGCGAGTATGATGATCAAGACCCATAAGATGCGGCTTTGATCCGGGATATGGGAATTTTTGCTGGCGTGTATCAGGAACATGACCAGGCTGATGATCCCGACCAGCGCCCCGATGCCGGACAGGAAGAGGATCCCTAGAAAGGATGGAGGCAATTGGCCGCCTTCGTACAGGGTGGGATGCGCGGCCACATCCGCCACCATGCTCCCGAGGAACATCATCATCGGGAGGACGATGGCCAGCGGGGCAAACGCCAGGATTCCGTAAAGTGTCTTATTGGTTTTCATCGCTGTTAAATTGATCTCATGCTTTAATTTCAGAGGCTAAATTAACGAATTTGCATGAGTATCCAATGTCTTTCGTACAGGATTCTTGCAAGGAAGGCCCAAAAACAGAGCGCTTGCCCTGCCGAACCTGTCGGCAGGAGGAGGTTCAGCCGCCGGACTCCGTCCCGGCCCGGTATCGCCCCGGATGGGGCCAGACCTGAAAATCACTGAACCCAGGATAGAAGGAAACCCCTATTTTTGTACACTATGAAGCAAATATTGATCAGTGGAGGCAGCAAGGGCATCGGATTGGCGATCGCCAGGCGCTTTTTCAATGGTGGCTACAAGGTGATTGCCTGCGCCAGAGGCAAGGAGGCCCTGGCCGATCTGCGCATGGAACTGCCAGGTGTGGAAACCTATCCCTGCGACATGAGCGACAAGGAGGCCGTAAAGGCGTTTGCAGCGGAGGTGATGGAAAACCACGGCACGGTCGATGTCCTGGTCAACAATGCAGGAGTCTTCCTCCCGGGACAGCTGCATACGGAGGAGGAAGGCATCCTGGAGCGGCTGATGGCCACCAACCTCTTCAGCGCCTACTACCTCACCAAGGCCCTGCTGCCGGACATGGTCCGGCGCGGCACGGGAACGGTCGTGAACATGTGCAGCATCGCCAGCATCAGGGCCTATGAAGCCGGGGGATCCTACTCCGTCTCCAAATTCGCCCTGTATGGCTTTTCCAAGAGCCTTCGCGAGGAAATGAAACCCAAGGGTATCCGCGTCATTGCCGTACTGCCGGGCGCGACCTTCACCGGCTCATGGGCCGGGACGGAAATGCCGGAGGAGCGGTTCATCCCCGCGGAGGACGTTGCGGAGATGGTCTGGGCATCCGTGCACCTGAGCGACCGCACCGTCGTGGAGGACATCGTGCTCCGTCCGCAGCTGGGGGATATCTGAAACAGGCACGGCCATCCCCTTCCTCCATTTTGGTGACGGATGCCGTCGCTGGGGGGAATGGAAGGACAAGAAGCACAGCGTAAAGATCGAACAGGAGGGCAAAAAAGCACACCGGACGATCCACACATCGAAAAAAGGGAATTCGCGAATCGCCCATTAACGTCATGAAGTATTGCAACAACATTTTCCAGCGTGAACGATTGCAAACCATCGAGGTTCGGATCGGAAACGTCGCCATGGGGGGTGCCAACCCGGTCCGGATCCAGTCCATGACGACGACGGACACGATGGACACCGAGGCCACCGTCCAGCAAACCCTCCGCATGGTCGCTTCCGGGGCGGAATACGTGCGCATCACCGCCCCGAGCATCAAGGAAGCCGAAAACCTGCGTGCCATCAAGGCCCGCCTGCGCGCACTGGGATGCGACGTCCCGCTGATCGCTGACATCCACTTCACCCCCAATGCAGCCGAGGTCGCCGCCCGGATCGTGGAAAAGGTCCGTGTCAACCCCGGCAACTATGCCGACAAGAAGCGATTCGCACAGCTCGATTACACCGACCAGGGCTATGAGGAAGAACTGGAGCGTCTCCACAAGCGTTTCGCACCCCTGGTGAAGATCTGCAAGGAGTACGGGACGGCGATGCGCATCGGCACGAACCATGGCAGCCTGAGCGACCGCATCCTGAGCCGCTACGGCGACACTCCGGTGGGCATGGTGGAGAGCGCCCTGGAATTCCTCCGCATCTGCGAGCATTACCACTACGACCAGGTGGTGCTTTCCATGAAGGCCAGCAACCCGCAGGTGATGGTGCAGGCCTACCGTCTCCTGGCCGCCAAAATGATGGAATCCGGCAAAATCTACCCCATGCACCTCGGCGTGACCGAGGCGGGCGAGGGGGAGGACGGGCGGGTCAAATCCGCCCAGGGCATCGGGGCATTGCTCATGGACGGGATCGGGGACACTGTCCGGGTATCGCTGACCGAGGAGCCTGAGTATGAATCCCCTGTGGCCAGGTTCCTCGTCGATATGTTCGGCTCGGTGGGCCAGGACGCGGAGGGTGGGGGGCAGGCCGGGAACTTCCCCCCCAGCCCCGGGGATGGCCCCCTCGGCAGCATCGATCCATTTTCATTCACCCGCCGCGACACCAGGACCGTTCTCAACCTTGGAGGCCAGCATGTCCCACGGGTGATCGCCGACAGCAGCTCGAAGCCAACCACCTACGAGACGCTCGCAGACTGCGGATACCGGTACGCACCCGCCCTCGACAAGTACAACATCTCCGAGATGGCCGCAGACTTCATCTTTACAGGGAGGGAACTGCCCGCCCTTACGCTGCCAGGAGGGTTGAAGTGTGTGGTGGATGCGGACTTCTGGGCACTCTTGCGGGACAAGGAGCGCCACTTCCCGCTCTGGCCCTCTCCGGAGGCCTTTGCAAGGGGAGCGCACCACCATCCCGCCCTGAACTTCATCCGTGTCCAGATGGCGGAAATCCAGCAGCTCCAGGAGTGCGACCTGGGCCGGGCCGTGCTGCTGGTCCATGCGGAGGGGGGAGGGGCAGGGCATCTCTGGCGCCATGCCGCCCTGGCCCTTGCGGGGATGGGCATCGATGCACCCCTGGTCCTGGGCACAGCCCTCCCCGAAGCGTTCAGCTTTTACACGGACGACCAGCTTCCAGCGCAGTACCGCCTGACGCAGGAGGCCAAGCAGCAACTCTTCCTCGCAGGCATCTCCGGTGCCCAGATGGTGGATGGGCTGTGTGACGGCATGATGGTGAGTCCCGGCACCCTGCTGACCAACCGGACGACCTTCGGCATCTTCCAGGCAAGCCGCCTGCGCATCACCAAGACCGAGTACATCAGCTGCCCGAGCTGCGGCCGCACCCTCTTCGACCTGCAGGAGACCACGGCGAGGATCCGCAAACGCACCGAGCACCTGAAGGGGGTGAAGATCGGCATCATGGGCTGCATTGTCAACGGGCCGGGGGAGATGGCCGATGCAGACTACGGCTATGTCGGGGTCGGGCCCGACAAAATCGCCCTCTACCGGGGCAAGGAGGTGGTGCACAAGGGTGTCAAAACTGCGGAGGCCGTGGACAAGCTCATCGAGCTGATCGCTGCGGACGGGAACTGGGTGGATGAATCCGCCGCCGCCATGCCTTGAGCTGGCCGCCCCTCCGCGCTGCCTGCGCTCGGGGGCCGATGGCCACCCGTGCATTCCCGGACACACTGCCCGGGTTCCTCCGGGCAAAGGGGGCCACATCCCCGCCGCCCCGCATTCCTCCGCCCGCCAATCCTACCAAAACCCTTAGCTTTGCGGGAAATTGCAAAAGTTGACCAAAATGATGCTCGCTTCCAACGATCCCTCCCGCCAGTCATGGGTTCCTGTCCCGGAGGGCAGTGACTTCCCCCTTCAGAACCTGCCCTTCGGGATATTCAGCACACCCGGCCATCCGAAACCCCGGATCGGGGTGGCATTGGGGGAGATGATCATCGATGTACCCGTGCTGGTGGAATCCGGCCTGCTCGGGAAGTGCGGCCTCGACCTGGGCGTCCTGCAGGATGCGACCCTGAACCGCTTCGCGGCCATGGGCCGCAGTGCGGGCCGCGCGGTGCGGGAACGCATCTCCGAGCTGTTCGAGGCCCGTCACCCCGATGTCCGGGACGATGCGGCCCTGCGGGGCCGCTGCCTCCTGCCGCAGGCCGGAGCCACCCTGCACCTGCCCTTTCTCACCCGCGACTACACAGACTTCTACAGCAGCATCGAGCACGCCACCAATGTCGGCACCATGTTCCGCGGCCAGGACAATGCCCTCATGCCCAATTGGAAGCACCTGCCGGTGGGCTACCATGGACGCGCTTCCTCCATCGTGGTGTCCGGCACCCCCGTGAGGCGGCCACAGGGGCAGATGCTGCCCACGCCAGACGCCACCGCGCCCGTTTTCGGGCCCAGCAAGTCCCTTGACTTCGAATTGGAAATGGCATTCGTTGTCGGGAAGGGGAACGCCCTGGGTACGCCGATACCGGCCGACCAGGCGGAGGACCACATCTTCGGGATGCTGCTCTTCAACGACTGGAGTGCGAGGGACATCCAGGCATGGGAATATGTCCCGCTGGGGCCGTTCCTCGGGAAGAACTTCGCCTCCTCCGTCTCCCCGTGGGTGGTGACCATGGATGCCCTGGAGCCGTTCCGCGTGGATGGCCCCGCGCAGGACCCCCGGCCATTGCCCTACCTGCAAACCCAGGGCCCCGCCAACTTTGACATTGCCCTGGAAGTGCTCCTCCAGCCCGAGAACGGGGACGCCCATCCGGTCAGCCGCTCCAACTTCAAGTACATGTACTGGAACATGCGGCAGCAGCTCGCCCACCATACCATCAATGGCTGCAATATGCAGACGGGTGACCTCTGCGCTTCGGGCACGATCTCAGGGCCCCGCCCGGACAGTTACGGCTCCATGCTAGAGCTCACCTGGAGAGGCACCCGGCCCATCGTGCTGCCGGATGGCAGTGAGCGGAAATTCATCCAGGACGGCGACACGGTCATCCTGCGCGGCTACTGCGAAAAGGATGGCCTGCGCATCGGATTCGGGGAGGTGACAGGCAAGGTTCTGCCTGCGCATCGCTAGCGGAAGGCAGCTGTCCCGGAACCGATCCGTGCCTTCCCACCGCCGGCCCGGCGGGGCAGCCCTGCCTTCGGGCGGGCATCCTGCGGGGGCATCTGTTGCAGAAAGGCTTTCCGGGAGCTAATTTTGGCGCGATGAGGATCAAATGGACATTTTTCGTGCTTCTGTATGGGGGGGT
>JBJOPY010000274.1:0-4897 GCA_046050405.1 Bacteroidota bacterium | reverse complement strand
GCCTTGTCACCGTCCTCCTTGACCTCGATGTCTTCGATCTTGTCGGGATTGGCTTTTTTCGCCTCAGCGGAAGCAGCCATCATGTCCAGTGAGCTTTGAGCATCTTTGGAAGCAAACTTCTTTGCACCCTCGATGTCGCCTTTGGCCATCGCATTGAGGAAGCCCTCAGCAACCGCTTTCGGGCCACCTTCACCGCCACATGCCCACAATACCAGCACTGCGAGCAGCGCAACAGCAGAAAACTTCAATGTTCTTTTCATTGCTAAATTTTTGATCGGTAAAACAGATAATTCAAAACAGCTATTTCAACAAGCTGGGACAAAAATACTGGGATTCTGCGTATCCAATGACCTATCCCCGCCCCTGCATGACAAAAAACACAACTTTAATAACTGCCTAACAGGGACGGGATCATTCGTGTGAAAAAAGCCCCCATGAGATGCCCCTAGTGATACTCGTATCTGAACAGTGGAGAGCAATGTGGATTGAGATAGAGCTTGTCAATCGCCACATACGGCTTGTCGATCACCTTTGAGAGCGCGATGTAGTCGGGGTCGCCGGTGGCAATGATGAGCCCTTTGTAGATCATCTCCGAGCAGTACAGCTTATTGTCGGTGGCCATGTCAAAGTCCATGTCAAACTCAATCTGCCCACTGTCATACCAATGATCCAGCACAGATACGAACTTTCGACGTTGTTCATCGGTCAGGTCCCATCGAAAAACACCAAACTTATAGGTCGCTGCAGGGTGGCAGTAGATGGCAATCGGATCGCGCTTCATCTTCTGGGAAACATTTTCCTCCCCCCCTGTGGCATGATAGATGTACGTCCGACCATTGATTTTCTTCACGATGCCGCTGTGGGAGAACTGGGGATCCTCCACCTGAAAGGTCAGGATCGCATCGCTCACGAAGCCCTTGCTATGGCGTAAAACCAGGTCTCCATCCATCAGGGTTGACTCGTCCAGTCCAGCTGACTTCCATTGCTGCAGCTGATGCTCGGAAAGCCATTTGGGATACGGGTTGAAGTCAATGAAGCGAATCGTATAGAACACGAAGAACCCGAAGATCAACGTGAATGTTACCTGACGAATCCGATCTGTGTTTTTCATAGGCAAACCAGATGCAAATATAGTTGGGAAAGAGCGGTCATCGGAAGATTCTCCGACCCAAAAACAGGAGGTCTTCCTTGAACCTAATTTTCATGTCCACTTCAAAAAAACTTGACAAATGCCAGGGAATGCCTATCTTTGCGTTCCATTGTCGGAAAAGGGCGATTAGCTCAGTTGGTTCAGAGCACTGTCTTGACAAGGCAGGGGTCACTGGTTCGAATCCAGTATCGCCCACACAACCCCGAGGTCAGAAATGACCCCGGGGTTTTTGTTGCTGCCAGGGATGACCAAACTTCTCCCTAATAATGAAGAAAAGCACTTGTGGTCGAATTCGAACCATAAAATGCTCTATCAAAAGCTGAAAACGCAACCTTTTCAGCACTGTAGCGCAAAACCGTGGACGAATTGTCCTCCCATTTATCGGGTCATGCATCCAGGCCATTGAGAAGAGGTGACAACTGCTATAGCACTCGCATGACCATTTCGAAACTCCCGTCCGAACGGGTCCCGTTCATCACCCACCGAAATCCAACGAACCGGCCCGGATGACCAAACAACCTGAAAATGTGGCATACAAGCAGAATTGGCACGCAAATTGATAAACATGACGCGGCAACGTTGCCAGAAGGATTTATATTAAATGTTTAAACTACTCTCCAACATGAAAAAATTAGCTCTGCTTACGGTTCTGATTTCGGGTTTGGCGGCTCACACAATTGCGCAGACCCAATACAAAGTAGTCACCGCAGTGGAAAGCATCATCCCGATGGGCTTAGGGAGATCCAGGATGATCGAGAACAAGACTGGCCTGAATGTCAATGACTTCACGACTGAACGTGTAGATGGAAATGATTCCAAGCAAGGCGATGTCGATCGCGATGACCTGAAAGTGAATCAGTTTGCCGAAACGAAGCTGCTGAACTTATTCAGTGGTGTGGGAATCAACTTCCAGAATATCGCCTCCAACGATGCGCTTGTCTCCTCCAAGTTAAATCAGTTGACGGCAGAAGGCTGGACGCTCGCCTTCGTGACCAGCGGTGTGGAAAGCTACGCTGGAAAGGACGACAAGGGGGGAATCTTCATCACCCGCTATGTTTTCAAAAAATAGGTCATTCGGAAGGGATTCCTAGATGAGTGCAGGCAATCGACTGATTGCCTGCACTCATTTTTTTGAGCTTAACGGCGACCGGCAAGCGGATTTGTTTGCAGCAGGCGGGGGGTGGGGACTCTCGGCCTGTCAGGATCTGAGACTGTTGCACCGTAAGCCAATTCAACGCAAAAATCACTCCTTCTTCGTCCAGATTCATTCAAGGGTAGGCCTCTATTCGCTGATTTCGATGCTTCCTCTCCAAACGGGATGCTTTATGGACAGTTTTTCCGACACGGTGCAACAGTCTCGATCTGGGACAATGGCGGCCACATGGACATGGGAAGGGATGTCGCAGGCACATCCCGCTTATGTGTTCTCACGCCAAGTCCCAGCCATCGCACTGTCACGCCCAAGGACCATGGAACCCACTCCTCCCGCGCTGAGAGGGGCGCGGTGCAGGGATGACCACGGCATGATGCGGTAAATGTCCAGGAGACTCCATTCCTGTATGTCATCCACCCGTGACATCGGGTGGAACCCGGCGTCAGTCTCAGGATTGGCCGCTTCGCAGTTCCTCCCTCACCCGCATCAGTATCTTGCCGAGTTTGTTCTGTCCCTTTCCATCTCCTCCATCTCCCCAATAGGCGTCTTGTTCAGTATGGTCGATGATATGGGCATTCCCCGTACTGAGAAGCAGTGCCTTCAGGTCAGGGTGCTGGGTGAATTTGGCGCGGACGGCCTCCAGCATGACATTGTCCCTTACATTGTCCCAAGTGGGACGGATCCTGATCTTCCGGCTGCGCCCAAGTTCCACAGCCTTCATCGGCGTGGTGGCCTTCTGAATGGCCATCTCATGTGTCAAGCCTGCAAATTTCTGTGCTTGAAAATAATGCTCGGAGGTGGGCCAAGTCTTGCCCTTGATACGGATCGGGTACAAGGAGAAATTCGAAAACTCTCCATACGCTGAATTGACGCCGCTAAACTTTATTTGTTCCATTGAATTCGACACTCGAGGATGTAGGGGCGACCCACTTGGTACACCCATTAAATTAATAGGTGGTATAATATAAGGCCATCATTTTTCCTCCCCGAAACATATATCTACGATCTGATGGAATGTATCGTTCAGGACCGTCAGGGATTTTCTAATCATATCGTCTGAGGAGTTCCTCACCACAAGGTCGTTCAGTTTCTTGGAGTCTGCCCTGAGCCTCCGGATGGCCTTCAGCACATCCGGCTTGTTGAATTCTGAAGGAACCGTATGGTCGGAGAGGGCACTAGCCTTCTGAAACAGCTCGGTGCTAAGAGACTTGGCCTGCTGTAGGTTGCCCTCCCCGATCGGGGGGGAGATCGCTGTGATGGCCGCATGGAAATCCTTCAAGGCTGGCCAGACATCAAATTGAGACTTTTCGGGTACGACATTGAAGAAGCGGCGGCTGACCTCCTCCCAATTGATCACATTCCAGATGGCGTTCAGGTAATCACCACGCTTGTTTTGATATTTCAGGTAATATGCATGCTCCCAGACGTCGATCCCCAAGATGGGATACCCCTTGATGGGCGAGAGGTCCATCAGCGGATTGTCCTGATTCGGGCTGCTGCCGATAGCAAGTTTGCCTTCGGGGGTGACGTAGAGCCAAGCCCATCCTGAGCCGAAACGGGTTGCGGCAGCTTTGTTGATGAGGGTTTTCATACTGTCTACGCTACCCCAGGTCACCTTGATGGCTGCCTCGAGCTGAGGATGGATCGATGTTTTGCCGGGGGTCAGGATCGTCCAGAATAGTGCATGGTTGTAGTGGCCTCCCGCGTTGTTGCGCACAGCTTCACTGTACTTGGAGACATTGGCAAGGATGTCCTCTATACGCGCGGTGGCGATGTCCGTGCCTGCGATGGCTCCGTTCAGATTCTTGATATAGGCCGCATGGTGCTTCGAAAAATGGATTTCCATCGTCTGGGCATCAATATAGGGCTCTAAGGCAGCATAGCCGTAGGGCAGTGGAGCCTGTATGAATTGGCTGTAGGCAGGATACAGCGCACTTGCTCCGATGAGCAGGATGGCCAAAATGAACCGGTTTTTCATAGACAGCGAAATAGAATGCAAATATCACAATTCGCATCGAATAATCGCCAACGATCCAGAAGACAGTCAAAATGTCCTCACGGATTGAACGCAGAGTCTTTTCCGGTCAGTTCCTTGGCACGGTGCCCCCCTACTTCAGGCGCTGAATGAGTTCCACGATCGTCCCCTTCCACTTGTCGTAGTCTTCCTCATTCTCTGCCCAGAGTTCATTGAGCTCGGAATCTGGGCCGATCACTTTCTGAAGAGCCTTGATTGCATCTGCCCTGAGGTCGTCGACTTTGAGCTTCGGATGCTGGGCAGCAAAGTCCACAAGGATCTCATTGTCCTCCCCATAATGGGTGCCGTTCAAGAGGTAATCAATGTAGGCCGCAGAAACGATGACTGCATGGGCATCGTCCTGACCGAGAGGGCTTGCCTTTGCAGAATTGGCAAAGGCTCGTTTAAAGAAGACCTTGGGGTTATCGCTGTCTTCCAGCTCATCCACATAATCCAAGGCCGAGTCATTGTCAAAAAATCCGTAGTCCCAAGCTCCCATGTCTATGCTGAGTTAGAAACGCGAATCTAAGGGATTGGTGAAAAACTGCAAACGACGGCCATCGATTTTTGTTGGGTTTTC
>JBJOPY010000273.1:0-7893 GCA_046050405.1 Bacteroidota bacterium | reverse complement strand
TTCTTCGCAACCTGCAAGCTCAACGGCCTGGCCCCCTCAAATGGCTCCACGCGGTACTCCAGCGCATGCCATACCACCCCGTCAACAGGCTCCACGAACTGCTACCCCTGCAAAAAAACTGGCCCGAGCTATACTGGGTTTAGCGGGTAGATACAAATAAAAGGGTTCAAAATTATAAAACGACTGGAAACCTCTATATTCGTAGATACATTAAGGTCATTCACTGTAGATATAAGTTGAGTCATGATTCATCCATCCACAGAATTGCGCTTCATCGACCCCCAGATGGGTTATGGTGTATTTGCAACCGAATTGATTCCGAAAGGAACGATCATCTATGTCGAAGATGAATTGGATCTACGAATCTCAGAAACCGAATATCGAAACCATCAACCTATGATTAAATCCGTACTGGACAAGTACACATATATAAATCAGAACGGTCTGAGGATAATGTGTTGGGATTTTGGAAAGTATATGAATCATAGTTGCAGTTCCAGCACGATAGTCACAGTTTATGGTTTTGAAATCGCGACGAGGGATATTCAGATCGGAGAGGAGCTTACCACCGAATATGGAATTCTCAACATTGAATCGAATCTCGAATGTTCTTGCGGAAGTCCAGATTGCAGGGGCACCATCAGGAACTCTGATTTGCCAATGCTGCATGGAAGATGGGACAGGATTATCCTAGACGCTCTTTCGAGTTTGAAGAATGTAGCGCAGCCCCTTATGAGTTTGATAGATGAAAAGACGATGCAGGATGTGGAAAAATGCATTGAAGACCCTACTCATTACCTAAGCATATTGAATATGTACTATCCATATCAGGAATCCGTCTTGGAGGAATGATTCGAAGTTAAGCACCAAGGAAGCCCAATCCAGGATGGAGAAGTTTCCTCCAGCACGTGTGCGAAAAGGCTCTTCATGAAAGGATCAACTACAGGAAATCGACGACAGTGCAAGACATGGTTCAAGGCGTCTCTTGGACAGCGGGTCATCTGAAGGGTAGCGTTGGGGCTCCTCCGGCATTACGCTCCGATCAGGCATACCAACGGCGGGGTTGTCGTCCTTCCATCTTACCTTAGGAGCACTGAAATCGATGATCGCGGGGTAATCCATCCCTACGGAGTCACCCCACTATGAGTGAGATATCGCCGTCAGTCGTCGATCCCTTCAAAAGATGGATCATCTTCAAAATCATCCTCACGTTCAGCATCGGGATTTTCCTCCCGCTCGAAGCCATCGTTTTCTCCTCCTGCCTCTTTTTCTTCTGTTTCTGTGAAATTGGCACGCAGGTAGTCGTCCATCTTGACCAGGTACAGGGTGTCGTTCTCAGCATCGAGGAGTTCCAACCCCTTGAATCGCTTGCCTGTATGATCCTGGAATGTCAGCACGATCCCCGGGGAAATCGCTTCGGGATACTGGTGGAGGAACAGTGCCTGTAAATGGGCATCCATTTTCTCGTAGGTTTTGATAATTCGCTTCATGCCACTGCTCTTAGCTTCTTCAAACTTCCGCTCGTCATTCTTGTTTTTCCTACTGCGGACTCATGACCTGGAAACCACTTTTTCGATTTTGCGGGAAAAGTGCGAAAAAAGTTTGAATGCCAGCAAAAAAAATCATGGTGCAAATCTGAATATCCTCTCAGCCTGGATGCGCAGGTGCGAAGGTTTGATCATTTGGATGCCCGTTTGCACTCAGGATCGTTCCCCCTCGGTATGGGCGCATCCTGCCAAATGCACATGTCTGGAAGGTGACCTCTCGTAGCGCCGATACTAGGTGAGGAGTTCGGTTATAGAAGGATGCCACTCGTGCGTACCCTCCACATCGTCTCCGTGGGGCTTGATCCTAAACGGTAGATCCCTGCTGGCAATCGACTCCCCCGTGGTCCGGTGCTGCCGAATCCGACGGCCCTCGTGCAATCATCAATTTTCTTCCTTACCTTGGTAAAAAAATATGGATCATCCAGAATACAAGGCGGTATCTTGGTCACGCGTGACACTGAAGGAGCTGATGATTCCCTCGTATGCAAACTTCGGAGGGAAAATTCATGGCGGTATTCTGTTAAGCCTGATGGACAAGGCTGCCTATGTCACGGCCTCCAAGCATGCGGGTGGATACTGTGTCACCGTATCGGTGGACAATGTGAATTTTAGAGAGGCCGTGGAGGTCGGGGATTTGGTTTCCTTGATGGCATCAGTGAACCACGTCGGCAATTCATCGATGGTCGTCGGTATCCGCGTCACCGCCGAAAATGTATCCGAAGGTGTCGTCCGCCACACCAATACCTCTTATTTCACGATGATCCACAAAGGCCCAGACGGTAAACCAGCCCAAGTTCCAGGGCTTATCCTGGAGAATTCGGATGACCTGAGAAGATATTATGAGGCGATCAAGCGAATCGAGCTCAGGGAACGCTATTCCGTGGAGCTGAACAATGAACGTACCAAAATGGAGCTGAAATCAGGCCTTGGCCTACTGGCTGGACGACGCGTCCAGTTCGATCCAGCCATTCTGAACGGATGAGGTAGGCCACAGTCGACGTGCAACCGATCGCGTTGGTGATGTCGCTGAGCCAAGGCTGGCGATCATTCCGTTCTCATGTGCATGAGAGGAAGCCGGCCATTTGCGGCCACATGGGAACAGGATTTCCACGCCCTGGGTGCGGCAGGAAGTTCCTGTTCATGAATCCTCATGGATTGGCCCTGGCCACCCCTTGGGGAGATTAGACCGACGGCTATTGCAGGTTGAACATGAATACCTGGCCATTGTCGAGGGTCACCGTGTACGTGCCATCCCCGTTGAATACGATGGCTGCCGTACGATCAAAGTCCTTCCCATCCACGACAGTGCCCACACAGTGGGCTGTACCCGTTCCCGAGGCGATGGTATGATCCGTTTTTCGGACCCTCACGTTGGTGAACACGAGGTGGTTCGTGTAGCTGAACTCCTTCTTGCGGTTGCGTATCACTGTGGTGCCTGTACCCACCCGCTCCGAGGTTCCATTCGTATTGTACGCTGTCGTGGTATTCCCGAGGTCGGTAATCTCAAAATCACCATTGAAGGTGCTGGAGAAGTCAAAATTGGTGCCGTCATAGCTCGCGGATCCAGTGTTGCTCAAGCTGATCGAGCTGGGTATTCCCGAGATACAGTTCACGCTCCAGACCCACGTCCCTACCCATGAATAGCGACCTTGAGGGCCGGTGAATGTAACCGCCGTATCGCCTGTAAGCCCGCAGAAGACGGAATTGTTAAGGATATCCGCCGTTCGGGCAGAGGCACTCACGTCCGTGGCCGCACCTCCGTCCGATTCCGAAACCGAACCATTCATGGTTTCGGCGATGTCATCGTCACTCATGGTGGTGATTTTTTCCCGCTTGCAAGCTGTAGCAAGGAGCAAGCCAAGGATCAGTGATGCCGAGATGAAACGTTTGATTTTCATTGTTGCAATTGTTGATGGAAGGAACTGGGATTTTATGGATTGTTTGACTCCCGACGCCCGAAATGGTTTAGCCGACGTTGAAATTTTTCCCTCGGGCTGTACCCGCCCATCCTCCCTCACTTCCAGATCCCCCCCAAGACCTGATGCTTCAGCCTTCATGAATGGAAGGCGTGCTGCCGGCTTCATGCAAGAAGAATTGGAGGCTCCAGTCACAAGGAAGGGAGAGGGTAGGGGACATTGTGAGCTTCTGTTTTTGATGGTTGTATGCGATTGGATTGATTGCATGTCGTATATTTGTTTTTAGACAGATTCTACCAGAAACGCATGTAACTATGTTGGTTTACCACACGCTCCACTTAACTGTCAGGATGATCCATCCCTTGTGCAAGAGGGGATGGATGCGCGTATTTTCCACGGCACTCTGCCTGATGCTGGGGAGTGAAATCATTACCGCCCGCTGCAATGCAGGGATTCAGGATGCCCATTTCAGTGGGGGTGATTACGTGGAGGTCAAATTCTACAGTGCCTCCCTGACCCTTCCCTTGATTCCGGACATGGCCACGCTCATGTCCTCAGAAATCGACGAAGCCGTTTTTCGGAGAATGTATTCACATTTTGAATCCCGCGAATATCATCCCTTTCTCAAAAAGATCGGTGACTACAGGCGTGGGATGAGTCTGAGTGATTGGCACTTTTACGACATTCTTGCCGACTATTCTGAGCAGGCATTCCCATCCGAGGGGCGAAATTTCCAAGTTCTTTTTCAATGGTTTGTGCTTCGGAAATCGGGGATTGACGCCCGTCCGTTCCGTGTATCGTCTACCTTATACTTGAATGTCCTGAACGAGGACATTGAATTTGGATTCTATCTGATCAATCAAGGCGGGCGAACGTACGCGAATCTCACCGCAAGGCGGGAGGGACTAAAAATGGACAACCTGCAAGCCGCCGTTCCGGAGTATATCCCGGACATGGCTACGATGCCGTTCTCCATGCAGATGACACAACTGCCCCACCTGCCTTCCGTAAACTCAGTGGAGCGCCTGATGGAATTCAGGCATCGTGGGGAAGCTTACCGGATCACTGTCTTTCTGAACGAAGTGGCCCTGCAGGTGATGGATGAATATCCCTATTACAGCCAACGAAGCTACTTCGATGTCGGCATGAGCAGGGAGGCGGAGTGTTCACTCCTGCCTGCCCTTCAGGGATTGATGAATGGAAGGACAGAGGAAGAAAAAGTCAAAATTCTCCTGTCGTTCACCCGGACGGCATTTTTTTACAAGGATGATTGTGGTCAGTTTGGCAAAGAAAAGCCGCTGATGCCCGAAGAGACACTTTACCACACCTATAGCGACTGCGAGGATCGCAGCGCCTTGTTTTTCTACCTTTGCCGCAAACTCATCGGCTTGCCAGAAATCGTTCTGGATTTTGACACCCATATCGGGTGTGCGGTCGTGCTGGAGGGTGTAACTGGGGAAGGTTACGATTACAAGAACCGCAGATTCGTCTATTGTGAACCTACCGGGCCACAAGACTCGCTGGAACCCGGGGAAATGTGGGATAAATTCCGTTCCCAACATGCTCGGATCCTGGCGGAGTACATTCCGGAATGAATTCGAGTGTAATCTGGGTGATGCGTTGGCTGCCAGCCATTCTCTGGATGGGAATGATTTTCCTTTTCTCCCACCAAGCCGGTGATGGCTCTGGAACTCTGAGTCGGATTGTCATGAACCATCTGGCAAAGGTCGGAATCGACTTTCAAGCTTGGTTTGGAGCGCATGCCGTCTGGGTCATGCGCAAATGCGCACATTTTATAGCGTATATGATCCTGTTTTTCCTCCTGCTTCTGGCAATTTCTGGGGGCAGCGATTGGAGAAGGCTCCGCTGGCAGGCATGGAGCGGGGTGGTCATCTACGCCTGCATGGATGAATTCCACCAATGGTTCGTTCCCGGCCGGGTTGCCGGCCTTGCAGATGTCGTGATCGACTGCTGCGGTGGGTTGACGGGCTTGCTCCTCTCGCACCTCGGGGCTTGGTTCCGCAAATGGCCAGGAAATACTCCTCAAGCACCCGTCTCCTGAAACAACCACTCCAGATAGTCCCCGTTTCCGGCCACGATGGGCAATGCCACTACACAGGGAACGGTATAACTATGCATGGACTTCACCTTCTCGGTCAAGGGGTGGACGAGGTCTTCCCTCGTCTTCATGATGAGGATGGCCTCGGTGGAGGTCTCCAGCTGTCCTTCCCACCAATAGATGGACTGCATGCCGTCCATTACGTTTGCGCAGGCGGCCAACCGTGCCCCCACGGCAGCCTTACCCAATGCAACCGCCTCCTGGCGATCCTTGCAGGTCACATAGATGAATACAGCTCGCATACATTTTCACCGAAAGACATGGACAATTGTCAAGCATGGTGCAAGTATCCTTAATTTCGCGGGCATGAGCAAGATTACAGAGAAAATCAGGCAGCTGCGCACCGACTATGCGAAGGACGAACTGGAGGAGGCGTCGGTGGACCGCGACCCCATCCGACAGTTCCGGGTATGGTTTGACCAGGCGCTTCAGGCGGGCGTTCCCGAGCCACATGCAGTGAGCCTTGCCACCTGCGGATCAGACGGGCAACCAAGTGTAAGGGTGGTCTTGCTGAGAGGCTTCGATGCGGCTGGGTTCGAGTTTTACACGAACTATCTGAGCCACAAGGGACGCCAACTGTTGGAAAATCCCAAGGCCGCCCTTTGCTTTTTCTGGCAGGAGCTGGAGCGGCAAGTACGGATAGAAGGCTCGGTCACCCAGTTATCACCCTCCGCTTCGGATGCGTATTTCGACAGCCGTCCGTGGGAGAGCCGTGTGGGTGCGTGGGCATCGCCTCAGAGCCAAGTGCTTCATTCCCGTACAGAACTCGAGGAGGCTGTTCAGCGTCAGTGCGCACATTTCGAATCCTCTCCATTGACTAGACCCCCCTTCTGGGGAGGTTATGTCCTCAGGCCTGGAATGATCGAGTTTTGGCAAGGAAGGCCTAGCAGGCTTCATGACCGCGTTCGTTATCGGCTTCAAGACTCGGAATGGGTTCTCGAGCGACTCGCACCTTGATCCAGGTGAACAGTGGGCATGGGCACGCGCCGTCAATTCCGCAGGGGAGAGGGAGAGCCTCCGGCAATAATTTGCACCATCTGATTCACATATTGAGTGAACCGCTATATTTGGGGAGAAATTGACTCAATCAAAAATGGATATCACCTATAAGCTTATTCAGCCGCTCATTGTAGACGTCGAAGTCAAGGGCAGCACTGTATTTGTAGAGTTTCAGCAGCCTGAAACGGGCAACTTCATCGAATCAAAGGCACCCATTCGGCGGAGCAATTCCATGGGAAGTGCCATCCAGCGGTCTCTCAAGCAGACGGCCATTCAGCAGGCCCGCAATTCCATCCTGCGCATGGCCGGGAGTTTGTTTGGCAGCGGTTTCTTAGGCCGTACAGCCCGAGCCGTGACTGGCACCGCAGCAAATGAGTATGCCCGAAACCAAGGTCAGCAAGCCAATGCTCCCACACAACACGAAATCGAGGACGCAGTCGTGGCAGCATTCAAGCTCGTCAAAAATCAATTCCACTTTGACGGTGCCAAAGGGGAGTGGGGCAAGAATAAAACCGCCGTCGCCCCACGCGATAAAACACCATTCGAAGCTCAGATTGATCGGAACCCGATCATTGACCGTCATGACAGGAAGGTTTTTGCACGCATCCTTGCCGACCTGGCGAGTGCGGACGGAGTCATCCAAGAGGAAGAAATCGAATTTTTCCAACGCTTGATCCCCGTAGATGCAGGTTCGATCCATGACATCATCGCCAGTGATCCCGTGTCGAAGGTCGACTGCGAAATGGTGAAGGAGGGTGTTCGCGAGACGATCTACATGTTTTCATGGGCCATCGTGGCGGCAGACTACGAAATCCATCCCCTGGAAGCCGAGATGCTGACCAAATACGGCGAGATGCTGGGCATTTCCGGAAGCCGCAGGGAAGAACTCGAGAAAATCGCAAAAATCCACATGCTGGAACAGGCTTTGAATCCTGAGATCAGCCGCGAAGATCTCTTCGAACTTGCAGACAGTGTGCAGCTGAACCATGAAGATGCCGAGCGTGCCAAGATCGCCTGGATTCGTCGTCGAGGTTGAGCCCCCTGCGAATGTTCGAATCCTTTCCTCCTCCGGTTCATAGGGGGAAGGACTTCCGAGTCCCCAGAAGATATCTGGTCATTGTTCTCTGGAAAATGGAGGGGTCTGTAATCGTACAGCGCATGAATCATCGGCAATGAAATTGCCGATGCGACGGATGGAGGCCACGGTTTCTCAAAGGTAGCATTTCACCAATGGAAGGATTCCAAACTGAGGATGCTGCAATCCTGACTTTATCCGTGGATGTGAACAGCCCTGACCCCCTTAAGATCCATC
>JBJOPY010000272.1:0-8419 GCA_046050405.1 Bacteroidota bacterium | reverse complement strand
GATCGGTGGATCGGCCTGCCCAAAATTATAGCTGGGGACATGCGAAGACCATCCGGGCTCTTCGCAGCTCGGCATATTCCCTGACGTTGAAATGGGATGCTACTCCTCCCAGCGTTTGCGGGAGAGGTCTTCGCCCGAGTCGTCCTGGCGTCCGTAGGGTTGGCTCGACTCTGCTGCGATACGTGGAACATCCTCTTCATCGTCCTCATCGTAGAAGTTCTCACGATCGAACTCATCGTAATTGTAATCCGGCATGAGATTCGTCTTCACGTGGTCGATTGTCGAGTTCAGGCTGGACATAAACTTGTTGAAATCCTCCTTGTAGAGGAAGATTTTGTGCTTGTCATATCCCTCGCCGTTGAGCTTCTTCTTGCTCTCCGTGATCGTGATATAGTAATCGTTCGCACGCGTCTCCTTCACGTCGAAAAAATAGGTGCGCTTCCCCGCCCGAATCTTCGTCGAGTACACCTCCGCTCTGTTGCTATTATTATCCACTCTTGCGTTCTTTAATTGGAACCTTAAGACAAAGATAGGATTTTCGATTGGGATGTCAATGAATATTTGGTGAAAGGGCAAAAATGCAAAACATCTGCTGCCTATAGTTGTTAAAAGCTTAGGGACGGATACTCCTGACTGAGCCGCAACAAGTTTCTTTCAGGGCATCCTTTGCCGCCCTGAATAGAAGGAAAAGCATACTTCAATGATTTACACTGAAATTACTCCCAATCCAGCCACCCTGAAGTTTGTCACGCAGAAGAACCTGCTCAGGAATGGAAGCGCAGACTTCGACAAGCCTGAAGCCGCTGAGCAGTCACCACTGGCGAAGCACGTTTTCCAATTGGCGTTCGTAAAGGCTGTATTTATCAGCGGGAACTTCGTCTCCATCACGAAGGATGCCGAAACGGCATGGGAGACCGCAATTCCGCCCATCAAGAAAGCCATCACGGCATTCCTGGACACTGGCCAAGCCGCAGTATTGAATGATGAGGAGGGTCAGGATGAGGAAGCCCCCGAGGAGGATGAGACCATCCGGAGGATCAAGCAGTTGCTGGAAGACAATATCCGCCCAGCGGTCGCCATGGACGGAGGAGACGTGATCTTCGAAAGCTTTGTAGATGGGGTCGTGCGGCTGAAAATGCAAGGGGCATGCTCAGGTTGCCCTTCCTCCGCCATGACACTCAAGATGGGCATCGAGGGCATGCTGACCAGAATGGTTCCCGGGGTCCGGGAAGTGGAATCCGTCTAGAGGACTCCCCTCCTGCCGTGTTCTCCCGCTAGCGGGTCTTAGTGTCCTTTACCGTCAAGTGCGGGAGTCTTCACCGAACGCTCCTGTGATTTCCTTGGTGCTCCTTGCGGGGTGCCGTCTTCCCCCTAGCCAGGCAAAAATGCCTGAGATCCCACCATCAGCTATTCCTGATCCTCCAGCGGCAGCAAATAGCCCCCGGTGATGCGGTTCGCTTCACCGATCACTTTTGGCAACTTGGACTGCAACTCGTTCAGCTTCAGCTCCCCATCGATTAGCTTCTGTTCCCGGCTGTTGACCAGGAACACTGAACTTTCCCCCATCCCAAACTTCTGGTTCTCGGCCGTCACCATCGCGAGGTAATTGGCGACGATCTCTGTGGCGAGCTGGATCTGTGCCTGTATTTGCTGGATCTGCACCATCATAGCCGCGATCTTATTGATGATTTCCAGCCGTTTTCGACTTTGCTGATAGTCAAGTTCCCGTAGTGACAGCCTGGTGAGCTCCAGGTATCCGCGCTGTTTTCGCAGGAACAACGGGAAGCTGAACTTTATGCCCCATTTTAGGTTGGACGAGGGGATGAAAGCCCCCAGGAGGGCATCTCCCGCAGGGGCTGCGCTGAGTGCTTGATACTTGAACGCCACTTCGGGCTTTAGCTGCTCTCTGCGCCAGCGCTCCTCGATTTCCAGCTGTGCCTGCTGGTATTGATAGTAGAGCAGGTCTGGGTGGGCAGTGACCAGGCTGTCGACCAGCTCATCCGTCAAATTTGGCATGGAAACAAGCGGCAGGGAATCTGCGGGGATGATCGGCTTCTCAAATTCCACGGGTTCGCCGGCAGGGTTCCAGAGGAAGTTGCTCAGGCCTCGGCTAGTCTTCGTCACTTCCACTTCAGCTTCACTCAGGTTCATATAGCGGTTCTGAACCTGAAGGTAGGCCTCCAGGGTATCGATGGCTGGGTTTTCCCCCCGGATCTCACTGGCGACGACGGCCTCGTGGCGCACCTTCGCCAGTTTCAGCGCCTCCAGGAAGGTCAGCTGGTTGCGGTAGGCAAGCCACCAGTTCCAGTAGGCATTGGTGGCGTCTATGATCAAGTCCAGGAGCATCAGGCGCTGGTCCACCAAGGTCGCTTGGGCGTAGATCTTTGCCTTCTGCAGGTCGGCCCTGCGCTGGTCGATCAGGAGTCCCTTGCCAAGATTGACCTCCAGTCCAATGACTGCCTGCCCTGCCGTGGGCAACGATTGGCCTGGATTGAGGTAGGTGCCATTGGCGGAGTTCCAACCAGTGAAGAGCTCCGTCCCGAACCAGGTCGGCACACGGAGGCTGCTCTCGAAGACTTGCCAATAGTTTTTGCCGGAAAACTGCTTGGAATCCCAATTGGCGGAAAGGTAGGGATCGAATGCACCGCGTGCCGTGCGAAGGTACTGCTTGCCCGACAGCCCGCGTATTTCAGCTTGCTTCGCGACAGGATGGTTCTCCAGCACGATCCCGAGATAATCCTCGTAGCTGAGGCGCACTGTGTCCGTCATTGACTGGGCTCCGGTCATTCCGAAAGGTGCAGCCACCATTGCCATGAAGAGCAAGATCTGTGCGAAGTGTTTCATAGCTTACTTGTCCTTCGATTTCTTAGATTTGGAGGCAGGATCCCCATCTTTGTAGAAGTTGGGGGGAAATCCGCTCAGTCTTCGCCAGAGTTCGTACCAGATCGGTACATCGTCGAGCAGAAGCATGCCCCTTGCCCCCGATCCGAACTGCAAGGCATCAGGCCAAGGTGCTGAGGTGGGGTCGGGCATTACCAGCATTCTGAATTTCCCGTTCGGGCTGATGAACTTGTCGATCGCGACGACTTCCCCTCCGAAGGTTCCAGTGGAGGCTCCCGGCCATCCTGAAAACACCAGTGCCGGCCACCCGTCGAACTGCAGGCGTACCTTGTTGCCTTTTTGCACCAGCGGCAGATCCAGGGGCCTGACATATAGCTCCACTGCGGACTCGGTCTTTTCAGGCATGATGCTCACCAGTTCCTCTCCCTCCTTGATCACCTCCCCGAGACCAGTGCGGATCAGGCGTGCAATATATCCCGTCTGCGGTGCTAGTACGAAGTACAGGCCTCGGCGCAAGGAGTAGTTGCTGTATTGGTTTTCCAGTTTCATCACATTCGCGACAGCGTCATACTGGCCGGATAGAGCCTCGAACTTCTCGCTCTGTGCCTTGGCGATCTTGTCTGCGTATTCGTTCTGCACACTGGACAGTTCTGCCTTGGCATTCAGCAATTCGTTGCGGCTCGTGAGCAGCTTGTTTTCATCGGAGATGGCCTTTGCCTGTGCCTCCTGAAGCTTGAGCTGCCTCGCCTCCAGGTCGGTCAGTGACTTCAATCCGCTATTGTACAGGGAGATCATCCGCTCATATTGCTTCTGCGCGATGTCCAGATTGGTCTTGGCGGCTTCGAAGCTGATCGAATCCGAATCGATCTTGAGATCGGCTTGGCGGATCTTGTTGATGGTCTGCTGTGTCTTGATCAGCATCGATTCTCGCAAGGCGGACACCTGGCGTTCCAGTGCATCGGATTTGCCTTGATAGCTTGTCACCGAGGATGTCTTTGCCCGGATCTGAGCTTGGGTTCGATTGAGCAGCTCGGGGTCGAAGTAGTCATCCTTGATCTCGGAGAGATACAGGATCGTATCCCCCTGGTGAATGAAATCGCCTTCCTGGACGTACCATTTTTCAATGCGGCCGGCGATGGTGCTATGGATGGTCTGCGGCCGGTGGTCTGCCCGGAGCGTGGTGAGGGATCCTTGGCTGTCAATGGTCTGCGTCCAAGGGAGCATCATGCAAATGCCCAAGAAACCGATGATGGTCAGCACCATGTAGCTGACTCGCCTCGCCTTCTTGGCGGAAATTACCCCGGAAAAGGAGGAGATCCTGGATGTGTCGATGCGATGTGTGATGGACTCTGGCGAGATGTTTAGCATAACCCCTAGTTGTTTTCAGGTGAGTAGGAAAGGAGGTGTTGTTCTTTCACAGAATAGGTTTGCGAAATGAAACTCCTGGATTCACGGGACTTGGTTGCCAGAATGACAGTCGCCCCCGGCATCCACTTCTGGACATAGGAGAGGAACCCTTGCACATCGTCCTCGCTCAATCCTTCAAAGGGGTCATTCAGAAGGAGAAGGGAGGGATGGGTGGCTAGGCTTCTCGCCAGGATGATCTTGCGGTAGATCGTTTCCGGGAGATTGCCCCCACCCAGCTGCAAACGCATTTCGAGGCCGTCTTTCTCCCCCCTGACGAAGGCATCCAATCCGACTGCCGAGATGATCTCCAGCACCCGGTCCAGCGTGACACCTTCGATCCCCATATGGATGTTCTCGATCAGGCTGCCGTCAAACAGTTCCTGCAAGGTGGAGTATCCTCCAGTCATATTCCGCAAGTCCTCGAGATGAATGTTCTGCAAGGGGATTCCATTGAAGCTGATGCTGCCTTGGTACCCTCCATAGAAGCCCATCAGCAACCGGAAGAAGTGCTTGACGAAGCTTTCATCAGAGGTGATGAGATTCACCCATTCCCCAGCCTTCACGTTCAGGTTGACATGATTGACGAGGGGGACGCCCATGTCAGGGAAGCGGAGCGTGAGTGATTCGATCTTCAAGGACAGGCCGTGGCTGCTATGCGTGGAGACCGTCGCCCCTTTGTCCGATTCCAAGGGCAGGTCGGTCAGGCTCGCGATTTTTTCCAGCGCGGTCAAGACGTCGAATACCGTCTCGAACGTCCTGATGAGCTTCTCCACCGCCGACATCAAGAGGATCAGCACGATCTCGATCGCGACAAACTGGCCGACATTGAGCTGATTGTCAAACACGAGGAAGCTTCCGATCACCAGCATGGCGCAGATGATCACCACCTTGTATCCTAAGATCAATGCATAGTTGCTGATCAGAACCTTGAAGTGCTCCCGACGGGCTGATAGATACTTGCTCACCAGGTGGTCAATCTTGGTCAGCGGAAGACGTGTCGCCCCGGCAAGTTTGAATGACTCCAGCGTTCGCGCCATTTCTTCCAGCCAGTAGGCCACCTTGTACTTGTACTTCGATTCCTCCATGCTCGTACGAAGCCCCTTAGGCCCTGTGATCCACAGCACTACCGTAAGCAATACTGCCAGGAAGATCCCGAAAACGATGAAAAAGGGGTGGTAAAATGACAGGAGCAGGATTCCAAAAATGATCTGCAAGGACGATGCACTGATGTCCATGAGCATTTTGGAAAATCCCTTCTGAACCGTGAGCGTGTCAAAAAAGCGGTTGACAAGCTCGGGTGCCACTTCCTTGCGAAGTGAGTCCATGCGGAGGCGTGGAATCCGGTAGGCAAACTCGATCGCTGATTTTGTGAAGATTCGTTGCTGGATCTTTTCCGTGAGATAGGTCTGAAAAATCTGCAGCAACCCGTTCGCGACCACGCCGAGGACCACGACGACGACCAAGACAACCCAAGAAGTAGAGACCTGGCCAGTCGTCACATAGTTGAAGATGGCCTGGATACCGAGCGGTAGCGACAGGCTGATCAATCCTGCCGCAATGGCAAAGAGGTAAATGCTCGTGATGTCTGGACGTTCTGATACGATGAGTCGCCACAGTCGCTGAATCGACCGAAGCTTGCTCTCTGTCTGCTGGTTTTCGGGCATATCTTAATTTCGGTAGGGAGTGGTGATCCTATATTTTCGGGCTTTAAACTGTTTTTCGAAGCAAATGTTTGGGGCATCTTCCCGGAAATGGCTCGGCGCCATCCTCATTCTTCGCCTTGACTTCGAAACGGTTTCACCATGGCTTCCACGCGGTCAGGTGTGGAGCATGGAGGAACAGAACTTTCCAGAGGACCACAGGCGATCATCATCTGACGGCCTCGGACAATGTCCTTTCGAGATTGTACACATCGAGCAGGAAGTCCACGATCATCTCCGAGGCGTCTGATTGGATCGGCTTGTAATTGAAACGATGCACTTCCCCTGTCTTGAGCTGGTAGGCAATCATCCCGGCAGCTTCTTGTCCGTCTCGTCGAAAGAGGTTGAGTTCGACCATCGTGCTGCCTTGCTCCTCCTCGGAGGTGTAGAGCGAATCCCATCGGAAGCCCGGGAGCTCATCCACCATTTTGTCCAGAAGTTCCTTGACGAACTTGTCGATCCAATACGCATTCATGTAGTCGATAGCGAAATAACGACAATTTCCAGAAAAGACAACCACTCGACGGCGGCTATTGCACGATTTCCTCGTGGATGGCATGGTGCCAGCTGTGGTCGCGGCAACGGTTCAGGCAGATGCTGAAGGCGATGACATCCCGCCGCCGATAGAGCCCGTGCAGGATCGTCTTGTATTCCTCTCTTGCCTCGCCCAGCAAGTGATACCTCAACTCAAACTCACTGTCCGCCGCATGGTCACGCAACCTCAGCTTACAGCTGATCCTGAACTTATATTCTTCTCTCGATCGAGTCATCATATGAGGTGTATATAGCTGTGAAATTATACAAAACGGATATAAAGATTTACTTTTTAGATCAAAATTCCGAATCCTGATCGAATGGGCAGCCCCAGCATGGATCATCTCACCAGCTAAAGACCATCGAGATGGGTGATCCCGTCTGATCTGATCTTGACACGGGAGCTGATGATCGCTGACATGGATCCCGGGACGATTCAGACATCGTCCCGAATATTGTCACCATACTGGCCTTCCATCGCGATGCGATGGCGAATGCATCCTCTTTTTTTATCTTGATATTGCAGATATCCTCAGAGTTCCTTATATCGCAGTGTCATTCGCGATCATGCTCACGAGTGCCCTGTAAATTAAAAATGAAGCAACGATGCAAAGTTCTAAGCTCACTAAAGCCACTCAAAGGAAGAAGAAAGAAGAAGAAGTGGTCGCACTGAAATCCAAAAACGCGATTCAGGCGAAGTCGATGACACCCCCAGCATTTCAACTCAAGGCAAGCTCCTCAAAATATGGAGAGTCGAACAGTTCCAGCTCTGCACCCACACAGATGAGGAGCGAAGCGGAAGAGGTCGCGAGTGGATCGGCAAACGCTCAACTACAGAAAGTCAAGCCCGAAGTGAAGGAAGAAGTCGCCAGCGGTTCTGCGTCCGCTCAGCTGAAGAAAGGCAAGCCCGTGGAGAAGGAAGTCGGTGTTAGCGGTTCTGCGTCCGCTCAGCTGAAGAAGAAAAAAGTCTAGGAGGCGGGTATGGCAGATCCCGTGGATCAATGGCCTTGATCTACAAGGTGATTAAGCACCGCTGCGCTATAACCCTCCTTGGCAGCCGGTTTCGCAATGGGGACAACAAACAGTCTCGGCAGGGCTTGGTAATGATAAGGAGAGCCCCTTATCACTGAAGACAGTTTTCTCCTTTTTTCGGATGAGACCCTCCTGCTCTGGTATGGGGAGCTTCGTCGGAGCCTGAAACAGGGTCAGAGGCATTCTTCCGCAGAATGCCTTTTCCTGCTTTAGCCAGCTTCTTGTGGAAACCTCTGAAGATATACGAGGAGAGGGGGGAGATGGTCAACAGTCAATTTATCAGGATTCAGGGATCGGTCGTCTTCAGATCCCAGGATGCTGGGATCAGGAGCGAACCTTGAAGCTGAGGTCACCGCCTGTTTCCCGGACACCCATGACTTCAAAGTCGCGGTCGGCCTTCAAGATCAGCAGACCGCTGGCGGTGATGAGTAGGTTCGATAGGTCTTTTGTCGTTTTCATACTTTATTGTACGACAATGCTTTCTGCGGGTTTTGATCCCACCTCATGAATTCTATAAGGCAGGGGCATCCCCAGGTTGATGGAGATGCTGTCCTATTGATGAATCTCCATGCACGACTGTTCCGACGAAGGATTCAGCCATGTTTTTTCCAGACGGGACCATCAGCATCATTCCATGATTTCCTGCAAACTCCCGAGCGTGCAAAACAACGCCTATTTTCGGCTATTCCATCCAAGCCCCTAGTGTCGCGTCAAGCCTAAGAACATAGATTCAACTTTTGTGGACATTTCTGCCGGTAATCCCGAACGAGGCTGGGGATTGTGAGCGATGTGATCATGAGAAAAGTCTTGATCTTTGCAGATGTGTCAAATAAAATACCGTGTGACGCTCTCTGCGGATGAGCGTGGCGAACTCAAAAGAATCGTTGTTGGCAAGGGCAGCTCGA
>JBJOPY010000271.1:0-8056 GCA_046050405.1 Bacteroidota bacterium | reverse complement strand
GGTAAATTTATTCACACTTTCCTGAATTTCACGGCCAAAGTTGGACCTAAGGCATCAAGTTCGGGCAATCCGCAAGACCATGGAGATCACCAACGCATATTTCTTTCGGAGCAGCCAGCATTATTCGCAGCTGCCACCTGCAGACAAGCCGGAATTTGCCTTTGTAGGCCGGTCGAATGTGGGCAAATCCTCTCTCATCAACAAGGTGGTGAACCACAAGGGGCTGGCCAAGACAAGTAGCACCCCCGGAAAAACGCAATTGATCAACCATTTCATCGTCGGCAAATCCTGGTACCTGGTTGACCTGCCAGGCTTTGGCTATGCCAAGGTTTCCAAGAAGACCAGGGCGACCTTCCAAGGGATGATCACGGACTACGTCACCAAGCGCAGGAACCTGGTGACGGTTTTCGTCCTCGTGGACAGCCGGCACGAACCGCAGAAGATCGACACGGAATTCATGGAGTATCTGGGAATTTCCCAGGTTCCATTTGCGATCGTGTTCACCAAGATCGACAAACTCGGCAAGAATGCGCTCGCAGCGAACATCGAGCGCTACAAGGCCAGGTTATCCGAGGAGTGGGAGGAATTGCCGCCGATGTTTCTGACATCGGCAGACACCGGCGAGGGTTGTGCCGAACTCCGGGCCTACATCGGCGAAAACCTGGCCGTTGCCGGCCAAGCCGTTCAGAATTCTTGACTTCCAAGGGTCCAGGGATCTGTTTTCTCTCCCTGATCGCTTAATTTTGCTGCCCAGTTTCACAGGCTTCATTTTTTTGGAATTCCCTTGGTCAAGAAATACCTTTCCCTCGTCAAGTTCTCGCACACGGTTTTTGCGCTGCCTTTTGCCCTCACCGGATTCTTCCTCGGCTATGTCCGGTCGCCCGAGATTTTCGAGTGGCGCCTGCTTGGCTTGGTGGTGCTGTGCATGGTCTTCGCCCGAAATGCCGCAATGGGCTACAACCGCTATGCCGACCGGGTGATCGATGCCGAAAACGTACGCACGAAGGTACGGGAGATTCCCTCTGGGGCCATCCCGGCAAGCAGCGCATTGGTCTTCGTGATCCTCAATGGGGTGGCCTTCGTCATCACCACTTATTTCATCAACCGGCTGTGCCTCATTCTGTCACCCGTGGCACTCGCGGTGGTCCTGGGGTACTCCCTGACCAAGCGCTTCACTGCCCTTTGCCATCTCGTCCTGGGGCTGGGGCTTGCCTTGGCCCCGGTGGGGGCGTACATCGCGGTCACCGGCCATTTTGACGCATCCCCCATCATCCTCGGCGCGGCGGTCTTGACCTGGGTGAGTGGATTTGACATCATCTATGCCCTCCAGGATGAGCAGTTTGACCGGGAGCACCATCTCCACAGCATCCCTGCCTTCCTCGGGACGAGCAAGGCGCTCTATGTCTCGAGCCTCCTCCATGTGCTGACTGCGGGGAGCATCGCGACATTCATCCACTTGATCGGAGGCGATTACCTTGCCTGGGGAGCCGCAGCCTTCTTCATTTTCATGCTCGCTTACCAGCATTTCCTCGTCAAGCCCCATGATCTCAGCCGTGTGAATCTGGCTTTCTTCACCACCAACGGCATCGCTGCCGTCGTCTTCGCTGCGCTGGTCATTTCAGAGCTCCTCCTCTTTGCATAAACCATGACGCCGACCTGGAAGCCAGCGTCCTCCCTCCTCTTCCGCTGATGGGATGCGCTGACTGCGCCAGGCCAAATGGATACGAATCACCTCCCGAAGCGGTCGCCGATTGATTGGATCGGCTTCTTGATCTTATCGAATGGCTTCTTGAACTTGTCGAGGGCATTCCTCGTCCTACCCCCCCCGATCGAATCGGAAGCTTCGCCCCTCACCTCCACCAGGTCATCCACCTGGTTCGTATCCTTTCGTCCCCAGGTTTCCTCCATTTCCTTCTTCCAGCCCTCTTTCAGCTCGTCACCCTGCTTCTTGATATGCTCCTCGAGCTTGGCGGCGACGTACTTTCCTTCCAGCCTGTACTTTGGTTCATCGACGGTGCCAGTGATGTGCACGGGTATCACGATCTTCACCGGATCGTCCTGGTTCTCCTCGATGAGCTGCAGCACTTCTTGGTTGCGGGAGTTCCTGGCCTCCTTCCTGGGCAGCTCGACATAGACTTTATAGTCCAGGCTGTTGTCAAATCCATGTTTCCCCACGATCTCCATTCCATGGCGATTGGCCTTCAGGCTCATCTTCGGGATGTAGAAATTTTGCTCGCCGATCCGGTACTCCGTGGTGATGTCCGAGAACTCAATGTGCATCAGGTCCTCCAGCCTCATAAACCCGGCAAGTCCCTCCAAGGGCTTGAAATTGATGAGTTTGCCGTCTTGAATGCTGACGTTGCCTGTGGAAACGAGGCTGTTTGCGTCGAGTTCCAGGTGCTGGTCCATCTTCCCGCCGATATGAACCTCGCCCGAGAAGATTCCATAGAGGTTTTCCTTGACCAGTGCAAAGGCTGCCAATTGCTCGAAGGTGCGGAAGGTCTTGTTGATGTTGATTTCCCGGATGATTCCGTCGAGCCGCACCTGGCAGTGGCTGGGATCCGTCACCTGAATGGAGCCGTTCACTTCGCACGAACCGTCCAATGTCTTCATTTGCAGGTCGTCCAAGATCAGTTGCTGATCCCTTAAACGGCATCTGCCATTCACGGCAGTTGCCTCCAACTTTGCAAAGTTGAGCTTGCCGACTTGGGTGATCAGCTGGAAATCCACATTGCGGGGCAGTTCGAAGACGAAGGTCTCCTCATCCGTTTCCTCTGTCTCTGACTGGGGAGCCCCTGCAGGATCCGAGGTGAACCACTCGTCAAGATCCAGGTTGGTGGAGCGCAGCTCGGCTACCCCCTTGATCGTGGCATCCTGGTTGAAGATCCATGGCAGGTATTCGGTGACCGTTCCCTTCACATTGAAGTCCGAGTGGCCGACCTTGCCGACAAGGCTTCCCACCTCGATGCGGTAATTGTCAAGGGTGATCTCACCCGTGAGGTTTTCGAACGGGAGGTGGAGCCTCGGGTCTTGCAGCCGAAGGGACTGGAAACGCATCCCCCCGAACGCTTTGATGGCATCATAGTTTTTTCCTTGGAAGTCCGCGATCCGGCCTTCCACCCGGGCATCGACCTTGACATTGCCAGACATCTGGGTGCTGTCGGCGAAGGCGGGATAAAAGTCACGGACATCCTGCAGGGACAAATCCCCCATCACCGCAACAGCCAGCCGCGGGTTATTGAAATTGGCATACAGGAGATTCCCGGTCAGGGCTTTGTCATGGAGGCTGGCCTTGAATTTCTTGATTTCGAAATGGGATGCGCTGGGATCCTCGGCCTCCAGGTGGAACTCGCCGAGCATGTTCACCCCGGTGAGCTTCGAATCGTAGCCGACGTAATGAAATGCCCCCTGTGTCACGCCATAGTCCACGTGCAAGCTGGGTGTATGGCCTGATCCGGCTTGGCCTCTGACCCAGCCATGCGTCATGAATTCCCCACTGTATTCATATTCCCGACCTGTGTCAAGCAAGCCTCCGGGCAAGATTGACAGGAAGCTTTCAAAGCTGCTCTTTCCACTTGCGAACTTCAGGTCGAAGTCGAAGACATCTTTCTCGCGTGCGATGACGCCTTCCATCACCAGTTTCAGTGCGGCAATGTCCACCTCAGCAGTCTTCAGGGTGTAGCTCTCGTGCTCACCGAACTGTACATCCGCCACGACATGGGCCTGAACATGCTTGTTGTGCGCAAAGGTGGCGCGGGCAGATTTCCAATCGTTCACATGCACGGCCCACCTCGTCTCGATATCGGATCTTTCCGCACTGAAATCTCCTCTCATCCCGATCTGAATGGAGTCAATGTCCACTGTGCCGCCATCGCGCAGGTCGGCATAGTGGAAATGCCCGTCGCTGATCCTCACGGAATACAGTTCGAAGACAGGATCGTTTCCGTGTTCCTCCAGGGTGTCTGGCTGGGAAGGGGGCTGAAACATGTCTGTGAAGTTCCAGTTGCCATCCTGGTCCATGACCAGCCGGACATCGGGCTCCACCAACCTCACCTCATGAACCTTGAAATGGTCTGTGAAAATGCTCCAAAAACCGACCTTGAAATTGGCGGATTCCATGGCAATGGCGTTCCCTTCATCTGAGCGCGTGCGCGGGTTGAGGGTCACGCCGACCAGGCTCACCCGCACCTTAGGCCAACTTCGCAGGAAGGAAACGTCCGTGTCTTCGACTTCGATATCCGCATTGACTGCATTTTCAACCGCCTTGATCGCCATCAAGTGGATCTTGTCTTCAAAGGCATAGCCCAGGACGACCAATGCGGCGACCAGTCCCAGGACCACTCCGATGGTCCACAACGATATCTTCCTCAGCCGATTCAATACCTGCGCTTTCAAAACTTGCAAATTTATGGCTTCTATACGGCCAACTGGCAGTTAAAGATGGTATTTGCCCGAGGAATTTCCGGCTATGGCTCTTGTTCGCGCCATTTGAAGTCAGGAAACCCACACCATGATCGCGGACCAATCACGACGAACGTTCCACGTTTTCTGAGCTTTCCGTTCCATCTTCCGTATTTTTGATGCCGGAGCGTAAAGTTTGCGCTTCCGGGTGGGGCTGACATGTGCAAGGGGCTGGAGTCTTTGCCGTTCCATCCGGGATGCATAATGATCGCCTTCATGCCATGTACAACGAACGATTTCATGTATTCTTCTCGGGAAAGGTTCAGGGAGTAGGCTTCCGTCGCACCCTGAGAACCCATGCCATGGAGCTGAAGCTCGTGGGCTGGGTCAAGAACCTGGAGGATGGGCGCGTAGAAGCGGTGGCGGAGGGGACTGAGCGACCCTTCCATCTCTTGGTCGAGAAGGTGTGTTCAGAATTCGAGGTGACCCAGGCGGAGATCGTAAGGGAACCGGCAGCGGGAGGGTTTTCTAGTTTTGAGATCGTCAAATAGACGGTATGCTCTGGGGCTGTTCAGCCGGTGCCAGTTTCGCCCATCGGTCTTGCAACACAGGATAAGATCTCACTCCCAGTCTCTGATCTCATGGATCAGTTACGAAAGGCATCGAAGAATTCCCGCGCCAGTTGTTCCCGGTGGGCAGGATCCGCTATCGCAAGCAGAGCCTCCGCACGCTGCCTCAGCGTCTTTCCATACAAGTTTGCGATGCCGTGCTCAGTGACGATGTAATGGACATGGGCCCTCGTCGTCACGACTCCTGCGCCTGTTTTCAGGAATGGGACGATGCGGCTCTCCCCCCTGGAAGTGATGGACGGCAGTGCAATGATCGGCTTGCCGTTCTCCGCCAGGGACGCACCCCGGATGAAATCCATCTGGCCTCCCACGCCGCTGTAAATGAATTTTCCGATCGAGTCCGCGCAAACCTGCCCGGTCAGATCCACTTCGATGGCACTATTGATCGCGGTCATCTTGTGCTGCTTTCTGATCACTTCCGTGTCGTTCACGTAGGCGATGTCCAGCATTCTCACCTGCGGATTGTCATCCACAAAATCATAGACGCGCTTCGATCCCATGACGAATCCCGAAACGATCATGCCGTGGTGCCTCTTCTTGTACCTGCCGGTGATGACCCCGCTTTCCACCAGATCCACGACCCCGTCACTGAACATCTCCGTATGGATTCCAAGGTCTTTGTGGCCGGACAGAGCAGCCAATGTCGCATTGGGAATGGCACCGATTCCCATCTGAAGGGTGGCACCGTCCTCCACCAGGCTTGCCACCTGCCGGCCGATCTCCATCTGCAGGCGGTCAGGCACCTCCACATGGCTCTCATGGATCTGGCAGTCATGCGCCACCAGATGATGCAGGCTGCGGATGTGGACAGACCCGTCACCGTGCGTCCTGGGCATCCGGGGATTCACCACTGCGACCACCTCTCGGGCGGTTTCCATGGCGGCCAAGCTCGCATCCACGGACACTCCGAGGCTGCAGAAACCGTGACGGTCAGGAGGCGACACCTGCACGAAGGCCACATCTATCCTGAGCAGGCCTCGCCTGAACAGCAACGGGACTTCGCTCAAGAACACTGGGATGTAGTCAATCTGATCTGAACGGCTGTCGTTGGTTGCCTTTCGGACGTTTGGGCCGACGAAGAGGGAGCATACCCGAAAGCTGTCGCGATAAGCCGGATCCACATAGGGGGCCGAGGCCTCGTGATGCAGGTGAACGATCTCCACCCCTCGCAGATCTGCACTGCGGGCAGTCAGTGCGTCAATCAGGATCTGTGGCGCTGCTGCGGCACTATGGATGAACACTCGGTCCCCTGAACGCACGCATTGCACAGCATCAGCTGCACTTTTGAACTTCAATGGGAATGACATGCTACGAAATTAGATGGTTTCTCCCGATCTTTTGCAGAAGATTGATGGGCCGGCCGGCCTCGGTCGCTGGAAGCCACGAACGAAAGCCTCGGGCAAGACCCTGAACTCTAACGCTGGAATGTCCGGAAAACTGGCCCATCCCAAACTTCAGCCCACTCCATTCCCACGCATAATTGGCTATCTTGCAGCTTGTTTTCGAAGGAAGAATCCAAGGAATTGAAAGTCGCCTTCTGGACGGCATTTGGCATCTACATGCGCCAATTTCCGCCAACCCATGACCCCAAGACCAAATGGGTCAACTACCATACGGGGGTCAAGGGGATTTACTTCAGGCTGGAGGCAGAGCCCGCCATGGTGCGTGTCTCGGTCACGCTTGAGCACTCCGATCCGGGGATCCGTGCATTGTTTTACGAGCAATGGGAGGAATTGAGAACCTTTCTGGACAGGGCGTCGTCACAATCCTGGACTTGGGTTCCCAAGGCATCCCTGCAAGATGGGCGAGCCATCAGCCGCATTTACGTGGAGAAAGGCGGCGTCCGTGTCTTCGAAAGGTCGAATTGGCCAGAGATATTTGAATTCATGAGTCGGGCCCTGGTGCCGCTCGACAGGGTGTGGGCGGACTGCCACGAGGTGTTCCAGGACTTGGCAGACTAGATCATCCGTGCGGAAAACGACCGCCGGTGTCTCCTTGCAAATCCAAGGGTGCGTACACGGGAGTGAACGAAACTCCAAGGAGCCCCCGCCCAGACGGATCCTCCTGAATGAAAGCAACCAAATCTCCTCTTCAGTAGCAGAGTTCCACTTCGTTCGCAGGCACATAGTGGATTCCGATTTCCTCGCTAAGGCCTGTTTGAACGGAGAATTGCACCCTGATGCATCCGTACTTTTGATTGAAAAAATGCACCTTGTAGCCGGGGATTTTCTCCTCCCGGACCGGTTTCCCGAATCTGAACTGGAGATCGACAGGTCTCAGCTGGAGGAGTTTGCTGCTCCAGGTGCCCTTGTAGTTCGCCCTGATCTCCCAGTAGTCGCGACCTGTGTAAGCGTAGATGTCTTTGTCAATGAAAAATACGCCTCCCCCGCAGTTGTAACCTTCATCCTCACGGGTGATCCCGGTAAAGCAAGGCAGCACGGAAACAATCTTCTCGATGGAAGCGGTTGGTTTCAGCTTATTGATGGTTCCTTTGCGGACATCCACGTAGATATTGCTACAATTCGCTTTCTGGCTCCAAAGCGAAGCGACAGGCAAAAGAACGAACATCAATGCCGATACATGCAGTTTCAATTTCATAAACGATCCAATTCAGATAATTTCTCCAAAATCCATGTAAAACTCTCTGCTTTCCGGAGGTTCACCCCGACGAGCATTTCAAATTACTTTCCTCCTCCAGTTGTCCAGCGGACTTCCTCCCGTCATCGAACCCACAATGAAATTCGTCGCCCCCCGCATCGTTGGCAAAGCCAACCCCCTTACCCTGGGCTTCGAGTAGTCACTTGCAAGGTGATTTTCATCCGCGCATCCTGGCCATTGACTGTTTACACTGCCAAGATCGGAAATCCATCCACAATGGCAAACAGTCATTCAAAAAAAGATGAGCGATGAATTTTTATTTCCGGGTTTTGTCAAAAATTTCAGGCCATCTGAACCCAGTCCTCCTCCGCAGTCTCCCAGAGAGGTGTCCAATGCCCAGAGAATCTGCCCGAAGTCGGCATCTCCCC
>JBJOPY010000270.1:0-7007 GCA_046050405.1 Bacteroidota bacterium | reverse complement strand
CCACAGGAGGCAACAATGAGCGTCACCAACAGGCCCAGCGTGCCCATCATTATCCTCTGCTTCATGCTATATCTTCTTATTCCATTCAATAACTCCGCCCAAAACCCAAGATGCCTTCTCATATGGTCAAATGAATTGAAACGCTGGATGCACTTCCACCACCAAGCATTGGTCAGTATCGGCCGAAACGGCTACCCGCTGCGCAATGCGATAGCCCCCCAGCAAAACGATCCCGTCCCCGTCCTCCATCACCCAGGCATCGGCTTTTGAAAACCGGTCTCTCTTCTGGTCAATGAGGATGTCGCTGATTTTTCGGGTTCCCTGCATCCCCAAGGGATAAATATGGTCGCCCATCCCCCACTTTCGCAGGTACATCGGGAACCGGAGCCGACCCAAGTCCAGCCAATGCTTCTCCCCCAAGGGAGGGCAGGAAAAATTTTCCGGTCGCCTTCCGATGGAGAAATGAAACCTTCTGCCACTGAACTCCACAGCATAACCGCCCTCTATGCCATCAGGTATCATCACGGATTCCACAATCTCCTCCTTCTTCCGCCAATCCACCAAGATCCAATCTCGATCCTTGAGCACCGTCGCGTGCGGGCAGATGTATCGAGCACCCGAGGAAGCATGCGCAAGTCGTTGAATTTCTTGGATTTGATTCCCGAAGAAACCGTTCTTCATCAGCCACCAATCGAGAAACACCGGAAAATGGGCCGAATCCAGATTCCTGGAAAAGCTTTCGCTGCTGATGCGATGCCCATGTTCCCAATCGGTCACCACGTCACCCACCATTGGCTGAAAAAATGCATCCAAGACATCTGCCTGGGCCTGCGCCCGACGAGACTGAATCAAGAACCGCTCGGCGAACCGGGGATTCAGGCGCTGCAAAAGAGGGATCAGCTGATTACGCACAAGGTTGCGCTGATACTGATCCTGGTCATTGGTCAGGTCGTGGCACCAAGATTGGCCGTGATCCATGAGCCATGCCTGAATCTCCTGCTTGTACAAGCAGAGCAGAGGCCTGAAATACGCCCCGCGTACCGAGGGGATGGAATGGATCAAGCGGGGGCCGCTTCCTCTCAGCAGCGACATCAGCATCGTCTCCATCTGATCGTCCGAATGGTGGCCTGTCGCACAATGAGAGATACCCATCTCCGACATCACCTCCTCGAACAGGGCGTACCTCAGCCTTCGGGCGACTTGCTGGGTCCCCTCTCCCCTATGGGATTCAAAGTCAGCTTTCGTAAACCTTCTCACGCACAAGGCGATCCCAAGCGTATTCGCCAGATCGGTCACGAACTCCTCCTCTGCAATTGCAGCCTCCCGCAAGCCGTAATTGCAATGCACAGCGACCATCCGATAATCTAACGCTTTCAATATCAACAATAAGCCCACAGAATCTCCTCCTCCGCTGAGCGCTACGAGAACCCGGCTGCCTGAGGGAGGCATCCCCTCCTCGGCGATGAAGGCACGCACCCGTTCCACCACATGCGGCACTTTTATTGCTTGCATGAATACAAAAGTAGGGAGGACATGACTAAAGGGCTACCATCATCGGGCAGCGAACTTCTGATTTCTAGGGCGATCTTATCCCCGCTCTTGGCTGGCGGGAGCCATTTGTTGTATTTTCGCCGCCTCTGATTGAATGCAGCATAGGAATCCATATCATCACATCCTTCGATTCGGCCATGGAATCGTGCTGTATTGTTCATTTTTATCAGTGTTCTCCCAACCCGCCGCCCCCCCTCCGGAAGGGGGAAACCGTATCAACATTGAGGCCACCGACCTTTTTCACTTTGCTTCCTTTGGAGCGGACAGCACCCGCATTCGCAAACTCATCGGCAATGTCATCCTGAGCCAAGACACCACGAAGCTGTACTGCGACAGTGCCTATCATTATATTGATAGCAATTATGTGGAGGCTTTCTCACACGTCAAGATCGTGATGAACGCCCACATGGCCGACACGATGCAGCGGACAATTACCTCAGATCGATTGACCTTTGACGGTGATACCAAGGTCATCAATTTTTGGAAACGGGTCGTCCTAAAAGAAAAGGACGTCACGCTGAAGACTCCGAGGCTCACTTACCATCGTATCGAGGATTTTGCCGAGTATCTCCAGGGAGGAACCATCCAGAATGACAGCAATACTCTCACTAGCACCAGGGGCTATTTCCATCCCAAGACTCACATGGCCTACTTCCGGGATTCCGTGATCCTGGTGAATCCGAACTTCACCTTGCATACTGACACACTTGGATACGACACGGAATCAAAGGTCGCCTATTTCATGGCCCCCACCTATGTAACTGATTCTTTCAACAGAATGTACACAGAGGACGGCTACTTCGACACCAAGCATGACTTTGCCTTCCTTCATCGAAATTCCAGCATTGGAGACACGTCCTTCACCCTCTTCGCAGATACCATCGCGTATGATCGGAGCCTCGACCTCGGCAAGGCGAAAGGCCGCATCCGCCTCGTACAGCAGGATTCCAGCCTCACTCTCTATGGCAACTATGGCGAGTTCCAATCCAAGACCGAGGCTTCCTTCATCACAGACAGCGCATTTGCCAGTCAGAGGTTCGAGGACGATACCTTATTCCTCTTCGCGGATACGCTATACACCTTCAAGGACACGGTCAGTGAGAAACGGTATTTTCAGGCCTATCACCGCGCCCGCTTGTATATGAAGGACTTACAAGGGGTATCGGACTCCTTGGCCTATTGGTACGACGACTCAGTGATGTTTTTCTTCCAAAGCCCGGCACTCTGGTCTGACAGTAGCCAGATTACGGGGGATACGATCATTGTCAGCCTGAAGGGAGGAGGTATCGATAGCATGAGCATTCCCACCAATCCCTACATCATCTCAGCGGAAGACACAGTGGGATTCGATCAAATCAAGGGAGAGGAACTGCACGCCAAGTTCCTGAGAGGGAGGCTCAGAACGATGTGGATTTACGGCAACAGTGAGAGCATCTACTTCACGAAGGACGACCAAGGTGAATACCTGGGGATGAACAAGGCCCGATGCAGCGACATGTTCGTGGAATTCAAGGATAACAAGCCCACTAAAATCCTATTCATGGACAGACCTGAAGGCGAACTCTTACCCATCCACATGGTGCTGTTCCAGCCAAATAGACTGGATGGCTTCAGGTGGCGCATCGATGAACGTCCCCTATATCCAAGCTGGGTGTACAGACACATTCCAGCACCTGAAACCAGTGCAGATCCTTTCAAGATCCGGCTGGACTCGCTGATGAATGGTCTGGAAGACGCGGAGTTCCGAATCTTTGAATTGCTTCACGACCCACTTCTGGAAAAACAGGTGGACCTACCCATCGAAGAAGAGTCTCCAGCTCCCAATGCCCTAGAGGCCTCCAACGTACCCCCTCCCGCCCATCAGGGGAAATTTGAACACCGAGACAGGTCTGATTCTTCGTCCAATCGCCAAACAATCGAGGCGGCAGAGGAGAAACCGCGCCCCACCACCAAGGAGAGGTTGCGCCATGTGAGAGAAAAGATTCGTCAGTCCGGAAAAAACCTGTCCACACCTGCCACAAAGGATGAAATTGCAGCAAGGAACCAGAAAAAACTGGAGAGGATGAGAACAAGAGTTCATGCGATGGGAAAACGCTACGAGAAAAGGCACCTACGCAAACTCCGGCGCCAGAACAGGGTCAGGCATCGAGACTGAATGTTCGCAACCACAGGTCTCCCTTGTAGGGGCTGTCATTCTCGATAAATTATCATGCATCGGCATAAACATTATAACCTTGGCACAAGTTTTGCGTACAGGGTACTGTCTTTGGAAGTCCAAGGATATAAAATACTGAAAGAATATGGTTAAGAAACTCGCATTCACATTGACACTTGTAGTTGCCCTTGTCGCTGGCAGTGCATTTGCCGTTCAGGTTGCCGATGGTGGTGGCAAGAAAAAAGAAAAAAAAGAATGTGCTTCCCACGCTTCTAAGGGTTGCTGCGCGAAAAAAGCCACTGAGGAGTCCGGTGCGGCTGTGGGTAGCAGCTCAAACGGCGGCAATCATTCTAATGCCAATGCTGCATGCGCTGGAGAAAAGAAAAAGGGCTGCTGCGCCAAAAAAGGAGCCGAGTAATCGAAATGATTCGGTTCATTCTAAAATAGGGAAAGTCGGGCCTGCCCGGCTTTCCCTATTTCTAGGTTGAGGACTGCCAGCAATCATCCACGGTATGTTCTAGCCCTGCGGGCTTGCTTGCAATTTACACCCATACCCGCAGACCTCAGACTGCAATCCTATCAAACAGCTCTCATTCATGTTTCATGACGGTAATGGATTCATTGAGCAGTAGGCTTCGGTGGTCCTATCATCCAGGCCCCGTGGCGGGATTTCCGAGTCCCACCAACCCAACATGTAGCGAACCACTACGGCCTTAGTCCTGCTCATTTTTCCTAATCTTTTGATCATTCAACAAAATGCGCTATTATTGACCCCTCATTCATGAATCTGAAACGAAAACAAAGTGAATAGTTTGGTTTTTGCAGTACCAGGTGTAGCCATCTTAGGACTGCTCTTCATTTCCATCCGTTCAGCTTGGGTGACCAGGCAAAACCAAGGCGACAGCAGGATGCAGGAAATCGCAAGTTTCATCGCGCAGGGTGCGATGGCATTCTTGAAGGCCGAGTACAAGGTTCTCGGCGTCTATGTCATCCTCGCCGCAGCCCTTCTGGGGGTTCTCTCCATGACAGGTAACTCGTCCAACGCACATGCGGTCAGCGATCCCTTTATCGTTGTCTCCTTCGTGCTGGGTGCCACATTGTCAGCATTGGCAGGGTTCTTAGGAATGCGCATCGCTACCAAAGCCAACGTTCGCACTGCTCAGGCCGCCCGTACCAGCCTTTCTAAGGCGCTGGACATTTCCTTCGCCGGCGGAGCGGTGATGGGCATCGGAGTAGTTGCACTGGCGCTGCTGGGGCTCTCTGGACTTTACATCCTCCTCAGTTACATCTATGTGGGAGATCTTTCCCACGTTCAGGAGGGTGAAATCTTCAAGGTTCTCGGTGTCCTCACAGGCTTCTCCCTGGGTGCCGAGAGCATCGCCTTGTTTGCTCGTGTGGGCGGCGGCATCTATACGAAAGCTGCAGACGTCGGTGCCGACCTCGTTGGCAAAGTAGAAGCCGGGATTCCGGAGGACGACCCGCGCAATCCGGCAGTGATCGCCGACAACGTCGGTGACAACGTCGGTGACGTAGCAGGCATGGGTGCCGACCTGTTTGGCTCCTATGTTTCGACGGTGGTCGGCTCAATGGTCTTGGGAGCAGCGGTGGTGGGAACATCCGGTGACAGCTTCGGTGGGATCTCCGCGATCGTCCTTCCGGTTATGATTGCGGCGGCGGGCATACTGTTCTCGATTGCTGGCACGTTCCTGGTGAAAGTGAAAGAAGGCGGAAATCCGCAGATGGCCTTGAACATAGGCAACTTTGGCTCGGTCATCATGACCGCCATCGCCTCGTTCTTCATCATCAAGTACATGCTTCCTGCCGACCTGGTGGAGGCGACCGGACATGGATTACAGGCTGCGACCCAGACGTTTTCATCAATGCACGTGTTCGGGGCGACAGTCATCGGCCTTGCGGTAGGCACCTTGATCTCCCTAGTCACGGAGTACTATACAGCAATGGGGCGCGGTCCTGTGAATTCGATCGTGCAGCAGTCCTCCACAGGCGCCGCCACAAACATCATCGCGGGCCTAGGCCAGGGAATGATGTCCACAGCCCTCCCGATCCTGATCCTGGCGGCGGGCATCATGGGTTCCTACGCCGTCGCCGGCCTCTATGGAATCGCAATGGCCGCCTCGGGCATGATGGCCACCACTGGAATCCAGCTTGCGATCGACGCATTCGGCCCGATTGCGGATAACGCTGGCGGAGTCGCAGAAATGAGCGGCCTGCCCAAAGAAGTGCGTGCCAATACCGACGTGCTCGATGCCGTGGGCAACACCACTGCCGCCATAGGCAAAGGTTTCGCTATAGCGTCGGCGGCCATGACCTCGGTCGCTCTTTTTGCCGCTTTCAAGAGCATCACTGGCCTTGGAACGATTGACATCAGCCGTCCTGACGTGATGGGCGGGCTCTTTGTGGGCGGCATGATTCCCTTTGTCTTTTCCTCCCTTGCCATGCAAGCTGTCGGCAAGGCGGCCATGCAAATGGTGGAGGAGGTTCGCCGTCAGTTCCGTGAAATCCCGGGACTCCTCGCGGGGGACCCGAATGCAAAACCTGATTATGATCGTTGTGTCCAGATCTCGACCAAGGCTGCGATCGGGCAGATGATCCTTCCGGGTGCGCTCTCATTGGTCACCCCGATCGTCGTCGGGATGGTCTTCGGTGCCCAGGTCTTGGGCGGCCTTCTTGCAGGCGTGACCGTTGCCGGTGTGCTCATGGCCATCTTCCAGAGCAATGCCGGTGGTGCATGGGACAATGCCAAGAAATCCTTCGAGAAGGGCATCAACATTGTCGTCAACGGCAAGACTGAGAAGTACTTCAAAGGTTCGGATCCCCATAAAGCAGCTGTGACCGGCGACACGGTCGGGGATCCCTTCAAGGATACATCCGGCCCCTCCATGAACATCCTCATCAAGCTGATGTCCATCGTTTCATTGGTGATATCGCCCTACCTGAATCTTTAGGCCGGATTCTGGCATGACCCCCTAGGAAGGGCAACAGCCAGTACGGTTGTTGCCCTTCCTCATTTTCTAAAACCGAGACTTCTGGCACCGTACGCTAATATGATTCAAAAACCTCCTCCTCATAGTCCGAATTCATTCAAGAGTAGGGCTGCTTTCGCTATATAGAGTCTACTATAATTATATAGTTAATCTTGAGAGATCCTTTCCCAGTTGATTTTCGTGGGCGAAGTTTTCCATGAGCCTTCGGAAAGCCTCGATTCTCGCCACCATGGTCTCGACGTACCTGTTGTGGGTGATTTTCTTTCGCATGTACCACCAGATTCGCTCCATGGGGT
>JBJOPY010000269.1:0-6001 GCA_046050405.1 Bacteroidota bacterium | reverse complement strand
TGGCGGCACTCTGCATAGCGGTGGGGGCATGGTACAGGGTCGCTGCCCCCGTTTTTTTCCTGGCTTGGACGTATGTGGAGCTGCTGGATGTCACCAACTACCTCAACCATTATTATTTCGTATCGATCGCGGCGTTTTTGCTGGTCTTTCTGCCGGCACACCGTTCATTTTCATGGGATGTCTGGCGAAATCCAGCCCTGGGAGTGGAAAAGGTCCCACGCTGGATGGTGGGAGCGGTTCGCTTGCAGTTGGGCATCGTGTACTTCTTCGCTGGAATGGCAAAAATCAATGGCGATTGGTTGCTGAGGGCACAGCCCCTGAAGATCTGGCTGGCATCCAAGACCCATCTTCCCCTGATTGGCTGGGCGTTCAAATATGGCTGGACAGCCTATGCCTTCAGTTGGGCGGGATGCATCTACGACTTGGCGGTGCCGTTTCTGCTGCTCGTCCGGAAGGCTCGCCCGTATGCCTATGCGGCTGTGGTCGGTTTCCATCTGATGACCTGGTGGCTGTTCCCGATCGGGATTTTTCCCTTTGTGATGATCTTCGGAACGCTGGTTTTCTTTCCGGCGGAATGGCATGAGAAGTGGCAGCAGCGGATCGGCCGCATCGTGGCCGGGGCTGGGGGCACCTTTGAAACCTGGGAGGGAGGATCGGAAGCGGAGTCGCTTTCCACTGCCGGCATTCAGCCACGAGGCAGGCGAGGCTCGAGGAAGATTCTGTTCTGCATGCTGGCGATCCATTTTGCATTGCAGGTCGTGGTTCCGTTCCGGTATCTTTTCTATGGGGAGAACCTGTTTTGGCACGAGCAGGGATTTCGCTTCAGCTGGCGGGTCATGCTCATGGAGAAGGCCGGATATGCGATTTTCCACGTTCGTGACCCGAAGACCGGCCGGGAGACAGAGGTACGGAATGAAGACTACCTGGAGCGCAATCAGGTGCGGATGATGTCCACGCAGCCCGATCTCATCTTACAATTCGCACATTTCCTGGCCTCCGAGTACAAGAAGCGGGGAATCGCAAATCCAGAAGTCTATGCCGAGACCTATGCCACACTCAACGGAAGTGGCAGCAGGCCCTTTACCGATCCCCGGGTGGACCTGGCGAAGGAGACCGAGGGCTTTTCCGCAAAGACGTGGATCCTTCCCTTCGAGCCGGTGCTTCCTGAAATCTCCGATGGCGCACAACCATGACAAGATACATCTACATGCTTGTGCTCCTCGCCTGGGCCCAGGTTTCGCATCCGGCGTCTGCTCAGCGAATCCATGGAACGGTCGGCTATGAGGCGACCTTCACCGATGAAAACGACAGCCTGCACTCCGACCGATGGGGACGGCAAGGGGTTTCTGTCCGGCTGGAGCCCGGCGGCGAGCTTCGGCAGACGGACTCATTGGGCCGCTATGCTTTCGGGCGGGTGGCCCCGGGAACCTACAAGATCCGGGTGGAATCCACCCAGGGATATCCCGGGGCCGAAAGGGTGGTCACGGTGCCGGATGCGGACATCGAAGTCAACTTCTACCTGCCCTATCGCCAGCATCACCTCTCGGAAGTCGCGATCACGGACAAATCCAGTCCGACCTGGATGCGAAATGTAGAGGGGATGGGCATCTTCGCCTCCCGGAAATGTGAACTCATCCAGATGGACCGTGTCATCGCGAATCTCTCCACCAACAATGCAAGGCAGGTCTTCAACCGTGTCGCGGGCTTGAACATCTGGGAAAACGATGGCGGAGGCCTGCAACTGGGCATCGGCGGGCGTGGCCTCAGCCCCAACCGCAGCAGCAACTTCAATACCCGTCAAAACGGATACGACATCGCTGCCGATGCCCTGGGGTATCCGGAAAGCTACTATACGCCCCCGATGGAGGCGCTCCGGAGGATCGAAGTGATCCGGGGCGCTGCCTCCCTCCAATACGGAACCCAGTTCGGCGGATTGGTGAATTTCATTCTCAAGGAAGGCCCGAAGGACAAAAAGATCGAGGTGACCTCCCGCCAAACCTTCGGCAGCTTCGGGTACTTCAGCAGCTTCAACAGTCTGGGCGGAACAGTGGGGAAGCTGAACTACCGTGTCCTGTACCAAGGGAAGCGCAGTGACGGCTGGCGCGAAAATTCGGGATTCCACCAGCATACGGCTTTCGGGAGCCTCCACTGGCAGTGGAGCAAGCGGGTACGGATCGGTGGGGAATACACCTTCATGCGTTACCTTGCCCAGCAGCCGGGCGGGCTCACAGATGCGATGTTTGCCCGCGACCCTCGGCAAAGCATCCGTGACCGCAATTGGTTCCAGGTGAACTGGAACTTGGCCGCCGTTACGGCGGACGTGGATCTTGGAAAAGGAACACAACTGAACCTCCGGACTTTCGGGCTTCACGCACGGCGGGATGCACTGGGCTTCCTGGGAGCCATCAACCGCATGGATCCGGGCGGTGCCCGCGACCTGATCACGGGGGACTTTGGAAATTTCGGACATGAAACGCGTCTGATGCACAAGTATGGGATCCGGCATCGCCCTGCGACCCTGCTGCTGGGCGCTCGCTACTACCAAGGTCGCACGACCAATCGCCAAGGCTCAGCCAGCGATGAGGCCGACCCGGATTTTCACCTGACCCATCCCGAGCAGCCGGAGGGATCTGATTATGTGTTTCCAAGCCGGAACGTCGCTGCATTCGCGGAACAAGTCGTCAGCTTGTCAGACAAGTGGACGGTGACTCCCGGGGTTCGGTTCGAGTACATTCATACAGCCTCCCGGGGATCTTACACCCTCCGCACCACTGACCTCGCCGGGAATGTCATCTACGAGGCCATCCTCCAAGACCAGCAGGAGCGTGACCGCAGGATTCTACTGGCTGGAATCGGGACATCCTTCAGGCCTACCGGTCAGCTCGAACTCTACGCAAACATCTCCCGAAACTACCGTGCCATCACCTTCAATGACATGCGCATCGTCAACCCCAATTTTCAGATCGATCCCAATCTCCAAGATGAGAAAGGCTACAATGCCGACCTGGGGTTCCGGGGCCATGCCTTCGATTGGGTGGAATTTGACCTGAGTGCCTTTTATCTCCGGTACCACGACCGCATCGGGCAGGTGTTGGTGACCGACTCCACGACCTTCCGCTACTACCGGTATCGCACCAATGTCGCCGACAGCCGGAACATCGGCGTGGAGTGCTTCGCAGAGGCGAATCTGCTGGGCATGCTAGGGATGGATGCTCCGAAAACGAGGCTGGCGGTCTTCGGGAATGTCGCGTGGATCGATGCCCGATACCTCCATGGCAAGCAATCCGCCTTCGACGGGAAACAGGTGGAGCTTGTTCCCAAGGTGAACCTCAAAACTGGGCTCAGCCTCCGGCACCGGGACTTCAGGGCCAGCGTCCAGTGGAGCTATCTTTCCGGGCAATTCAGCGACGCCACCAATGCGATGGCCTCTCCGAGCGCGGTGGAAGGGTACATCCCTGCTTACAATGTCCTCGATGCATCGGCCTCTTACACTTGGGGGCGGTTCACCTTGGAGACGAGCTTGAACAATGCATTGAATAAAATGTACTTTACGCGAAGGGCGGCGGCCTATCCCGGGCCGGGGATCATTCCTGCGGATGGACGCAGCTTATTTTTGACGCTTCAGGTGGAGATATGAGCATCCCGGGATTCAATACCCGACCATCATCGTCCTCGTTTCCCGATCAGGGATTGGGATGGTGCGACCTCTCCGACCCCAATCCGGGTCTTCCTGTCATCTTGGGATTTAAGCTGGTATGCTATATGGACAGCTTTTTCGATACGGTCTCACGATCTCGAAAAATATTTTGCTCTTACAAGCAAATAATGTTTTTTATCATGAAGAGATTTGCTTAACTTTAAAACTAAAGTTGTTGCATTGATCAACTTCATTATTATGAAAAAGTTACTAGTTGGTGTAGCATTTGCATTGTGCATAATCTCATCGCTTTCTGCAAAGACCGATGGCGGAACCCTTGTCAGCGCGACCGCAGGCTCTCCTTGTGCTGGGATGGACATTCCATCCACCTGGCAGCATTGGCTCGATAAAGAGGGTAAAACGCCCCTAAACCTTCAGGATCCGTCTCTCAACAATGCTGCGGCATGGGAGATTCAGACCTCTGGCCGCAGTGTCGAAGAGATGAGGCAGAGGTACTGCGAAAGGATGCAGACCATTGGCCAAACGCCTGCGTCCATGTCCTCTTTGTCTTTTCGGGTGTCGTATGGCGGGGGGCACGGTGTCGTGGTGATCCTAGACAACATCTAGGTGCGCTTCCCTTCGAGCCATCTGAGGTATGGCCCGTAAAAGAGGCGGAATACGACTGTGTCTTGGTGCTGGTATACAAACAATCGCTCAATCATTCCTTCCAGTTCGGCCTTGTAGGCTACAGCCACCTTAACGCTGCGTCTCGGAGCGGCAAACCGCCCGGCATTCTTCTGCAGGAACCCTAGCAGGTCGACAGCCGGAATTGCAAATTCGCCTTTTGACACCATGAATTCGCGGTAGTTCTTGGAATATACCCGTAGTTCGTCTGCTTCACGGAGATCAAAGAGGATCATCAGGTGGCAGATCATGAAGCATATACGGTAATACAAGGGTGGCTTCTGATCCTTGTCCCTGTACAAATGGTCGAACAGGTACCTGGCCTTCTCCCCCTCTTGCCGTCCAAGATAGATGACCATCATGGCGATCAGGATCCGGGAGCGATTTCCCCCCGTCGGTGCAGAAAGCACAAAGTCTTCGTTCCTTTCGTAGACCTCCAAGGCAGTACTGAAAGATGCAAAGTGGTCGCCGTCAGTGGCCCAGTCCAGCAGCACCACGAGGAATCTGACGAGGTAGATTTCACGGTTCTCGGGCTTTTCAGGATCAAAGGTGGCAAACTGTGCGATCAGACGTTCCCCACGCGGGCGGTCGCCCAGGGCGATGCAATAGTCGTTGAGCCGCACCATGAGCTTGGCACGGTTTGCAGGGCCTAGGAACGGCGACCTCTGGTCCAGCCGCCAGACCGACTCTGCGATCTCCATCGCCTCCTTCACCCTGCCGCCAAGGCTGCTGAAGACCTCGTCCAAGAGGCATTTCTCACTCATAAGGAGCGGAGGGAAATCTGTGGCGTCCAGCTTCGCGAAGTCGGAGCCGAGGTAGGCCTCCACCAAGCCCGTTTCCAGTTCTCCGGCCTTGCTTCGCTTGGCGACCTCCTTGTCCAGATATTCGACACGGTAATGGGCAATCTCCTTCGCCAGCGCAACGTTTGCCCTTGCCTGCTCCATCTCCCCACGGTTGCGCTCCAGTGCTGCCACGAACGCCTCTCCGGAATACACCAGCGGCAATACTTCCGCTTCCAAGGTCAACACTTTTACCAGCCTTTCCAAGTAACACCGCTTCAAGGCATGGGCTTTGGCCTCGCCGATGGAATGGATCGAGCCCGGCGGCAAAGTCTTTGTCGAATCTTCCAGGCTTGCAACGATTGCCGAAAACTCCCGGGGTAAACCTGCCCGCAATTCCTCCATCACCCCGGCCAGCTGACGTAGCGCCACATTTCGGAGCGAGTTCAGGTCATAGCCCTCGAATGCCCTTTTTTCCTCTTCGGTGCCATGGGGTTGCCTGCCTCGGTGCCAGAGGATCAATTCCAGGAATTTACGCTTCTTCCTCCCACCTCGCAGCAAGGAGACGGCGTCCTCAAATTCACCGTCCGACAACTGGTTTACAGTGTCGTTGAGACGGGTGGAGGGCGACCTTGGACCTTGATTGGGCTTGCGGAGCATTGGACGAACGGATTACTGTATTTATTTTCAGTGTACCGACTGCCAATATGGCAAATATTTCGACCCGATGCAAGTATGTTTCGAGCCCTGATGCAGCTTAATCAAGGCGTCGGCCTACCTATAGCCAGAGTTTTCCAATAAACAGATATGCGAATGCTTTTACGCAGGTTTGGGAATTGCCATCTGCGTTACTTAGCATTAGAAAGAACAGGCGGGGAGGAAGGCTCTTTCATAAGATCAG
>JBJOPY010000268.1:0-5636 GCA_046050405.1 Bacteroidota bacterium | reverse complement strand
CGCACCTGCCGATGGTCCCTTTTTGCGACTTGAGGGGACGCTGGAAGAAGATGGCGCGGCGGAGGGCCCGGACGAGCTCCCCGTCCAGGCCTTGCATGGTGCAGATGGCCTCGAACTCGGCGAGGTAGTGCTTTTCCCGGTCGGTATATTGCTGGCGGATCCTGATGGCCTGGCGGTGCTGGTGGTGGAAGTACTGCCCGAGGGTCGTGAAGCCCCCGGCGGCCATCCTCTGGTCCAGCGCGTCGATTCCCTGGGTGACCACTCCCTTGGTCTCGGGCTTGTCCAGGAGGGCTCGCTTGTCCTCGGCGGTGTCGATGATGTCCTGGATGTTCTGCCGCTCTGCCTGGAGGGTGTCCTCGGAGCCGCCGTCCAGGCGGTTGCTGAGGAATCCGCGCCGCTGGGCGAGGTGGTAGAGGGCGCGGCCGAGGATGAGCCGGTCTGCGAGCTGGCTGAGGTCGAGCTTCTTCCGGGAGGCCAGGTCGCGGTAGTAATAGGGGTTCTTGGTGCCGGCCTTGCGGTCTTCGGCATCCCCTTCGTTGTCGGTGTTCAGCCAGTGGAGGAAGGGGGGATGGGTGGGGTAGCGCTTGAAGGTGCGCTGCTTCCCGGACACGGGATCCACGTGGGATCTCCATTCCATCAGTTCACCGAGCGGGAGCGGGCACATGCCTGCCGCGATGAGGGCCTTCAGGGTCTCGTATTTCCTGAGCTTGCGCCGGAATTTGAGCTTGCGCGCGCGGCGGAAGGCGCTGCGCTCGGCGGCCTTGGAGGAGCTTTTCCCCTTGCTGTCGATGTTCACGCCGGTGTCGAACAGGTGGACGCCCTTGTGCAGCAGTTCAAACTGGGGTGCTGCGTTGAATTCGTTGGTCTGCTCCAGGACAGCCCATCCGATGGAGTTGGTTCCCAGATCGATGCCTAAATTCTTCATGTTCAGAAATAATTTTGACCGTGGTTTAATTTTTCTTGGAAAAAGTCTTATCTTTGACGCGTCATCTTATCACAATAAGGCCATGTGCCGCAGGATTAGCCGCTAAAACCGGTTCTCCTTTTGCCCCGCTTCGGTGGGGCTTTTTTTTGCCGCCCTGCGGTGGCCCGCCCCTTTCCGCCTCCTTTTGGCTCCGTGCTGCGCCCGGGGGTGCCGGCAGGGCATGGCTCTGGCTGTGACGATGGCCTCCGGGCGGGGTTCCTTGCCGCAGGCCCCCGTCTGCCGGGGTGGTTCTGGTGCGCCTCCCGTGCACGGTTCCGGTGCGGGCGGGGGTGCCGCCTGTGTGGATGTGAGCCATGTCGCGTGTCCTCCTCATTTTCCGGGCAATTTAAGAATGTTTTGAATATCCAAGACGGAGCAGGGGGGCTTCGGGCCTTCCTCCGGGGCTGGTTGGCTCCCTTCCCGCCTGTCCATATCGCGCACCACTAAACCACTGGACTAGTTTTGCCTAAATTGGGGGGGGGATTTCTTATGGCACATGAAAGAAGAACATGGACTGCCGCGCAGAAGCTGGCGATCCTGAAGGAAGCAGAACAAAACGGTGTGGCGCAGACTTGCCGCCGTCACCAGCTGGCCGAGTCGCTGATCGGCAAGTGGCGGATCAAGCTGGAAAAGTTTGGCGCCGACGGGCTTGAGCCCCGGGGATTGCACGTGACCCCGGAAGTGGACAGGATCGCCGGGGAGAACCGGAGGCTCAAGCAGATCGTCGCTGACCAGGCACTGGAACTGCAACTGCTGCGCGAGGTTCAAAAAAAATGGATGCCCGATCCAAATCAAGCGCGAGGTGATGGAGGATTTCCGGAAGAAAGGGCATTCTGCGGGCTTGCTCATGCGTCTGCTGGAGTTCCCGCGCAGCACATACTACTACAAGGCGGGCAAGGGTCCCCCCGGTCGCAAGGCCAGCGGGTTCACTGCGCTCAAGGACGGCAGCATCGTCCCGGACGCGAAGGTCACGGGCTGGATGGTCGACTTGCTGGGCGGGGAATTCGTGGACTATGGCTACCGCAAAGTCACCGAGTGGCTGTGCTGGAAACGCGATTGTGTCATCAACCACAAGAAAGTCCTCAGGCTGATGCGCGAGCACGGGCTGATGCTGCCACCCAAGGCCGGCGGCGGCGGCCCTGACCGCAGGAGGATCGTCGAGAAGGTGCCGCAACCCGTGCGCCCACGAGAGGTCATCGAGCTGGACATCAAGTTCATCCGCGTTCACGGGCAGAACAGGAATGCGGTGGTGCTGAACTTCATCGACCTCTTCCACCGCGAATGGCTGCCCTATTACGTCGGCTGGAAGATCAGCCACAAACACGTCATGGAAATGGTCAAGGAGCTGTTCGGCGGCCTCATGGGCATCAAGCCCGGGCTGCGGTTCGACAACGGGAGCCAGTTCGTGGCCCTGGAGCTGGCTGAACTGCTCTCCGACATGGGCATCGGGCACGAGTTCATCCGCCAGGCAAGCCCCGAGCAGAACGCGCACATCGAGTCGTTCCACTCGGTCATGCAACGCGCCATGGTACGAAAGCATCAGTTCGAGACACTCCAGGAGCTCAAGGGGGTATTGGAAGGGTTCAGGCAATTCTACAACCACGAGCGGCTCCACAGCGCCACCTGCTTCAGGCCTCCGATGGAGTTCCTCAGGCTCTACATCGCCGGAATGGTCCAGGAAAAATTCGACAGCCGGAACCGCAGAAAATTCATCCTCAGAAAGGAAGGGCCGCTAAGCCCCCCCTTCTCTGAGCACAATTGTTTTTCGCTCAACAATATTATTCACAATCAATTATCTTTGCATCAACCCAACGGCTAATTGTCCAGTAATTCGGGGGCCAAGACAAGGTAGGCTTGCAGACCCAAACCTACGGGAGGTACGCTTGCGGAGCCTGAGATCCTAAGCAGCATCAAATTTTTTGAAGAAAATTTGTTTCTTATCTCCACCTATCCTTAGATTTGTACGATGCCTCTTTAGCTCAGTTGGTTAGAGCGGTTGATTCGTAATCAGCAGGTCGGGGGTTCGACTCCCCTGAGAGGCTCTCGAAGATCAAGCCATTACGCAAGTAATGGCTTGATCTTTCTGCTTCAGTGAATACAGCTTCCATTACAAGGAGCTATTGGAGCGATCCCCCTGTTTGGAAATGATCCTAAATGACCAGTTTTGCAGGCTATGCTCCGCTTTAAGTGGGTAACCACTGATGTTGATTTCGATTTGGGTTGATATTTTGCAGGATGGAAATGGAGCAATTGTTCGGGATGGCGTCACCTAGGAAGATCACGGGAGTCAAGCACAATGAACGACATGGAACCTTTAAGGATAGAAATCGGTTCCAGGGAACCGAAAAGGTGCATGCAGGAGCTGTGCTACATTCCAGCTGCATCAGGCAAACTTGAAAAAGAAGAAGAATGCCAGTGCCGCCCATTCCCTGCGGATGGCATTGGCATAGCCCAGCATCCGACCGCGGCTGTCCTGTACCGTACCATCCTCTTTCAAATAGCCGACGATTCGTCCGCTGCTGTCCTCCACCGTGTCATCATCCCTGAGATAGCCGATGGTGCGGCCGCTGGCGTCACTGAAGGAGCCGTTATCACGGATATAGGCCACGGTGCGGTGGCTGATGTCCAGGACCGATCCGTCATCACGGATATAACCCTTTGTACGATAGCTGCCATCGGAAAGCGTCCCATCCGTATCAATGTAGCCTATGATCTTGTAGCTGGAATTTCGAATTTCTTGAAGCGCCATGATTGGATAATTCTTTAAAACAGTTAGGGGAACCATCGTCCAGGCAGCCCAAGACCGGCGGACGGAGTGAAGGCCAAATTCCGGATCATTCAAACTTGAAAAAAAAGAACACCACGGCAGCCCATTCTTTCCGGACGTCACGTGCATGTCCGATGGTACTGTAGCTCGAATTCTGTACCCTTCCATCGTCCAGGATGTGGCCGATGGTGCTGTAGCTGCTGTTTTGAACGGTTCCATCGCTCCTGACGTAGCCGACTGTTCTATAGCTCCCGTCTTGAATCGAACCATCGCGCTTGATATGGCCGATGGTCCGGTAGCTTGCGTCTTGAATCGTACCGTCGGTCTTGATATAACCTAGGGTCGAATAGCTCGAGTTCTGGATCGTGCCGTCACCCTTGATATAGCCAGTCGTGCCATGGCTGCTATTGGTGATGCGCTGACCCTGCACCGGGAAAAAGAAGAAAAGAAAGGCTACAAGGGTGAAGAGGTGGTTTTTCATGGTGGATTGGTGAACTTGGGCACAGGCAGGGAGCGTCAAGCGGTTTAAATCCTGGCTTGGTACTTGTGCAGTTCGCTATATCGACCACCCTTGGCGAGCAAGGATTCATGGTTGCCTTGCTCGACAATCCGACCGTTTTCGATGACGAGGATCTGGTCGGCTGAGCGGATGGTACTCAGGCGGTGGGCGATCACGAAGGTCGTCCTGCCCTTCATCAGTTCGGCCAAGCTTTTCTGGATCATGGCTTCGCTCTCATTGTCGAGGTTGCTGGTGGCTTCGTCCAGAATGATCACCCTCGGATTGGCAAGGATCGCCCTGGCGATGGCGATGCGCTGTCGCTGCCCCCCACTCAGTTTGACACCGCGTTCGCCGATCACAGTGTCGAGCCCGTTTTCAAATCGGTCACTGAATTCAAGGACGTAGGCAGCCTTGGCAGCGGCCTGGATCTGTTCTTCGGTCGAATCCGGCCGGGGGAAAAGGATGTTCTCGCGAATGGTTCCCTCGAAGAGGAAGTCATCCTGCAATACGACGCCCAGATGCTGCCGGTAGCTCGAAAGCCGCACCTTGCTGAGGTCTTGTCCGTCCAGGGTCACCTTCCCAGACTTCGGACTCAGGAAGGTGGCCGCAAGCCCTGCGATGGTAGTCTTTCCCGATCCAGACGTCCCCACGAGTGCGGTCACACTGCCCGCAGGGGCATCCAGGCTGATGTCATGGACGACTTCCTTGCCTTGCTCATAGGCGAAAGACACGTGGTCGAAGCGTATGTCGCCACGGAATTCTCCGACTTCCTCCATGCGGACCGCAGGATCGTCCTCCGGATGAATTTCCAGGATTTCCTTGGTACGGTCCAGCCCTGCAAATGCCTCCGTCAATTGGCTGCCGATATTGCTCATCTGCACAATCGGGGCAATCATGAAACCCAGGAAAAGCGTGAAGGAGATGAAATCACCCGTGGTCATCAGTGGACTCCCCGTCGCATCCGTGTGAATCATCAGCCAAGCCCCTATGCCCATGATTCCCACCGACGCCAATCCCAGCAGGAATGTGCTGCTGCTGGTGATCAGGGATGTCGCGGTCAGGCTTTCTTTCACATTGTTGAACAGGCGGTTCACTCCCTTGCTGAAAACCTTTGCTTCCTGCGCTTCTGCATTGAATCCCTTGATGACCCGTATGCCGTTCAGCGTCTCGGTCAGCCTTCCGGTGACTTCGGCGTTGATGACACCACGGGTCTTGAAGATGGGTCGAATCTTGCCAAATGCCCGCATCGCTATCACCGCGAAGACACCCACGGGCACGAGCACCATCAGTGTCATCCAGTGATTGATCGAGACGAGGAAGGCCAAGGAAACAATGGCTGTCAGCGATCCGCCGATCAACTGGACCAAGCCAGTGCCGACGAGGTTGCGGACTCCCTCCACATCGGT
>JBJOPY010000267.1:0-4557 GCA_046050405.1 Bacteroidota bacterium | reverse complement strand
GTACGGAGTTCATCCATCTCGCGCAGGTGGTTTTTCCACTTGTCATCGATCACGTGCAACATGACTGACCGCTCAAGTGTGCGGACGACTTCCTCCCCATTGGACGCAACGCGGCTTTCATTGATGGTTCCGACGACTGTGCCCTCCTCGACCACCGGCAGCTGCGTGATGTTATGCAAGCGCATCAGGGTAATGACTTCCAGGAGCGTTGATTTCGGGGAAACGGAGACCAGATTGTCCGACTTTCCCTTCCGGTCCACGATCTCTTGAGCGGTGAGCATGTTGCCCTTGTCGATGAAGTGATGGTCGCTCATCCACATGTCATTGTAAATCTTGCCGAGGTAGCGTGTACCATGGTCGGGAAGAACCACGACGACCACATCGTCCTTGCTCAGCCCTCGGGCGTATTCCAATGCACCATGAACGGCTGAACCACAAGACCATCCGACAAACAATCCTTCCAAACGGGCCATTTTACGCGCCATGATCGCTGCATCCTTGTCTGTGACCTTGAAGATATGATCCACCAGTCGCATGTCCAGGTTGGCAGGCAGGATGTCCTCCCCGATTCCCTCCGTCAGATAGCTGTAGATTTCGTCGCGATCAAACTCGCCTGTCTCGTGGTATTTCTTGAATACCGAACCATAAGTGTCCACCCCGATGGAGATGATCCCTGCATTCATCTCCTTCAGGTAGCGCGAGCAACCTGTCATCGTACCGCAAGTGCCCATGCCTGCGACGAAATGGGTGATGCGGCCTTCGGTCTGCCGCCAGATTTCAGGGCCTGTCGTTTCGTAATGGGCCTCTTGGTTGCTGAGGTTGTCGTATTGATTGGGATAGTAGGAGTTGGGGATCTCCTTTGCGAATCGCCTGGCGACTGAGTAGTAGGATCGGGGATCGTCCGGCTCCACCGCCGTCGGTGTCACCACGACTTCCGCCCCCATTGCACGGAGGATGTCCATCTTCTCCTTGCTCTGTTTGTCCGGCATGGTGAAGATGCAGCGGTATCCCTTGATGGCAGCGACGAGGGCCAGGCCCATCCCGGTGTTTCCGGAGGTTCCTTCGATGATGGTGCCCCCCGGTCTCAGCAGTCCCTTCCTTTCGGCGTCCTGAATCATCTTCAGTCCGATTCGATCCTTGATGCTGTTACCCGGATTGAAGTATTCCACCTTGCCCAGGATCGTCGGCCTTACGTGCGAAGCGACGTTGTTGAGCTTGATGAGGGGCGTATTGCCCATTGTCTCCAAGATGTTATTGAGCCACATGATGCTTTTATCGATGCATTATCCGATTGCGAAATTTACGAAATATCCCCGGTTGTCCGAACGATGGATGCAAATTCAAAGGAAAAGCCCGCCTCATCTGAGGCGGGCGGGAAACCTAGCGGTCCTCCGGGCGCGGCCAGGGCTATTCCCCCAACGGGACCACGTAGCGGAGCCGAACGTCGGCACCAGGTTCGCGAATCATCAGGTAGTCCAGGCATCTGGCACTCAACCGGATGACATAAGGATCGTTTTCAGGGAGTTGATTGATGACCTCCACGAGGATCGACTGACCCTTCTTCGGATAATCCACCCGGATGTACGAACCCGTCGGCAGATGACGGTGGAATGCATAGAATCGGGTCTGGTCGGTGGCAAAGTCCTGGATGGATCCCGCCCTGCCCGTCTCCTCGATGCGCTTATAGGTGGTTCCGGAAGATTTGTCCTTGTAAACGGTTACCACCGCCTCGGCGGGGATCACCGTGGCTGTCGGCACCGTCAAGACCTTGAGATCCGGAAATTGCTCCAGGCTCGGGGTGGAATCCTGAACCCGCTCGATCGCCTCGATCAATGCTGTGCCTTGGTGGGGGTTCTCGGGAGAATCAGCCTTCACCCTGAGCGACTGCCCTTCCTGGATCGTGGCATCCTCCAGACGATTGATCCTTCGGAGCTCTTTCACGTCCATGCCATAAGTCCTTGCGATCCCGAAAAGCGTCTCGCCTGGCTGGACCACGTGCACCCCAGTGCCGGATTCCACCTTGACAGTGGCTGAGTCGCCTCCAGCACCGGGCCCGCTGTTCGTCCCTGGTTTGCCATCGGAGACCGCTGCACCCTTGGGATCGACAGGCTTCGGTTCAGGCTGGACTGCTTTCAGCGGTGTGGCCCCCCCCGCCACCTGACTGGGGATGGATGTGGCGACAGCCTCGGCCACCCATAGGTTTTGTCCCTCCCGAAGCCCGTCCTCGGTGAGGTTGTTCCACTTCTTGATCTGCTCGACCGTCACAGCGTACTTTTTGGAAATGGCATAGAGGCCCTCCCCCTTCTGAACCGTATGTTGCTTGCGGTTCCTGCCTGAGGGATGCTGCGAATCCGCAGAAGCCGTCTGTCTTGGCTCCACAGGCTTCACGACAGCGGCTTCAGGCTTGCGCTCGGGCACTGACTTCGGAGAGAGCTTGGCCACAGGCGTACGCGATGGTACCTTTAACACTTGCCCGACCTGGATCCCAGCCCCGCTCAGCTTGTTCACCTCCTTCAAGGTGGCGATGCTCACGCCATACTTGCGGGAAATCCCTTCGAGGTTGTCACCTCTCGTGATCTTGTAGAGGATGTAGGCTTTCCCGGCGATGACCTTCACCCCGACAGAGTCTCCCGGTAGCGAGGCACTTAGACCCAGTGGCAGTGCCATCAGTAGAAGCAAAATCATACGTACTGTCAACGGCTTCATTCTTTTCCAAATTAGAACCTGCAAATTATCAACATCTCATCTCAATATGCAACGGTACATTTACCCTGTTCATACGAGGGTGCATCAAGAAATGGACAGCCAGGGATGAAAACAATTTGAGTGTGCGTCACCCCTGGATGTGCTGTGATGGGAATGCCGTGTGCCTTGCTTTCTTCATGCCCCCCACACCGAGGGTCAGCATGAAGGTGATCACCAGAAAGGAAACGCCTCTCTGGCGCTCCATCATGGATTCTCCCATCATCGAGATCCCGTAGTTGACCCAGAACATCCAGAAGAGCAGGTCTTTAGGCCATCGAACTGAGAATGCCGGATAAAACCAAGCCAGACACAGCCACAGGAAGCCGATGACGCCCCATCCGGCGAGGTTCTGGAGAAATTGATTGTGAGGCTTCTGGAAATTCTCGGGGCAAAGGCCCGAACGATCCTGGACGTATTGAGCAGTCATGTCCGCCTCGAGGTCAGCCATCCCCACCCCGATGACCGGGTGTTTCTTCCACAGGTGGATGGCTGTCTTCCAGCTTTCGATCCTGGTTCCGATGCTGAGGTAGTTGGGATCTTTGCCCCGGAAATACGCGGTGACATCCATGACCGAGTTGTCGATGCGGTGGCGGAAGGAACTCAAGCCAAAGTACCCCGCCACCGGCAAGCTGCACAGGCCGAGGACCAAGGCCACCGCCAGAAGGTAACGTCGATTCCGCAGGAGTTGCGCCCATCCCAGGACCAATGCAGTGAGGTACAACCCCACCAAGCCAGTACGCGTCGTAAGTACATGCATCTCCAGGAAACAGGCGACGACCATCGCCAAGACAATATACCGCTCCCCTCGCATCCACAGATTGGCAGGCTGCAGCATCGACCAGACACCTCCCAGGATCGAGAAAGCCATGATCACACTGAAGTAGATGTGGTTGCATCCGAGCCATACCTGGACCTCCTTGGAAGTCTGAATCCGCTGATCGATCTCGGCGGAATGGAGCATGTAGTCGATCACCGTCACCGTACCCACGACAAAGGTGCCAAGGAGCAGCACTGCCAATGCCATGCGAACTTGCTTCGTGGAAAACGGGCCGATCACCGCCAAACTGTACATGCCCAGAAACAACGGAACCTTGATCTTCAACTCCTCCAGCCATTCCGCCATCCCTGAGGATCTGCTCCAGATCCCTGATACAAGCTGCAGAAAGAAAATGCCAGACATCAGCACGGCGGGGCGGTGTGCCCAGAACCTCTGAAGCTGCGTTTGAATTGGAAACAGCAATACACCCGGCAGGATGATGATGACCATGCCGACCGAAAGCAAGGCGGGCGATGTCACCATCCCTGCCATGCAAACAAATACCCCGAGGAAGGAGAGGCTCCGAAGGAACTGCTCACGAGGCACCTGGACCACCTCCATTCCCTGCCAACCGATACGCGATGATGACTGCACGGTGGAAAGCTACGGATTTTTTACAGGGGGATGGTTTCCTCGGGCCATTATATGGACGAAGCTTCCTGTCCGACAATGCGCGACTTCCTCACCCTCCCTTTCCCTTCCGAGGGGGCTGAGCCAAACTTCCCGTACGGCACCGAGCCCTCACCGAACCAAGGCCGCCCCTGCGTCATCCTGCATCCGGTGCAGGCATCCCTGAATATGAAAGACAGGAATTAAAGGATTGCCGAGACGATACCGTTGGGCGGGGGCATCCATGGAGGAGCCTACTCAGAGGGTGGCTTGGCCAAGGGGCGATGATTCCCGATGATGTCCTCGACCGTGGTAGCCGAGATCTGCCGCGCTGCCGACCGCTGATACCGGCGGTAGGCGACGACAGCCACGATCCCCAGCAGTAT
>JBJOPY010000266.1:0-9554 GCA_046050405.1 Bacteroidota bacterium | reverse complement strand
GGAGCCGGTCTCCTTCCTCGACAAGTGCCCCGCCTGCGAAACGGCACTGGAGAGAAATGAAGGAGAAGTCAACTGGTTCTGTCCAAATGCAGCGTCCTGCCCGCCACAAGTGAAGGGGCGGATCGAGCACTTTGTATCAAGAAGGGCAATGAACATTGATGGCCTGGGTGCAGAGATCATTTCGCAACTGGTGGACGCAGGCTTGGTCGGGGACTATACGGATCTTTACGATTTGAATTTTGAGCGGGTGGTGGGTCTGGATCGATTCGCCGAGAAAAGTGCCCGGAACCTCATCGATTCGATCGCCGTCAGCACCAAGGTTCCGTATGCAAGGGTTCTTTTCGCCCTCGGCATCAGGTTCGTAGGGGAAACCGTTGCCAAGAAGCTGGTCAAACAGTTCCAGTCTATCGATGCCCTCGCCTCGGCCTCCAAGGAGGCAATCCTCGGGGTTCACGAGATAGGTGACCGAATTGCGGAGAGCATCGTCGAGTTTTTCGCGAGCGATCGCAACCAGGCGAGAATCGCACGGTTGAAGGCCGCCGGTCTGCAGTTTGAGCTCGCGGATGAAGAGAAGGCGGTTTCACAAAAGCTCGCGGGAATGAATTTCGTGGTTTCGGGCACCTTCCAGCACTACAGCCGCGATGGGATCAAAGACACCATCGAGGCCAATGGGGGCCAAGTGAAAGGTTCTGTCTCAGCGAAGACAAGCTTCCTGCTTGCAGGTGACGACGCCGGCCCATCCAAGCTGGAAAAAGCTGTTCAACACAAGGTCAAGGTGATTTCAGAGGCGGAATTCAGAGAGATGCTCGCATGAATTGGATTCGATCGATCCGTGACCGCTACAGTGTCAGCGTCTTCCAGCAACAGGCCAAGAAGCTGAACTTCCCCCATACCTTCGTGGATTTGGAGCGGGCAACCTCCATCGGCTTCATCGTCAACACCGGGCGGTGGAACGCCGATGACCTTGTCTACTTCACCAGATACATCACTCACTTGGAGGACAGAGGCAAAAAAGTCGTGGTGGTGGAAATCTCCTACCACCGTAAATCTAAGCCCATGTTTCGCGATTCCACCCAATCGGTTTTCATCAACCCAAGGCAGATGAATTGGTTTCAGCTGCCCTCAATCGCACGGATTCAGGAATTGAATGCAGCGAACTTGGAAATCTTGCTGAACCTTGACAGTTCCGAGAAGCTCGCCTCAAGGTTTGTATGCGGGCTCTCCAGTGCCAAGACACGGGTCGGGCTGTTCAAGCAGGGGCACGAAGCCTACTACGAGTTGATGTTGCAGCTGCCCTTCGAAAGCAAGCTGCCCAAGATCCTGAGTGCGTTCGAACAATATTCTAAAATGCTTGAGAAATGAAGAAGTTTCAAGGTACAGGCGTGGCCATGACCACCGCCTTTCTCCCGGATGGTGAATTGGATCTCCCCGGGTGCGCCCAGCTCACCCGGCATCTGATCGCCGGCGGGGTTGAATTCCTCGTGGTGCTCGGGACGACTGGTGAAGCTGCCACTGTTTCGGCATCGGAGCAGGAGCGGGTGGTGGATGCGATCGTGGAAGCCAACAACGGAGAGGTGCCCCTGGTGCTCGGGATCGGTGGGAATTTCACCTTGGCGGTGGCAGAAAAGCAAATGGATTGGACTCGGAAGTATAAGCCTGATGCCTTGCTTTCCGTGTCCCCTTACTACAGCAAACCGTCCCAGGAGGGCATTTTCCGTCACTTCTCTTATCTGGCGGAGCGATCCGACGTCCCGATCATCCTTTACAACGTGCCAAGCCGCACAGGCAGCAATATGACCTCCGCCACGACACTGCGCCTTGCACATGCCTTTCCGAACATCATCGGTATCAAGGAGGCGAGTGGCAACATCGAGCAGGTCATGGAGATCATTCGTGACCGTCCTGAAGGATTCCTGGTGCTATCGGGAGACGACGCCATCACCCTGCCTCTGATTGCAGCAGGGGCAGATGGAGTGATCTCTGTCGTGGCCAATGCCTTGCCGAGGCAATTCTCACAGATGGTTCGCGATGCCCTTGCGCAGGACTTTGCCGCAGCCAGGGATTCCCATTATGCGATGTTGCGATTGATGCAGCTGTTATTTGCAGAGGGGAATCCAGTGGGCGTAAAGGCGGCGCTTGAAATTCTAGGGATCGGTGGATCATTTGTGCGGATGCCCCTCTTCCCTGCGACAGATGGATTGTGCGAACTCCTGGGCAATGAGCTCATGCGGATGGGTGCGATTGGTACAATGGAGGGGAAATAGCCCAGTTCTTCCAGGTTGGACTTGTTGGCAGACGATGGAGGATTGCATTTCCAGCAATCCGGGCTAGAAAAATAAGATAGGGCACTACCTGACGGTTTTGCCCTATCTTATCCTAACCGCCAGAAAGTATCAGGCTTCGTTTTTAGCTTTTTGAACTTCCATACGGATGTCCTGTGCCATCTTTTTCAAGTCCTGCATTCCCTTGCGGATGCGCGTTCCGGCAGCTTGGTTGTTTTTGTTGTAGAACTTCTCAAAGTCAGCCTCGAGATTTTCTATGAGACTTTTCAATTCATTAAAATTGTCCATTTTCTATTCTATTTTTATTGATGACGTTAAGGGATACAGGCAAATATAGGTAAATGGATCACATAAACTACCTGGGGTGCAATTTAAATTTTTCACATTCTGAGGGGGAAATGTGTAAAAATTGCAAAGGAAAGCGGCCACCTGTAAATGTGGCCGCTGACAAGTATCTCTAAGTATGTTTAGAATATGCTGAAAGTCAGTTTCTTGCGACCTGGAGTGGGGTGCCTTGCTTGTAAACGCCCGTTTCCACTTTGGTCCTGATCTCCTCGAATGCGTTCAGCGTGTACTCCACGTCCTCCAGCGAATGTGTCGCCGTGGGGATCAGGCGAAGCATCAACTCACCCTTCTCGACGACAGGATAGGTCACGACGGACACGAAAATCTTATAGTTCTCGCGGAGGTCGATGATCATTCTTGCCGCTTCTTCATAGTCTCCCTTGAGATAGACGGGCGTGACGGGCGACTCCGTGATGCCGATGTCGAAGTTCCTTGCACGAAGGCCAGCCTGGAGCGTGTTCACGATGTGCCAGAGCTTCTCGCGCATCTCCGGAGAATTCCTTAGCAGTTCGAGGCGCTTGATCGCACCCATCGCCAACGGCATTGGAAGGGTTTTTGCATAAATCTGCGAGCGCATATTGTAACGGAGATAGTGGATCACCCTGTGGTCACCACATACGAATGCGCCGATGCTTGCCATCGACTTTGCAAATGTGCAAAATAGGACATCGATCTTGTCCTGGCAACCGAGATGCTCCCCGGTGCCGCGACCCTGCTGGCCCATGACTCCAAAGCCATGCGCATCATCCACCAGCAGCCTGAAGTTGTACTTCTCCTTGAATGCCGCGATCTGGTCCAGTTTTCCAAGGTCGCCTTTCATTCCGAAGACACCTTCAGTGACCACAAGGATGCCGCCCCCTGTTTTCTGCACGATATGGGTGGCTTTTTTGAGGCGGTCTTCGAACTGCTCCATGTCATTGTGCTTGAATACGAAGCGCTTGGCCAGGGTCATCGACATTCCGTCCATGATGCAGGCGTGGCTGAGCTGGTCATAGACGATCACATCATGGCGATCCACCAATGTCTGAATGATGGAGATCATCCCTTGGTATCCGAAATTCATCAGATAGGCATCTTCCTTCTGCATGAATTCTGCAGCCTCCCGCTCGAACTGCTCATGGATGTCAGTATTGCCGGTCAGCATTCGGGAACCCATGGGATAGCCCAACCCGAACTGCACAGCTGCCTCACCATCGGCCTTGCGTACTTCCGGGTGGTTGCAAAGGCCCAGGTAGTTGTTCAGCGACCAGTTGAGGACCTTCTTTCCCCGGAAGGTCATCCACGGCCCCACTTCCCCTTCCAGCTTTGGAAAAGTGAAATATCCATGGCCTACCCCGGCGAATTGTCCGAGGTCGGCCTTCATCATCTTGTCTATTTTGTTGAAAATGTCCAAGTCTCTATGCGTTTAGGTTGAACCAAGTATAGTGCACAATGCGGCGTAAAGTTACAAGGAAATGCTCAAATTCAAAAAATCAGCCGTCCTTGCAAGCAGCAATTCCGCAAAATTAGAGGATGGGTGCATAAAGCCCGAAGCCGGGCCATATTCCACGCTGGAGAATGGCGGGACGGAGAGGGGTTCGGAAGCAGTGAAATGCATGGGTCATGGCTCGCACTGGAGACGGATAACCTCGCCAATTTCATAAGGACGAAACCATCGGAATCCTGTATCTTTGCCGCCTATATGCGAAAAATCGTATTCCCAAGCATATTTGTCGCCATTGCAGTGCTGACGATTGCCTTGTCGGGTTGCGATCCTTACAAGAAACTCGCGAAAAGCGATGCGATTGCGGACAAGGACAGTGCGGCAAGTGCCTACTATCGGCACAAGAAGTACGACCAGGCGGTTTACTTGTACGAGGAATTGATGGCGGTTTATCGTGGGAATCCCAGGATGGAGGAGATGTACTATAAATTTGCCTACTGTCGCTATTTCCTGGGTGAGCTTGTGACCGCAGCCTTCTATTTTGACGACTATTCCCAGAAATACCCGCAGAGCAAGCATGCCGAGGAGTTTGAGTTCATGACCGCCAAGTGCTACTACCAGATCTCGGATCCCTATAATCTCGATCAAAAATATACCTACAAGGCCATCAATCAGTTCCAGCTCTTTCTGAGCCGCCACCCGGACACCGGGCACAAGGCCCAGAGCATGGAGTACCTTAGTGAATTGCGTGAAAGACTGGCCAAGAAGGCGTTCGAGCAAGCGAACCTTTACCACAAGATCGGGTACCACAAGGCGGGAGTGGAGGCTTTCAAGGTCATGATCGACGAGTTTCCCGATTCCAAGTTCCGTGAGGAGGCACAGTTTCTGCTGGTCAAGTCGGCAGTGGGACTTGCCGCATCAAGCGTGAATTCCAAGCGACTGGAACGGTACGATGAGGCGCTGGAAATTCAGGAAAAGTTTGTGCAGAAGTTTCCTTCGAGTAACTTTGCAGGCGAGGCTGAAAAGCTTCGCCTGGAGATTGAGCGGAATCGGGAGAAATTGCTCGCGGAACAGGCGAAGAACGATGAAAAATCAGCCTTTGAGGCTTTTAGGCGGTCGATGGCGATTGTGATGGAAGCAACGGATGAGGATCTTCGAAAGCAGAAATACTCCGATGCCCTTGAATCCTACCGCAGTTTTCAGGAAAAGTACCCGAAAAGTGAATTCTTGGCTGAGGCCGACAAGCTGTATCGGCAGTACGAAGAGAAATTTAAAGAATAATTGATTTCAAATGGAGAATGATTTCCTGCCTTTGGATTTGGATGAAATGAGCCACCTGACTGGCAACATCTACAAGTCTGTTTCCCTCATCGGATTGCGCAGCAACCAGCACACCACCGCCATGAAGGAGGAGCTCGGCCGCAAATTGGCGGAGTTTGCGCCTGCCCACGACAATCTGGATGAGATCACGGAAAACCGTGAGCAGATCGAGATCTCGAAGCAATATGAAAGGCTGCCAAAACCCACCCGTGTGGCGGTGGAAGAGTTCATGAAGCAAGGGGTGTATTGGCGCCACCGGGACAATCCCAGTGATACGAACCATCCGGAATTGAATCCGTGACATGCCCATGCTTGCCGGCAAGAAAATCATTGTAGGCATCACAGGTAGTATCGCAGCATACAAAGCCGCACTTCTTGTGCGGCTTTTCATTAAGGGAGGCGCGGAGGTTCGTGTCGTGATGATGGAAGGGGCAAAACAATTTGTGGGTCCCCTTACGTTTTCAAATTTGTCGCAGAACCCCGTTTTTGCAGGCCTGTGGGAGGGTACCTGGACGGAGCACGTACACCTGGGGGCCTGGGCGGATCTGATGGTCGTGGCACCGGCCACCGCCAACACCCTTGCGAAGATGGCCACAGGAGTATGTGACGATGCGCTGATGGCGGTGTTTCTCAGCGCAAAATGCCCGGTGATGGCAGCCCCTGCGATGGATGCGGACATGTACCTGCATCCGAGTACCAAGCGGAACATGGCCCAGCTGGAAAGTGACGGGGTGATGGTGATCGCAGCAGGCAGGGGATTCCTGGCAAGTGGGCTGGAAGGGGAGGGGCGGATGGCGGAGCCGGAGGAAATCTACGCCGTTGCGGTGGCGCAGTTCAGTCCAAAGCCCCTGGCGGGCAGGAAGGTCCTGGTTTCCGCAGGCCCCACACGGGAGGCCATCGACCCTGTGCGATTCATCAGCAACGCGTCCACCGGCATGATGGGCTACGCCATTGCCCGGAGGGCAGCGATGCTGGGGGCAGAGGTGACATTGGTCTCCGGCCCCGTTTCCCTATCACCGACAGGGCCCTGGGAAATCCACCGGGTGGTATCGGCGGAGGAGATGTTTGATGCGATCACCTACCGGAGTTCCGCACAAGACATGATCATCATGGCGGCGGCCGTTGGCGACTATCAGCCCATCGAAACCAGCAGTGCCAAGATCAAGAAAGCAGCCGGGAACATGGCCCTGGAGCTTCGCCGTACCAAGGACATCTTGAAGCATCTGGGGGATACGAAGCCCGAAGGTCAGGTACTCGTGGGGTTTGCACTGGAAACCAACGATGAAGAGGCGCATGCACTCGACAAGATGCGCCGGAAAAACCTCGATTTCATCGTCCTGAATTCCCTCCGGGATGCTGGCGCGGGATTTGGGTTGTCGTCCAACAAGGTTACGGTCTATGGGCAGGATGGCCAAAAGACCGAATTTGAGCTGAAACACAAGGAAGCGGTGGCGGCTGACATTCTGGCGGTCGTCTGCAAAGCAATCAAGAAATGAAAACAGTTCGCAAAGCCAGCCTTGCCTTCTTCTGCTGCATCATGCTAGCCACGGCGTCAACGGCACAGGAGCTCCAATGCGTCGTGACGGTACTGGCACCTACTGTCGGCAGTGACCAGAGCATCTATCCACAGATGGAGGACGCCATCACGAAGTATGTCAACTTCCGCCGATGGACGGATCTGAAATATGAGCCGAATGAGCGGATCAAATGCAAAATGCAGATCATGATCAACGACCGCCCTGAGGTGGACAGGTTCACAGCGACCATCCAGGTGCAGGTCATCCGGCCAGTGTACCATTCGGATTACGAGTCCTTGGTGGTCAACCTTCAGGACCAGGATGCTGCCTTCAAGTTCGTGCCCTTCACACCGCTGGAGTTTTCCGAGAACAACTACATCGATGAGCTGACCTCCATCCTGAACTTCTACTGCTACACCATCATCGGCTTCGACCAGGAGACCTTCGAGCTGGGGAGCGGCGTCCCCTATTTCCAGAAAGCCCAAAACATCGTCAACCTCGCCGCCACGGGCGGCGGCAGTGGCTGGCGCAACTTCGATGGGACGCGCAACCGATACTGGCTCGCCAACGAGATGCTGGACAACTCGCTGAAGCAGATTCACAGCATTTACTACACCTATCACCGCCAGGGACTGGATCAGATGGTGAAAAACCTGCCTGCCGCCAGGGTTGCCGTGCTGAATGCGATCAAGGAGCTGCAGAAGCTGAACCAGCGCTTCCCAGCCAAGTACATCACCAGGGTATTCTATACGGCGAAGTCGCAGGAGATCATCCAAATCTTCCAGAAGGGCAATATGCAGGAGAAGTCGGAAGTGGTTAGAATCATGAGCGAGATCGATCCCGGAAATGCACAGGATTACGAAAAGATCCGGCAGGAGAAGTGATGAGGGATGCTTGCCTATGGAGCAGCCCACCCTTCACCGTCATTCATTCATCTTCCATCCGAATCGTCCCTATCTTTGCGGCATGGGGAAACGAACGATTCGCATCCCGCGCAGCAAGATTTCGATGGAATTGGACGGACTGCAAGGGAAAGCCGTGCAAGTGATCACCTTGGACGGATTGACCCATTGCGGCATGGTCTTGTCTGCCGACCAAGGGCGCATCGTGTTGGAAGACGGAAACGCCTCCTGGACTAGCAAGAAGCGCCATCGGCGGGAACTTCAGGTCTCGCAAATAGATTACATCGCTTACGAAATCATCAGTGCCTGGTAATCATGCTTCGGTCACTCCGCATATCGAATTTTGCCCTGATCGACCAAACCGACCTCCTGCTCGGTAAGGGGCTGAACATCCTTACGGGAGAGACGGGTGCCGGAAAGTCGTTGCTTCTCGGGGCCATCGGCCTCATTCTGGGGAGGCGGGTTGACTACGGCATGATCTTCCACCCTGAAAAGAAGTGTGTGGTGGAGGCTGTTTTCCAGAATCTGCCAGCGGGGACCATGGCCGAACTCAAGCGCAAGGAGGAATTCGACTGGGAGGATGACTTGCTGGTGATCCGGCGCGAGGCGAGCAGTGACGGAAAGTCACGGGCATTCATCAATGACACCCCCGTCACCCTGCAACTGCTGAAGGAGGTCACCGGGGTCCTCGTGGATCTTCATGGCCAGCACCAGAACCAGATGCTGACCGACTCCGATTTCCAGCTTCGGTTGCTGGATCAATATGCCGGGACGACCCTGGAATCCAACGATTTTTCCAAAAAGCTGTCCGCCCTCGGCCACATCCACAGGCAAATCGAGAACCTGGAGAAGGAGGATGCGGCAGCCCGGAACCAGCAGGATTATTTCCGGTCCGTGGTCGAGGAATTGATGGCGGCCGGGCTGAGCGTGGAGGAGGAGGCGAGGCTGGAGGCGGAGCTCAGGGTGCTCGAGCATGCTGGAGAGATCAAGGAGACATTGGCATTTGTCATCGGCAGCCTCTTTGAGGAGGAGACCTCGGCCTATGGCCAGATGAGCGAGGCAATCGGGCGCCTTGACCGCATCTCAAAGTTCAACCATGGGATCGGAGAGCATCAGAGGAGCCTGGTGGAAGCCAGGATCCTGCTTCAAGACGCCGTGGCAGAACTCGTGAGCATCTCTGACAGCATAGATCTCGATCCGGGTGCACTGCAGGCCATGCAGGAACGGGCAGACTTCTTGCAGCGCCTGAAGAAGAAGTTTTCCGTTCAAAACATCGGTGGTCTCATCGCCATGCGGGACGACTACCGATCCAGGCTGGAGCATGATGAATCGCTCGGGGAGCAGATCGAAACCCTCCGTGTGGAATTGGGCAAGGCAAAGAAGATAGTTCTGGAAGCCGGGCTTGCGCTCGAGGAACATCGGAAGAAGGGGGTCGGGACGCTGAACTCCAGCGTGGATGAGCTGCTGAATCAGGTCGGCCTGCAAAATGCCAAGTTTGAGGTCGAGGTACTGCGGAATGAGGATGCCCATGGAATCCTGGAGCTGGATGGCATGCGCATCCAACCGAACCCCACAGGGATCAACCAGGTGGAATTCCGGATTCGGACAAATGCAGGGATGCCGATGGGGACGCTCGGACAGATCGCCTCGGGCGGCGAGGTGTCACGCGTGATGCTCGCCATCAAGGCCGCCTTGGCGGAGAAGGCGGAGCTTTCGGTCTTGATCTTCGACGAGATCGACACGGGGATATCCGGGGAGATCGCCA
>JBJOPY010000265.1:0-10143 GCA_046050405.1 Bacteroidota bacterium | reverse complement strand
GGTACCATGGATTCGGGTTGTTCGACAGGCTCGTTATCGCTGCAACATGCCACTGGAACCAATCTTAACCCCCTTACTGGCAAAGTTCCCCATAAGCATAAAAAATTAATAACTTAGCTGCCTCAAAATGGCTTCAATGGTTAGGTTCTGGAAGGAAAACCAAGCGAGAATTGTCTTCACACTCCTCGCCTCCCTCTATCTGTTGCTGCTCTTCTACGCCTACCTGAGTTCCATCTACATCCTTCTCGGGCTTCCTTTGGTCGGGATCTTCGTTTACCTGTGCATCGCCGACTTCAAGTGGCTCTGGTACTTGATGGTTTTCCTGATGCCCCTCTCAGTGAATGACCCGAAATTCTTCGGGCCTTTCGCGGGAATCACTTTCCCCACAGATCTGCTAGCCATCGCAATGCTTGGCATTGTGACCATGAAGTGCCTCTCGGAGCCGGAGGCCTTTGCACATTACCGCAGGAACCCCATCGTGATGGTGGTCGCCCTGAACCTCCTGTGGACGATTTTTGCCTGCGTGGCGACCACCATGCCGGTGGTTTCTTGGAAGTATTTTGCGGCCACGCTCTGGATGGCTGGAGGTTTCTTTTACATGCCACTCCTCCTCTTCCAGCAGACGGGCACGATTTTCAGATATTTTCAGCTCACCGTCATCGCATTCTCCCTGGCCTTCGTGACGGTGATGCTGCTATTCCTCTCCACAGGCCGCAACCCGTTCGGATTGCGCTTCAATCCTTCGCCCTTCTTTGTCGATCATACCGTCTTCGGGGCATTCATTGCGATGTGGATCCCCATCCTGGTCCTGCTGTCCTTCGCCGGAAACATTGACCACCGGGGGCGCTGGCTGGCAAGGGTCGGACTGCTGATCTCTTGCCTCGGGCTCTTTTTCTCCTACTCCAGGGGTGCCTGGGCCAGTTGCATCGCTGCGCTGGTCGTGATGGTGGTTGTGCTTCTTGGAAAATGGGCCAGGCGGCTGCTTCTGCCAGCGATGATGCTAGGATTGCTGTTGGGGACATTGGTCTGGTATGCGGACATGCACCAAGACAAAAATGCCACCAACAACGATGCTGTCTCGCGAAAGAACCTTTCCGAACACATCCGATCGATCACCAACTTCAAAACAGACTATAGCAATAGAGAGCGTGTCAACCGATGGAGATGCGCATGGCGAATGTTCCTTGAAAGACCGGCATTCGGTTGGGGGCCAGGAACCTATACCTTTGAGTATGCTGCTTTTCAAACCTCCCAGTCCCGCACCGAGGTGAGCACCAACCGCGGGGACAACGGTTCGGCGCACAATGAGTGGCTGCTATCGTTGTCGGAAAGGGGAGTGCTGGGCCCTGTACTCTTGACTTGCCTTTTTCTAGTGCCCTTATACCGTGGCCTCCGAGGCTATCACACTGCTTCCAGGCGAAACACGCGCCTGCTGTATTTTGGCACCACCTTCAGCTTGATTACTTATGACATCCACGCCTTTGTGAACAATTTCATGGACCAGGACAAGGTCGGGGGATCTTATCTTGCCCTCATGGCGGTGATTGCCGCCCTGGACGTGCATGTCCTGCCGAAGGAGAAAGGGATGCCACAGGAAAGTCTGGGATGGTCATTCGTCTCCAAGCGTTGACTCCGGGGCCATCAGGGCTCTGCGATCTGTTACGATCCATAGATTCCGGCTCCGTTTCTTCGATGAGAAGACGATCCAACCGCATACACTTTGAACAGAATCGATTGAAGCCAAGGCGGAGGGTCGGCGCTATCATGAAAGCGACACGACTAGTTCGGGACTGAGGTACGGGCAAACCGCGTGGGTCATCTCCGGGAGAAGCCCGATCCTGTAAGCCGCACCCGAAAGGCCTCACCAGTCCCCTTTTCCAATATAATTCTCGGGGCGGATGGCCCGCAACTCTGCCTTGATGGTGTCACTCACATCCAAGCCGTCGATGAAGCTGGCGATCTCAGCCTCGTCCAGCTTTCCTTTCCCCCTGGTGAGCATTTTCAGAGCCTCATACGGGTTGGGATAGTTTTCGCGGCGGAGGATCGTTTGAACAGCCTCGGCCACCACCGCCCAGTTGCCTTTCAAGTCAGCGTCGATCTCGGTGCGGTTGACCTCCAGCTTGCCAAGACCCTTCATCATGGATTGAAGGGCGAGCCAGGTATGGGACAGTGCCGTGCCCGCATTGCGCAGCACGGTACTGTCCGTGAGGTCTCGCTGGAGGCGTGAGACGGGGAGTTTCCGGCTCATGAACTCCAGGAGTGTGGTCGCCACCCCCAGGTTGCCCTCGGCATTCTCGAAATCGATGGGGTTCACCTTGTGGGGCATTGCGCTGCTGCCCACCTCGGTGGCGACGACCTTCTGCTTGAAGTAATCAAGGCATACATACAGCCAAGCATCCTGTGCCAGGTCTATCAGCACGGTATTGATGCGTTTCAGATTGTCAAAGATGCGGCTCAAGCCGTCATAATGGTCGATCTGGGTCGTAGGCCTGCTCCGCCGCAACCCTAGTGTCTTGGCCAGGAACTTGCCCGCGAAATCATGCCAATCCATCTGCGGGAAAGCCACATAATGCGCATTGAAGTTGCCGGTGGCACCGCCGAACTTGGCAGGGTAGTTCTGTTGGGACAGCTCGTTGACCTGCTCGCTCAGGCGGGAGTGGAAGACCATGATTTCCTTGTCGAGCAGGGTCGGTGATGCTGGTTGCCCATGGGTTCGTGCAAGCATCGGGATGTCTTTCCACTCGCCGGCGAGCGAATTCAGCTGCTTCAGCACCTCCCGCAAGCCCGGCAGCATCACATTGTACATCGCATCCCTCAGCATCATGGGAATGGCCGTATTGTTGATGTCCTGCGAGGTGAGGCCGAAGTGAAGATACTCCTTGGCACGGTCCAGTGCAGGAGAAATCCGGGCAAATCTTTCCTTCAGATAATACTCCACGGCCTTGACGTCATGGTTGGTGACCATTTCGATTTCTTTGACACGCTCTGCGTCACTCAGGCCGAAACCGTCGTACAGCGCTCTCATCGAAGGGTACAATCCCTTGTCGATTTCCGCCAAGGCGGGAATGCCCGTCTCGCAGAGGGCGATGAAATACTCCACCTCCACCCGTACCTTGTACCGTATGAAGCCCATCTCTGAGAAATAGACGGCAAGTTCGCGGGTCTTGTGGTGATACCGCCCATCGATCGGTGAAATAGCTGTCAGTGCGTTCAATTGCATGTGGTTGCGACTCTTGAAGGGATCAAAGATAGCAATTGGGCGGCTGGAAGCTATAGGGATGCTGTTGTTTTTACGTACAATTCGCCTTTTCTCTATTGGCGCAGTCACCTCGTACGCTCAGCCGAGGCCGTGCGAAGTACATCTTCGGCTTGCTGCAATTCGCAGAAGGATTGATCCACCGATTTCATCGCTTGATTCCAAATGACCCCCTGACGGCGAGGCGACCATGCGATCAGTTGATAAAATCGATCCCTGCCCTCGAAGATCGAGAGGTGATAATAAACCTCGAGCGGTTCATCCTCGTCATCGACAGTGACGAAGAAGTCTGCTGTCTGGCAGGGCAAACCGTTGACAACCAATGAATCCCGATGGCAGACACTCACCCTGTCAAACACATTCCGGAGGGTCGATTCGGCGAAGTAGGCATAGTCACCCAAGGAGTACTGGACCTCTAGATCTTGAAGTGCTGCCTTGGGTTCCACGATCCCTATGAGGAAGTAATCCCCCCGCTCATCGGAGACTTGCAAGGAGGCAAACTCATGGAGGTCGTTGCAGGGAGTCAGATTCTTCGGTATCGCGACCGAGAACAAGCCTTCCACCTCCACGGAGTGCGGTGCCAGCATCTGCTCCCGTGAACAAGCCGTGAACAGGGCAAGCAAACCCACCACTATGCTGATGAAATTGTTCCGCATCATTCCGGTGCAAATTTACGGCGCAGGCCTGCCAGTGGAAGCACCTGCGCGAGCCAAGTGCGTAGATGCTTAAGTCTCGCAATGGCCAGATGGTCGAAGACTGTGATAATCAGGCATCAACTGCCCGATGCTGCAGGCTGCTTTTTGACGTTGAGCTGTTCCAGTGCAGCCTTGCAGCGTTGCTCCAATCCAGCCTGGTAGTCGTAGTTGTCGAAGCCCAGGGCGATGAGGTAATGGTTCCGGGCCAGGTCGAAATGCTGCTCCCCCTCCTCCAGCCTCCCCAAGTAATAGTGCGCATAGGCCTTCATCCAGAGATTTCGCTGGGGCTGGGTGGAGATGCAACCCAAATAGCACTGGCGTGCAAGCCGCAGGGAGTCCAGCTCCTGCCAGTTTCGCCCAAAACGGTACAGCAGCTCGCAACGATCGTTTTCCCCAAGTTTCCCTGCACGCTTCTGAAGGGCGAGGAGGGTACGGATGGACCGGAGGTAATAACCACCGTCGAAAAGATTCCGGGCAGCGTAGAGTTCCTTTTCGATGGCAGAGGGAGCCCTCAGCAAATAGATCGCCGCCTGTGAAAGCGCGTATTCGTCCGTGTCAAAATCCGACCCCTCAGCCTGGGTCAACCGATGGAACACGGGGCGGGAGGCCTCGTAGTCGCCCATCAGGACCTGGGACATGGCCTTCTTGTACAGTGCATCTGCATACAGGGTCTTCCCAGAATACGCCGACAGGAATTTGTCCATCTGTCGGATGCACTCTTCGTACTCCAGCCGGAAGAAATGGGCCTTGCCACGGGAATAATACCAAACCGGGAGTTTTTCCACTTCAGGATTTCCCATGAGTCGGCCTTCATGCGTCTGCACCAGGGATATTGCCGCATCGATCTGCCGGGTCTCCAGGTACCCTGAAAGCAGAAGGTAGGTTGCGGCCAGGCTTTGGGGACTGGCTGCCATCAACCGCTGGGCCCGCTTCACCGCTGCGTCAGGCCTTCCCAGCAGGTTCTTCTCGAAATAAAACAGCATCACAGATGCCTCCTGCGGCAGCAGCTTGCTCTTCGCGGCGGCCGTCTCCAGCTGATTCAGCCCTAGCTGCAGGTTTCCGGAAAAGCACAGCACCTCCCCCAACCATTTGAGTTTTGTGGGCAGGACACTGATTAAGACATTGAAGGTGCCCAGCAGCTTCATCTGAGCGATGTTGTGGGGAAAGCGCTGTGAATTCCGATGGAGCAGGGTGCATGCGTTTTTCATCTCGAATGCACTGCCCACATTCTTCTTGTCCATCGCCTTGACCACCCCGCGCAGGAAAAACAGCTCCGCCGCCAGCAGCCCACGTTCAGGATCGGATTCGGACATGGCCTGGACAGCGTCCAGGGTGCGCTTGCTGTGATCCAGAAATGCTTGCAGCAGCTGCGCGTCCTCCTGGAGGAGGTAGCGGAGGAAAAGAATGTGGGATTGGTAATATCCTCGGTACTTGGACTCGGGAATCTTGAAGCTGAGAACGGTGGCCCGGTTTAGCTCCAGGCGCAGCATGGCCTGCTCCAGTTCCAGCCTTTCCGGTGACTGCGCCCATAGGGCTTGCCCTGCGAGCCAGATGGCCAGAGGCCATATCCAAAGCAGGCGCATCCTCAACCTAGCCTCCCCAATTTACAGTGTACTATTGCAAAAAAGGCACCCTGGGAAGGAATGCCTTGTATTTTGCGATAAAATAGATGCCCTCCAGGTCAGACCCGCTTGATCTCGTGTGCGACATCGAATTCCGCAAAGAAACCCTGGTCCACCAGCATGCGTCCGCAGTTTTCGCAGAAGAGTAGCTTCTTCTTCTGGCGGATTTCCAGCTGCGTTTGCGGAGGAATGATGGCGAAACACCCTCCACACGCATCCCGGTCGGTCGAGACGATCGCCAGGCCATTGCGCATGTTGCGACGGATCTTTCCGTAGGCGTCCAGGATCCGCTTCTCCACCAGCTTGCTGGCCTCGGCACTCTCGGCGCGCAGTCGGTTTTCCTCCATCTCCGTTTCCTTGATGATGATTTCCAGCTCCTTTTGCTTTTCATGGAGGTCGCTGGTACGCTCGTCCACCTGTGTCTGCGTTTCGGCAAGCAGGGAGTTTTTCTGCTCGATCTGGTCCTCGATCTGCCTGATCTTCTTCTCAGAGGTCAGGATCTCCAGGTTGGCGTATTCCACCTCCTTCGTGAGGGCTTCATATTCACGGTTGTTTTTGACCGTGTTCAGCTGCTCCTCATACTTGCGAATCTGCGCCCCGAAATCCTTGATATTGGATTTGCGTTTGAGGATTTCCTCTTTCAGGCCTTCAATGTCCTCTTCTATCTTGGCCTTTTTGGCTTCCAGGCCTTGGATTTCAAAATCCAGGTCGCCCACCTCCTCGGGGAGCGATCCACGAAGCACGATGATCTTGTCCAGCTGGGAGTCCACCCATTGGAGCTTCGCAAGTGCCCTTAGTTTTTCAACGATACTGTCCATACGCTCACCAGTATTTTACCGGATTGGTTTTTATTTTAGACAAACGAACAGCAAAACTAGGGAATATTTTTGACAAGTGGCCATGTAAAAGATTCGAGGTAAATTGTTCGGACTCATGGTGCCCGATGTCCATGAGCAGGATCTTGCCTTCGTTGTCGAAAAACTTGTGGTAGGTGATGTCCCCCGTGAGGAAGGCATCGGCACCTGCTAAGATCGCATTGGAAATGAGGAAACTGCCGGCTCCCCCGCACCAGGCCACGCGCTGGATCGCTGCTTTCGGGGCATCCGCATACCGGATTCCGCCACAGCCGAAGCGTTCCTTCACCATCGTCATGAATTCCTCCTTGCGATAGGCTGTTGGCAGGTCTCCGATCATCCCGGACCCGGTTTCGGCCTCTTGGTGGGCAATGCCGCGCTTCACGCTCAGAATCTGCATCCCCTGCATGCCCAGCCGCTCCCCGATCATGCGGTTCACCCCGTCCCTGACATTGTCCAGGTTCGTATGGCAGGCGTAGAGCGCGACGCCTTTCCGGATGGACTGGATGATGATCCGGCTCACATAGTCGCCGCCATTCAGGCGCTTCAGGCCGGTGAACCAGATCGGATGGTGCGTGACGATCAGGTTGATGCCCGCTGCCACGGCCTCATCGATCAGCCCCTCGGTCACATCCAGGTTGACCAGCACCCCGGTAGCCTCCGCGTCCGGATCCCCGACGAGCAGTCCGACATTGTCGTAGGGCTCTGCCAGGCTGGCGGGGGCAAATTCTTCGATCGCTTGAGCGATATCCTTGATCTTCATGGGAATGATATTGGGGAACCGGACAAAGTCATCGGGTCGCATCCATGCCTCCTCGGCTTGCCAGGGCGATCCCGCAGTGCAGGGTTGCTATTGTATTCCTTCCAAGACCAGCAGCTTGCCCTCCATCATCGCCGGGACGAAGGCTCGTCCGGTCAGGGCATCGTAACGGAAGTCGGCAGGGCCCCTGATCGAGTCGCTCACGATCTCGGTGACGGCACCCGTCCCGATGTCCATTTTCTCCAGGTGGGCAGTCCCCCAATCCGAGAACAGGAGGGCTCCCTGCGCGGTCATGGCGATGCCGTCCAAGCCGCCGACATGCTTGCCAAGCTGCCTGGTCGCTCCCGTATTGCCTTCAATCACAAGGACACGGCCCTTGGGTTTCTCCCCGGAGCCATACTCCACGCAATAGATCTTGTTCTCCGCCCCGGCGTAGAAGAGTCCGTTGGGGCCGTTGAGGGGCCCTGTTTTCAATTTTGTGGCTTCCTTGGTCCTCAGATCCAGCTGATAGAGGGCATTGATGTCCGTGGCGGAAAAGAGCAGCGTACTGTCGCCCTTCACGCAGAGGTCGTTGAGGAAGCTCGTTTGGAGGGCTGCAAAATCATAGACGGCGGTTTGCTCGACCTTGTCCAGGTCAATCTCTACGATGCGGTCGATGTCTGCGACGAAGAGCCTTCTCCCGATGATCGCCATGCCCTTGGGGGCATCCAGCTTGATCGCCGCCCATTTGTCCTTGTCGATCCACTGGGCAGCGGCCAGGTCCAGCTTCATGATGCGGCCATCCCCATCCTTGACCGAAGGCTCCAGTTTCTCGCCGACATTGGCGACATAGAGGAATTTGCCGTCGCTAATCACGCTCTCCGGGCTGTTGTACGTGGGTGCGACCGCTGCGGGTGCGGGGGGCAGGGAATCCACCTTGGTGGAGTCGTTCCCGGTGTTCGCTGAACCGGAGCGGGGAAGATCACATCCGGCAAAGAGCGCCGTTGCGACTGCGATGCTGGAAAGAATTTTCTTGTTCATGCTGTTTCTAAAGTGTTGGGGTTGTGGATTCAAATCGCCATCCTGAAACGTGAACTTCCCCGCTTCTTGAAAACACGGATGGGGAGAGCTTCAACGTATCAATGGCTGGCAAATATCGGTGGAAATTCACAAAATCGGGGGCTGTTCTGCGGGGCAATTTGTGCCTTCCCAAAACATACACCGCCGGAGTGGCATTTCCAGCGAACGGTTCTATGTCCTTAATAGTGGATGATCGAAGATGAGGTCACCTGCGATGAGGTGGATCATGTTCTGGAAGTTTTTGGGATTTCGGTAACCCTTGGCCCTTCTCTTGGCGAGCTGGATTTTGTTGCGGATGTCTTCGGTCACGCCGTTGTCGAGTCCTGAGATGAAGGACGGGGAGATGTCCATGGAGACGTTCCTCATTTTGCCTGGTTTGCCCCCCTTTCCGGCTATCCTCTCCTCGATGCCTGCTACCGTCGTGGCTCCCTTGCCTTCCACCACCCCGGTCACCTTCCTGGTGTCCATGTCCACCCCGACCGGCTTCACTGTTGTGAGGCCCTGCTTTTCCCTGGCCACCTCCACCCAGTGGTTGAAGAAACGCCAGACACGATTGTCATAAATGCCGAGCACTTCCGCAACACTGGAGACAGGCATCCCGTTTCTGATCATGAGCATCCCGCAGGCCTCGAAATGAAGCGTGAAACTGCTCCCAGGCCGCGCCCATGGAACCTCGACCGTGTGCACATCACCCCCGGAAGTCCGGATCCGGGGCACCCGTGCGTTCAACAGGCACTTGTGCTGGAAGAAGTCAAGATGCCGCCAACTCCGCCGTACAGTGTCATGCACTGCGCATGAAACACCTGAACCCTCCACAAAACGCGCCCCGCGGTCGAAATCGATCGATATCTCCACCAAACCACGGAATTCACCCTCGGATTGGCTGAACTTCACTCCCGTGATCTTCCAAGGGGACACTATCCCTAGCGCCAGCCCGAACAATTGCTCCATTTCCATCCTGCAAATTTCAACCCAAAATCGAAACCATCACCATCCACTAAAAATGGAAAAGTACCAAGATTCTGAAAACACACGCCATCCACCCCTTCGCATTGGCTTGCCGTTCATCGCCATCGTCGATGGCCGGGAAGGGCGAGACAATGCCCACTCCTCCAATGCCTGTCCGCTTGCCCGCCGCCTCAAGTGAATGATGGAATTCCAACAGGTCGAACAGGCCACCGTTCCAATATCCCCATGCATCCAGCAGGTCTTGCGGCAGGCAATTGGGGAAACCATAGTCGCAGACCAACCTATCGCATCAGCGTCACCCAACCCGCATATTGCCGGTCGCTGATGGTCAATACATAATAGTACACACCTTCACTGACGGCCTCTCCCTTGGCGTTCGTGCCATCCCATGGCTCCATTTTATCCCGGGTACTGAAATGTTGCACCCCCCAGCGATCGTAAACCGTCAGGCTGAACGGTTGAGAACCCGTGTAATTCACCATGAAGAAATCGTTGCTGCCATCACTGTTCGGCGAAAAGACATTGGGGACGAATAGGTCGCTGGCCACGACAATGTATGGGCCGTGCACGACTCGGCTCTGACAGCCTTCCGCAGTCCAGGCAGTCAATGTCACGAAATACTGACCAAGCTCAGAATAGGTGTGAACAGGCTGGGTTTCGCTTCCGAAAAACCTATCCCCGAAATCCCATTGGAACCGGACGGCACCAAATGTCTCGTCAACGAACCTGACAGTCGCCATCGGAACCATCAGGTTGGCAGGGTACTCCGGAATGGAGGAAAACGCCGCCAGAATCGTGTCGTGAACGTGTACCGTCACGCTGACCGCCGTGTCCGTGCAGCCTCCCAGTGAAACTGTGGCATGTGTCACGACATAGTCGCCGGGGTGGGGGTAGATATGGGTAGGGTTCGGGCTATTGCTCACCGGGG
>JBJOPY010000264.1:0-15648 GCA_046050405.1 Bacteroidota bacterium | reverse complement strand
CCTCCACATTGGTCATGATGCGTGACACCAGCGCACCGGATTTCGTGTTGTCAAAATAACTGATCGGCAGGGACAGAATGTGTTGCTGCACATTCGCACGTAGCTGAGAGATCAGCCGCTGTGCCTCCACGCTCAAGAGCTTGGTCAGCAGGAAGGAGGTCACTGCCTGTATCAGCAGCGAAACCACCACCAAGGTCAGCAAAATCCAGAGCAGGTCGAGGTTCTTTTTGCCGACGACATCGTCCATGAGGACCTTGCTCGAGTAGGGAAGGACAATGCCCGCACCTCGGCTGACGACAATGAGAATCAGTCCGATTCCAATGATTCCGCGACGTGGCCAGATATATTCATGGAAGGCTTCGGCCAGACCTACCTTGCTTTTCTTCTTTTTTTCCTGAGAGGGTTTCATGTCGTAAGAATACTCCACTGATGAGCATGGATGAACAACTGAAACACCCCGGGAATGTTTTCCGGAGTGTTTCGGTTGGACTTAAACTTATCCAAGGGATCCTGGCTTGGGGTGCAGGAGGTAGCGCGGAACCTGAGACGTCGCGGAAAAGCAGGTTCACCCGGAGAATCACCGGAAGGGGGGGCCTTGCCGGTCTGCATGCGTGCCACCCTCACTTCCAAGGGGTCGCCACGCCACTCCGCATGCCCTAATTTTCACTTTTCAGCACCTGCTCGATTTCATCCAGCTTGGGGGCGATGATGATCTCTGTGCGGCGGTTCTGGCTTCTGCCTTCCGGGGTATCGTTGCTGGCTTTCGGGAAAAACTCCCCTTTTCCAGAAGGGGTGACCCTGAAGGGAGCCATGCCGTATTCGGTCGTAAGGATCCGAACCACAGAGGTCGCCCGGATCACGCTCAGATCCCAGTTGTCGGCAAAGCGATCGGTCTTGATCGGCACAGTGTCCGTATGCCCCTCGATGATCAGGTGCATCTCCGGATATTTGTCCAGGACGGAAGCAACTTTCGAAAGCGCCTCCTTTCCTAATTTTTCCACCGTGGCACTTCCAGACTTGAAGAGCATCTTGTCACTGATGGCGATATAGACCTTTCCATTGCGCACCTCGACCGAGAGGTCACTGTCCTGGTAACCTTTCAGGGCATTCTTGAGCTTGTTGCGCAGGTCGGCCATTGCCTGGTCTCTTGCCGCGATGCGACGCTGCAGTTCATGGAGTGCTTTCTCCCGCTCGTCCAGTTGGCCCCGCATTTGTGCATTCGATTGGCTTTGAGCATCCAGCTGCGTCTGAAGTGTTTGCATGGACTTTTCCCGTGCCTCCAGTTTTTCCAGCAAATCCGCGATCGAGGCTTCACGCGCATCCAGCTCTGTACTCTTCCGATTCAGCGCCGCGTCCAGCTTCTCCTTCTCGGAGAGGGACGATTTGTGGAGGTTGTCGATTTCTGCCAGCAGTTCAGCATTGCGTTTCATGAGCCCCACATTGTCAGCCTTCAGCCTACTTGCTTCCTCCTCGCATCCCTTGCTCCTGATGGCCAGATCCGCCAGCTCCTGATCCAGTTTCGACGACCTCGCTTCCAGTTCGCCGATCTTGTCGCTGGCAATGCTCAGATCACCCTTCAGCCGCCTGTTTTCAGCCTCTGCGGCTCGTTTTGCAGACGCTTCAGCCAGCAGCTTTTTCTTGGGCACGCAGGAGTACATGCAGGCAGTGGTGGCCAGGCAGGCATAAACAATGAATCTGGCAACCCCATTGAATCTGCGACTTCCCGGGGAGGTGATTACACGCCCTTTCATGATCAATTGCTGTTCCATTCACTTGTCATCGCCTTCTGAGCGATGATGCAAAACTGAAGAAATTTCAAGATCGGAACAGGATTTCTTTGCCACCGCCGTGTGCAAGAACAGGGGCAAAACGAAGCCAGCGGAATGGAACCTGACCTAAAAAAAACGCTCCCTAGAGCGTTTAGCCTGTGGGAGCGCTTCAGCGGCATCTATTAGAAAATGCAACTGCGAGAAAGAACGAATCACTTACTTCTAAAACTATCACTTAAACATGAAAGAACGACATCACTTTATACTTAACACGCTGACATTTACACAACCTTATTAAGAGGTTACTGCAAAATCACTGATACAAAGTTGGCGGTCTTTCGTGTCTCTGCAAAGCCGACTTTGAATCATTCTTATAAAATATAAATTGATCCGAACACAGAAATAGCCCACTAAATGATGTATTTCGGCTAAAAGTTGATTTCATTATTATAAAATACAGATTCCAGCGTTGAATTTATTTTCGCTTGGACGTGGGCCCTTGGTCGGTTGGGGTTTGAGGGATGCCCAAAAACGAATGCTCCCCAGATGTCAGACACCCGAGGAGCACTGTAAAACATTATGAAAAAACTCTAAAAAGTACGAAAGTCTTCTAGAACGGTTATTCAATAAAGAACGTCACTTTAATCTTAAACTCGTTTCCGAGTAGCTACATGGCAAAGATGGGAGGGTTTGAAGTTTCGGCAAACCTATTTTTTCATCATTCTTATAAATTAGAAGCAATCAAATGCTTTCATTTATTCATTCTTTAGATGTTATTTGGCCATTCTCAGGAATTCAAACTTATAAAATAACCAGAAAGCTCCTCCTGTGAACCGTAGTGGCTCAAAGCAGAGGACAGGTTCCATCCACCCAAAATTTGTAAATGGTCAAGTCCCGGAAGGATCCCCCCACCAGGATTCTCGGCGAGCAGTCGCAGGAGGAAGTCCTTCCCCGAACATCCGAAGAAAATATCATCGCCCACCATACGCCTGGTGAATCCGCTCTTCACGATTGAATGCGGATCGTTCCGATCTCGGCATCTAGATTGAACAAGAACAACGGCCAGCAGTCCTCAACCGCGATTCTTGGGAATCTCCCAACCGATGAATACATTATGGGAAAAGGCGAAGAGCCCCGACCAACCTCTGGCCAGGGCTCCCCACATCTTCTATTCTATCTCTACCTTAGGTGAACGACACCAATTGGTGGCGGACGTTTGAGTTGCGCAGTTTCCGGATGGCACGGTCGCGAATCTGGCGAATGCGCTCGCGTGTGAGCTCGAAGCGATCAGCGATATCATCCAACTTCATCGGCATGTCTGTCCCGATGCCATAGGAAAGCATCAACACCTCACGCTCACGGGGACGCAGGCTCTGCAAGCAGTCATCCAATACGGAGAGCATCGAGTTTCGGATGACTTCCTCGTCCGCCAATGGGGACTCGTCCGGAAGCACCTCCTTCAGCGTGCCCTCTTCACCGTCGATCATGGGTGCATCGAGGGACAAGTGCTTGGAGTTGAGGCCGCTCACCTTTTCGATGGATGCTGCGGATGAGCCCATGACCTGGGCAAGTTCCTCTGCGGTTGGCTCGCGACCAAAGTCCTGGGCAAGCTTGATCCCGGCTTCCTGGATCTTCCGAAGCTAAGCCATCTTGTTCTGCGGTAGCCTGACCATCCGGGCCTGTGTCGAGATGGCGTGGATGATCGATTGGCGGATCCACCAAACCGCATAGGAGATGAACTTGAAGCCACGAGAAGGGTCGAATCGGCTCGCTGCCTTGATCAAGCCCACGTTTCCTTCGTTGATCAAATCTTGCAGGGTGAGCCCATAACCCTGGTATTGCTTGGAAACCGAAATCACAAAGCGGAGGTTGGCCTTCACAAGTTTATCCAGCGCAGCCGCATCCCCTTGTGCGATCCGCTGCGCGAGTTCCACCTCTTCATCCACTGTGACGCTATTGTAGGTGCGAACCTCATTCATATAAGCATTCAGGGAACGCGATTCGCGATCCGTGATGCGTTGTGTAATTTTAAGTTGCTTCATCTTCTTATTCTTCCCTTCTCAATTCAAATGTGGATATTATGTGTTATGAACAGCAGTGTATTAAAACTCTCATCCTGAAAACGACTCTGATGAGAATTTGTTTTGCACTTCACGATTTTTCGTCACCCACCCATCCAGGTTGGCATTCGTCAATGCGCCGCTAAGGTATAAAAAAGATGGCTCATCATCGCATTGGAAATCATAATTTAATTTTCTATAAGAAGTTTGCACTCTCATACGGAATTATTTCAGGTTTGGTTAGACCTTTTCGCTCCCAAACCACACATTCATTTTCCGGATCCAGGCAAGCCTCCTCAATCAACCAGCTAATTATTCATACATAAATGGTTGATGATCAATTATTTGAAGTCTTGGCCACCTCGTTGATGTAGCTGGTGCCAAAATAAATCCATCAATCTGCACGAAAAAATTTGAATCAATAGAGTTTTCCTCTAACTTTGCAGAGCATTTGCCCATGTGGCGGAACTGGTAGACGCGCTACGTTCAGGTCGTAGTGTCTTCACTGACATGGGGGTTCGAGTCCCTCCATGGGTACAAAGTAGGCAGGGTGAGGAAGAGAATGAGTGAAGTGAGTTCGACGAAGAACAGAACCTTCACTCATTCCTTTTTTCTCCACTCCACGGGAACCAGCCCGCCACGAAACCCACCTATTCAGTCGCTATCATGAAATGGATTGCATCCCATCAAGCGATCGATTCAGTTAACAGAGACCAACATTAGCGAACTTCATTCAGTCTAGCCATGAACACTACAGAGGGCTCGCACGACTTCTCCCAAAAGGCCCGTCTAAATTTCTTGGTTCCTCTATCAAGCGGTACCTCCATTGTTAATCATTGCAAATAACAATCCAATAGGTGGAAAATGAATGATTGCATACCACGTACAAGCCGTGGCAATCATGGCGATCTGAGGATATGCCCGGCGGCACTAAGGCAAGACGCCCATGAGGCGGGTCAAACGTTGGACAAGTCCAACACTTGGGGAACCAAGGCCTGACCGTATGAATGCAAGTGGAGGCAATCTGGGTTCGCTTGATTCTTCATGACCGAAGTGCTTGCAATCAATGCATCAGGGGATTAATTTAGGGGAGTGAAACAAAAATCAGAATCAAAATGAAAATGCGATCAGTTCTGCTGCTGGGTCTGGGGCTTGTACTCGCTGCTTGTACGAATGAAGCCAATCCCGAAACTACAACGCCCTCGAGACCAAAATCAGAGGCTCCTTACCGATACGCCATATTGAAAACGGTGCATAGAAAGCTGGTGACGAACTATCATGTTTGGATAAAGGACACCGCCTTTACAGAGGAGGGGCTCACCGAGTTCGCGAAGATTTTCAGAAAGGAACATTGCATTGGAGACTGCAACATCAGTCTATATGACACGGACAAGATCAGGAATGGTGGTGACGCATTTGGGTTGGAAGGAAAAGAGTATGTTGAATTTGCGGATCATTTCATCGGCAATTCCGGCTTTGGTTCGCCGGACGATCCGATTTGGTGGTACCCCTATCAAGATGGGAAATATGCCAAGTCAGGGGGGCGGAACTGGAAGAAAAAGCCTGTCAAGTAGCTCAATTGCATTCTTGGGCCGCCTGCAAGACCGCTTGGAATTGGATTCCCGTCAAGCCTTGCACTTACGACCTACAAAAAGGTGCGACAGGGTGCCTCCTCAAGTGTATTCCAGCAATGCTTACAGGCTGCCGAACCCTGAGTGGCATTGCCGGAGATCGCTCGCAAGGCCGAATAGCATGGAAACCAGCGAGCATAACGGTTGTCCGGGGATGATGAGACTGGAGGGATCTGAGCTCCCCGATTCTCGCGCTGACCCGTCGATTTGCAAATAGATGGAATGAGCGCCGGAGAGGAGGGGCCATCCCTGTCTAATCTAATCAGTAATTGTTTATATATCAGAGACGATCAGGCGATCGGCTACCCTGCCAGGTCCATCATTTGCACTTCCGAGCCGAGATTTTCATAACTTGCGAATGATGTACAGGATCGTACTCAACGCGATGTGGTCCAAGGATTACCTGCTTCAGCTGGCGACGCTGCTGAGTGAGAACATTCCTTGTGAGCTGGACCATGCTTACCAGGTCATCCGTGAGCTTGGCGAGGGTAAGCGGCTGGAATTGGCACCGGTGGCAGGCAAGGCAGAGCAACTCGCCTGCGAGCTGCAACAGTATGGTTGCTACACCGAGGTCGAGCAAGTAGGCCCCCTGACCGATGAGATGATGATTGCCGACATGGAGAATTGGTTTGACGACGACCAGTCCCATTTCAGCGTCCTCTATGATCGTGACGGGCATGTGGTGCGTATGGTAGAAGAGCGAGGGTATGCATTTCTCCGGATGGAAAGCCAGAAAGTGCAGGATTGGGCGGGAGCCGAACTGCTCCGCCTCGGTGCAAAACGCCTCGAGAGCGAGGATGCTGGCGACTTGAACCAGCGGTTGAAGGCGGCCATCGCAGCCAATGAGGTGCGTCGCGCAAAAATCCGAACGGAGCGAGCCCTGGAGAAGCAATGGCGGCTGGCCCACGGGGAATCGGCCCAGGAGCCCGAAGGCGACGAAGAATAAGAAATTGATGGCCCCTACTTGACATTCACGGATGATCGGTCTATCTTTGTTCCACCAAATGCGAGAGTAGCTCAGTTGGTAGAGCATCAGCTTCCCAAGCTGAGGGTCGCGAGTTCGAGCCTCGTTTCTCGCTCCTTGAAAAGTCCCGCCCCCGTCGGGACTTTTCCATTCATGGCAGGGGAGGGGATGCTTTGATGGACGGACAGTCTTGAGGTAAGTGGCCGGGCAAGCCTGCGCGAAGCCTGATGAAGCCGCAGCCGTCCTTAGAAAGGCCAAGCATGAGGGAACCGTCCGGGCTGAATCGTTGGGTCCCGCCTTGAATTGTACACTGCGGCTCCCTAATATTGGCCCATCAATCGACGCAGCGATATGCCAGGGAAAAAGTCGTCCACCAAGAAGACAGCAACAGCAGCAAAAAAGCCCGCCCGCACCGTCTCCCAGCAAGCTCCCAGGCAGCGGCCTTCCACCCTGCTGGGGTTCCAGCTTGACCGGAACACCCTGGCCATCGCCGCATTGGTCATCGTGATCACGGGGATCGTATTCTCAGGTGTAACGAGGCTTCACTGGACCAACTGGGACGACGACGAGTATGTCTATGAAAATGACATGGTGATGGCTGGGGATTACCAGTCGATCTTCAAGAAACCGGTCAACAACAACTACAATCCCCTGCCGGTGGCCATGATGGCATGGGAATGGAACCAAGTCACCCCCAAGGTCAATGGCAAGGTATTGAAAGATGTACCCTTGGAGGAGAAAGCTTGGCTCTTTCACTTCAACAATCTCTGGATGCACCTGGTGTGCACCGCATTGGTCTTCTGGCTGATGCTGCAGCTGGGGTTGAATCCACTGTGGGCGGGCTTTGCCGCCTTGCTTTTCGGCATCCATCCGATGCGGGTGGAGTCCGTGGCATGGATCACGGAACGGAAGGACGTGATGTTCGGGATGTTTTTTGTCGCGGCACTGATCGCCTATCTACGCTTCCTGCAAACGAGGCAATGGCTCTTGTACGGGGTTTGCATGCTGCTCTTCGTGCTATCCTTGATGAGCAAGATACAGGCTGTCTCGCTGCCTCTGTGCATGCTGGCGATGGATTGGTACCGTGGCAGGAAGTTTAACCTGAGGCTGATTCTGGAGAAGCTCCCGTTTTTCGCAGGATCATTGATCATCGGCTATGTGGGGGTGCTCTTCCTGGCCAAGGGCGAAACGATCGATGTGGGCCAGACCTCCGGGTTGCTGGATCGGCTTGCATTGGGCATGACTTCTTACTGCCTGTACATCGTGAAGGCGGTGATTCCCTACCAGACCTGCGCATTCTACCCCTATCCGAAGGCTGTCGGAATCCTCCACTATCTCGGAATGGTCATAGCCCTGGCCATCGTGGCGGCCGGCATCCTGCTGCGGAAAATCTCGCGGGAAACGACCTTCGGGCTGGCCTTCTTTTCGGTCAACATTGTCTTCCTCTTGCAGATCGTGGGGGCAGGATCGGCTCTCCTGGCGGATAGATTCTCCTACATCGCCTACATCGGGCTGTTTTTTGCATTGGCCATGGTCGCGCAGCGCATTTCCATCGCGAAGAAGCCCATGGTACCCGTGATGGCCGGCATCGCAGCGGTGATGCTGGCAGTATATGCCTACTTGACGACCGGGTACATCCCTGCCTGGAAAAACAGCGATACCCTCTGGACGGACGTGATCACCAAACATCCCCGCAAGGTCGTGCTTGCCTATGTGAACCGTGGGCAATACCTGCGCCGACACGGACGAAAACTTGCGGAGGAAGGCCTCAAGGAGGCTGCGAATCGGGAAAACGACCGCGCATTCGAGGATTTCAATACCGCCATTCAGCTGCAACCCAATTATCAGCTCAGCTACCTGAACCGCGGCAACATTTACTTCGACCGGGGGGAGAACGACAAGGCATTGGCCGACTACACGAAGGTCCTCGAACTCCTCGGGCCGATCGACTTCAATCAGCGGATCGAGCCCTCGGCGGCAGGTGCCTACAGCAATCGAGGCGCGATCTACGCTCGCAAGGGAATGAATAGGGAGGCATTGGCAGACCTGGAAATGGCGATCAAGATCAACCCCAAGGACGCAACCACATGGAACAATCTGGGAATCATCTATTTCGACATGGGCGACTACCATAAGGCGGTCGAGCATTTCACCGAACTGCTGAAATATGAGCCTGGTTCCGGAGTCACCTTGAATGCGAGGGGGGTTTGCTATTTGCGATTGGAGAAATGGAAGGAGTCCCTCCATGACTTCAATGCTGCGATCAGCCTCGCTCCCAAGTCAGGTGCATTCTATGAGAACCGCGCCATCGTAAAATCCAATCTCGGGGACAAGGCCGGCGCGATGTCCGATATCGCTACCGCGCAGTCCCTCGGTCATCAGATCGATCCAGAAATCATCCAAATGCTGCAACAATAGGAGCCAAACCAGGCCAGATTCACTTCTCGGGTACAAGAAGGCACTGCCTGCAACCTCCCCATCCACTCCGTTTTCCTGTGCATCGCCAGGAAGGATCCTGCGGCCTCCAGCACCTGGGGCGAGGTCTGCGCCACCGATGCATCTGAATGATCCAAGTCCGATTCCGGCCATCAGGGTCATTGTGACAATGCCGATCCTGCGCTGGCACCTCCTGCATCCGACCTCACTATTCACCTGCACCGGGCTGGCACCCGTTCATCCGGTAAGTCACCCACTTCTCCGCACCGGCTGCTACACTGTCCAGTGCCTCCAAGCCCTGCCAGTCTATCAACCGGGCATATTCGGTGAACGCATACGGGCCTGCCAGGAAAACCTCCCCTTCCCGGAGGATACATTCCGGGTGCGGCTCCGTCTGCATTCTTGCCTGGGAAGGCACGAGGTGCACGAGTCGGTAGGGTTGGCGCACTTCCTCCAAGAACAGGGCGACCTGCTGGTCGGCCGTCACGACGACTTCTGGCCTCCAGCGAGAAACCTGTTCAGCCGCCTTGCGTTCAATGGCATTCACGGAAGCAGGATCCCGGATTCGCTTCGCGAACACCCACCAGGTCTGCTGAGAAAAGAGCACGAAAGCGAGGGCGACCAGCACCGTTCGCCGCAGCCAGGCTCCTTTTTCCTTCCGCCCGGCCTGCTTCCACAGGAAAGGAACATACTCAGCGACATAGATCGCCGGTAAGAACAGCAATAGGAATCCGAAACGGTCATACCCAGCGGAAAGCAAGAAAAAGAGGAGCCAGGCAGCTTGAAACGACAGGGCCATGGCCTCCTCCATTCGGCGCTTCACCCGCCATTTCAGCAGCATCGCACCTGTCCCCATCCAAAACAAGGGCTTGAACGCCAGAAACCTCAGGGAAACCGCCAAGTTGAGGGCAAGGAACTCGGAGCCATAGCTCTGCCTGCTTCGGAAATACCCGGGCAAATCCCAGCCGTGGAGGAGGGCAAGCATCCCTAGCAGGCCGAGGGCATAGCTCCCCAGCCCTGCGACTGTGAGGGCGCGGCTCCGAACAGGCGGCGGCAGTGCCGCATCCCTCGGAAACAGGCCGTGCAGCACCCCAAAAACCAAAGCCAGTGTCGTCGGCAACACTGCGTACTCCTTCACACCCACGGCCAGGCACCAGCAAACCAACCCCATGGCCGCATGCCACCACGGCCCGCCCCGCATCCAGCCCAACCACAATCCCAGGCCCGCCAGCACAAGTCCCATCATCGGGACCTCCCCCAGCACCTCGGCCCCATAGGTCAAGAACTGAATGTTCAGGGCCATGATTCCCACTGCGATCAAGGCCTTGCCAGGATTGGTCAGCCGCCTGCCCAGGAAATAGAACCCCGCACAGGCCAGCAAGGCCAGGGCTGCCATGAACACCCGCCCCAGCAGCATTGTTTCCCCGAACAGCCCCAGCCAAGCACCCAATGGATAGGTCTGCACCGGGCCCATCGTGATGAAGGGCGAATCAGCAATGCACGTGGTCCCCTCGGAATCGACCGGATAGCACATGCCATGCGACCTGGACACTTCCCGCGCCACCAGAAAATGCCCCGAATCATCGTACCAGACGGGTGAATACTGGATGGACACCATCAGCCCACCGCCCAGGAGCACGCCCACTGCGAGATATGACCACCACCGATTCATCAGTAAAAAAAGTCAAATAACGACTTTTTTGAATTAGGGATGGATTCACCGCCTCCAAACATGGATGAGGACGGAGTGATGAACCCACGGTTCAACTTTTCGGTTTTCCCTTTTCACTTATTTCTACCTTTGCACCGATTTTACACCTCAAGAAAGAAAAAATGGCTAACACCTCTTTTGACATCATTGTCATCGGCTCGGGGCCCGGCGGATACGTGGCTGCCATACGGGCAGCGCAATTGGGTTTCAAGGTCGGCTGTGTGGAGCGGGAGTCGCTCGGGGGAATCTGCCTGAACTGGGGCTGCATTCCCACCAAGGCCCTCCTGAAGAGTGCCGAAGTCTTCGAATACCTGAAACACGCAGAAGACTACGGGATCAAGGTCGCCGGTGCCGAGCCCATGTTCGACAAGGTGGTCGCCCGCAGCCGTGGCGTCGCCGATGGCATGAGCAAGGGCATCCAATTCCTCTTCCGCAAAAACAAGATCGAGCACATTGCGGGCTTTGGGGTTTTGACCATGGACAAAAAGGTGGAAGTCACGGATGAAAAGGGCGAAAAGACAACCTATTCCGCCCCCCATGTCATCCTCGCCACAGGCGCCCGCAGCCGTCAGCTCCCCCACATGCCCATTGACGGCAAAAAGATCATCGGATACCGCGAAGCCATGGTGCTGCCTTCCCTGCCCAAGAGGATGATCGTGGTGGGCTCAGGAGCCATCGGCTCTGAGTTTGCCTACTTCTATGCAGCCATGGGCACCGAAGTCACCCTCGTCGAGTTCATGGATCGCATCGTGCCGGTGGAGGACGAGGAGGTCAGCCGCGAACTCGCCAAGAGTTTCAAGAAGCGTGGCATCAATGTCATGACCGGCTGCGAGGTCACTGCGGTCGATACCCGGGGCGAAGGCGTGGTCGCCACCGTCCGAACCCCCAAGGGCGAGGAGAAGATCAGTGCCGACATTCTGCTGAGTGCAGTGGGCATCGAAACCAATCTCGAAAACATCGGCCTCGACGGCCTCGGCATCCAGCGGGAAAAAGGCAAGGTGGTCGTGGATGAATGGTATCGCACCAGTGTGGCAGGCATCTATGCCATCGGCGACATCACCCGGGGCCCGGCCCTCGCCCATGTGGCTTCCGCCGAAGGCATCATCTGTGTCGAGAAGATCAAGGGCATCCATGCCGAACCGCTCAACTATGGCAACATCCCCGGCTGCACCTATTGCCAGCCTGAGATCGCCAGCGTGGGCATGACCGAGAAGCAGGCGAGGGAGGCAGGGTATGAACTCAGGATCGGCAAATTCCCCTTCAGTGCAAGTGGCAAGGCCAGTGCTGCTGGCAAGAAGGAGGGATTTATCAAAGTGATCTTCGATGCCAAATACGGCGAATGGCTCGGCGCCCACTTCATCGGTGCCAATGTCACCGAGATGATCGCCGAGGTGGTCGTGGCGAGGAAGCTCGAGACCACCGGCCATGAGATCATCAAGTCCGTACACCCCCACCCGACGATGTCCGAGGCCATCATGGAGGCATGTGCTGCTGCTTATGACGAGGTGATCCATCTCTAGCATGCAAGGGGATCATTGAAACCGCCCCCGGTTCCACAGTCTCCACCTTCCGGGCGGGAAGCGCTTCGACAGCGTGACCGATGCGGGAAATGTGCCTGGGCCCGTCCAGGATCCAGGGGGGTAGGCCCCTGGGAAGCCCGGGCAACGCATCAAGAATGGGGGGTGTCCACCCGGCTTGATGGGCAATCCTTCCCTGCCCCGATCCCGCAATCCCCAACATTTTTCGCTAACTTAGACCCTGCATTCAAGAAATATTCAAGAACATGAGCACGATAGCCACCTATACGCTGTATCAAAAGCACGAGGCCACCCTCCGGAAAGCCATTGCCGCCATCCACGAGCGCACCTTTTATGCGGCTTTCCTAGAGGCGCCCAGCAAGTCCGTCTATGGGGAAACAGGCCACGAAGACGGCCTCTCGGCCTTCAATGCCCAATTGGGCAAGCCATTTGTTGGCCTGCTGCAGGGCAGCGACAGCAGCCTCGCAGCCGCTGAAGAGTCTCCCTACACCCTGGAGAAGCTCGGCATCACCTACCCCTCGCGCAGGAATGCGGCCGATTACGTCGCCATTGCCCGCTCCCTCGCCCAATCCTGGGCGAAGACCGATGTGCATAGCCGCGCAGGTGTCCTCGTGGAGTCGCTCCATCGCATCAGCAAGCGTTTCTTCGAGCTGACCTTCGCCACCATGCACACAACCGGGCAGTCGTACATGATGTCGTTCCAGGCAAGCGGCCCGCACAGCAACGACCGCGCCCTGGAAGCCATCGCCCTCGGATTGCATGAGCAGACCCGCTTCCCCGACCTGGCGGAATGGGTCAAACCAATGGGGAAGGACAAGGACGGGAATCCCATCTTTGTCAAGCTGGAGAAGCGGTACCGCTGCCAGCCGCTAGGCCTCAGCCTTGCCATCGGATGCTCCACCTTCCCCGTTTGGAATACCGTGCCGGGCGTGTATGCCAGTCTGGTGACCGGCAATCCCGTGATCGTGAAGCCACACCCCATGGCCATCTATCCACTGGCGCTGGTCGTCGCAGAGATCCAGCAAACCTTGCAGGAAAACGGGTTTGATCCCAACCTCGTGCAACTGGCCCCAGACACCCCCGAGGCACCGATCGCAAAACTGCTCGCGGAGAACCCCGCCATCCAACTCATCGACTACACGGGCGGCAGCAGCTTCGGCGACTACCTCGAAGGCTTGAAGGGCAAGCGTACGTTCACCGAGAAGGCGGGCATTAACAGCATCGTGCTCCATAGCACCAGTGATCTCAAGTCCATGATGCAAAACATCGCCTTCTCCCTCTCGCTGTACAGCGGGCAGATGTGCACTTGTGCCCAAAACATCTTCATCCCAAGGGATGGCATCATGACCCCTGAAGGCAGACTGGGCTACGACGAGACCATATCCGCCCTGACCACGGCGATTCATCGGCTGGTTACGCATGAGAAGATGGGGCCCGGGACCTTGGGCGCGATCCAGAACCCCGCCACAGCTGAGCGCGTACATTCAGCCTCCACCCTCGGGTTCAAGCAATTGCTGGCTTCCCAGGCCATCGCCAACCCGGAATTCCCCCGGGCCCGCGTCATCTCCCCTGTCGTCTTGGAGGTGCCCGCGAGCAACCGTGAAGCACTGTCCAGGGAGATGTTTGGCCCCATCGTACTGGTGGTGCCCGTCGCGGATTACCAAGAGGGGGTCGCCATCGCCCGGGAGCTCGCCACGCAGGAAGGCGCGATCACGTTCAGCAGCTGGTGTACAGATCCGGAAGCACGCGACTATATGATCGAGGAGATGGCACAGAGCTTCACCTCCATCAGCTTCAACTTCGTAGGCCCCATCTGGATCAACCAGAGTGCAGGCTTCAGTGATTTTCACGTGTCCGGGGGTAACCCCGCAGGAAATGCCTCCCTCACCGATCCTGAATACATTACCCGGAGATTCGAAATCGTCGGCATCCGCATCCATGCCTGATGCATCATCCTGAACATCCATGACCACATCCAGAGCGATCGCCATTTCATTGTCAGCGCTGAGCCTGCTTGCCCTGTGCGCATGCGGTGGCGGGAATGTCACGCTGGACAATCCCCGCACCTCCGAGGGTGTCAGGATCATCCTCGATGGCAGCAATGTGTACCACCTCGACCCGGGCGAGACGAAACAGGTCTCGATGGGGGCAGGCTCCCACAAGGTGGTGATCCAGGGAGAAAAGTCTGGAACCATCCAGGACACGAGCATCACTGTCAAGGAAGGCGGCATCGTGCACAGCGGCGGCACCGGCTACGTTGTCTGGCGTCAACTCTACGGTCTCCAGAATGACCGCAAAACCCTGCTGAACGAGGACTGGGCAATGATCGATTCCATCAAGTTCTTCGGCGACCTCAAGGTCTATCCTGCAAACGTGATTTACCTGGAAAAAAACTGGACGATCGGATTGGAAGACAAGTTGCCGGAGTCACAGACCCTGTACGTTACCAAGGATTACTCCGTGGAAAGCAAGGTGTTCCGGGAGGATGAATTCATGGAGACGTACCGGGAAATGTCCGAAAAGTCCCAAAAACAGCAGTAGGACAATCCCCAGAGGGCCGGCAATATCATTCGAGGCATTACCGCATCGAATGAAGAATAGTTGGCCACACCTCCGTCCTAAACGAGTTCACTGAGGTTGAAAAACGATGAATACATCCGAACTGAGGCTGTCAGTGGTTCCGCTGCCCGGACGGCCTCCCGGCCGATGCTCAGGGTCAGTGATTACGGGGGAGGGAGCGAAATCATGGTAGTTACAGGTTTCTGATAGCCTTGAGGGTAGTATTCCGTTCGATTTTCCAATTCCACCTCCATCTGGAGCCAACTTGCTGCCCTTGGCGCGGAATCACAGGAGAGAAGGGGGAAATCGTGCTGCTGGCAGCTGAACCGCGCCCCCCGGGGGGAGGCGGTTCAAGCTTGCCCCCGCTTCTTGTCCGCCAGGTACCCCAGGTAGCTGAACAGAAATGAAACCGCAAGCATGATTACGTTCAGGCCGATCAGCTTCAGCAGGGGCTCATTCCTGCAATTGTCATAAAAAAGCCGATAGACACTGCCGGTACCCATCTGGACGAGCATAAAAATGTAGATCGTGTTGAGCAATATTTTTTTCATCTTGTCTAATTGATTTTTACAACCCAAGCCAATCCCATAAATCCGCAAATGCCGCACGAAGTGAGTTCCCGACACCGCCTGCAACCCCTCCCGTGAGCCAGCCGCCCACGGTTCCCACACCAGGGAGGGTTGCCGTGCCGCCAGCAGCACCAGATAATCCCCCGTCCACCAACCCTCCCGCATCTTCACCCCCTCCCACTGGCCCGGAGCCCGTGGATACCGGGGTACCATCCCCGGGATGGATCAGCGTTCTCCAGTTCTCATCGTTCAATGTCCAATACTGGAAGGAGGACTGGTACACGCTGATGGTCCCCAGGGAGCCGTTCGGGGAGTCCTGGGGTGGGCGGTACATGCCACTTGCATCATGGGCCCCCGGTGGAGCCGGGCAGCAAGCATCCTCAGCCGTGGGGCTCCCAGGGTGGGAGGTTC
>JBJOPY010000263.1:0-4439 GCA_046050405.1 Bacteroidota bacterium | reverse complement strand
TGCATGCGGTCGATGCAGCAGGGGTCCATCCGCTATTGCTTGCGATCGGATCTGAGCGATATGTCCCCTACGGAAAGCGGAAGCCACACGAGATCCTCACGATCGCAAATGCCATCCTCGGCTTCAATCAAGCTTCGCTCGCAAAATACCTGATGATCATCGCACGGGAGGATGCGCCCTCCCTCGACATTCATGACATCTCCCTTTTCTTCCAGCACCTCCTATGCCGCATCGATTGGACACGAGACCTGCATTTTCAGACCCGTACCACGATCGATACCCTGGATTACTCTGGCACAGGGTTCAATGAAGGCTCCAAAGTGGTCATGGCCACAGCCGGTGAGCCGATACGCTCGTTGCTGACTGACCTGCCCGAAGGTATGGCGGCCTTGCCAGAAGGCTTCCAATCCCCGAAAATTGCCTTGCCTGGGGTCATGGTGGTCAGCAGCACTCCATTCAGGGAGCTCAGGACGGGTGCCGAGCAGGCGGAACGCCTCTGCGAATACTTGGAAAACCCCAATTGGCCGACAGGGATTCCGCTGGTGGTAATGGTGGACGATGCCGCCTTCGTCGCCGCCAAGCTCAGTCATTTCCTCTGGACGACATTCACACGCTCCAATCCATCCCATGATATCTATGGGGCTCACAGTTCCACTGTCTTCAAGCATTGGGGCTGCAAGGGTCCGCTAGTGATCGATGCGCGGATCAAGCCGCATCATGCCCCACCCCTGGTCGAGGATCCGCAAGTCACGAAAAACGTGGACCGGCTGTTTCAGAAAGGCGGGCCATTGGCTTCTTGGGGCTAGGCAACCATCGAAAAGCCCTGCATGAACATTGGGCTGCATTTCCGGAAGAAAATTGAGAATGCTTCGAGGGCTTCAGCGGTTGATCTCCCGATTCCTACTATCTTCGCCAGAATTTTAACGCTTAATTTGGATAAAAAATATGAATGCGATTCAAAATCTCAAGTTGGAACTCTCCCTGGATGATGTCAACATCATTTTCAGTGCTTTGGGGAAAATGCCGTTTGAGCAAGTGTACGACCTCATCGGCAAGATCAGGATGCAAGCCGAGGCTCAACTGAACGACTCCCCACAGCAAAACGGTTCCTCCGCGAAAAAAGGTGCTTAGCACTTTCAGGGTTGTCAGACGCAACCGCCCCATTTTAACCTCAGGTTGAGTGGGGCGGGCAGCACCCGGTTTCGGTCGTGAAGGGGCTTGAGCCCATCCTGTGATGGCCTTTCCGGGCGGCACCGAATGCAGGCCAGGTGGGCACTGAGACTCATTGTTGGTCTGGAGATGGGTCTTTCCGGTAGGCCAAAAGAAGCATGACAAATCTGAACCCAATGAATCAGGCACAACCCTCAACGATTCAGGATTGGGCATCGGTGCGGATTTCCGTGCAGTGCATCACCATAAGAAGGAGCAAGACGCGGAGGTCGAAACTCATTACGGCAGAGAACCACCGCCCCAAGAGAGGCTGGGGTGTCAGCCCTGCGTCTGGCTCTCCCTACTCATAGGAAAAAGTCTGGGAAGCGAAATGCACACTTTCGTTGTGAAGCCGGTCCACGGAAGTGACAGCATAGGTATAGGTTTGGCCGTGATGGGCAGACTTGTCCAGGTAGGTCGTATCTCGACAGAAGGCCACGATGTTACGGGGATCGTCCAGATGAATGGTTTGGCCACCTTTGAAGCGATATACAACATAATAGGTTGGCAGATCCATATCCTCTGCCGGTTCGGGCACCACCCATGAAAGCTCAAGCCCTTTGGATTGAGGATTGACCTTCAGGTCTGGTGGACGAACGGGAGGAATGCTGTCGATCCATGGCATGGAGGGTATCATTGCCGGGTAATTGTAGAGTTCGTAGCGCATGGAGTTGGCGATGCCGCAAGCGTTTTCCATGATGGTCTTGCATCGAAACCATGCGCTTCCGCAGACTTGGTCTTGCGCACGGCAAAGCCCCACCTGGTCCACAAACTCCGAAACCTTCGCCCAGCTGGGCTTGGGTTCGCTCTGCAAGGTGTAGATGGCATGACCTATGTAGACATGGCGGCCCGAACTCTGCTGGTTCCACCACCTCACCAAGACATCGAAGGCTGCACGATCGCTGCCGATCTTCCAGTAAAGCTGCGGAACCATATAGTCCACCCATCCGTATTTCAGCCACTTGCGTGTGTCAGCATAAAGTTCATCGTAAGCTGAAAGTGCCCTCTCCGTGCCGCTCCCCAGCAGGTCCTTGTCGTCGTTCCGCCAAACACCGAAAGGGCTGATGCCGAATTTCACGCTGGGCTTGTTGAGGAAAATGCTGTCCGCGAGCTCCTCCACGAATGCATTGACATTGTGGCGCCGCCAGGCCTTGACGTCTGTATATCCTTCGCCATGAAGCCGGAAACTACGACTGTCTGGGATGGGCGTCCCCGGGATCGGATAGGGATAGAAATAATCGTCCAAATGAATCCCGTCTATGTCGTAGTTCCGAACTACCTCCATGATCACCTTGACGAGATAGTTCCTTGCCTCTGGCACTCCGGGGTCGAAGTACTTGGAGGTTCCATAATTGAAAAACCAATCTGGCCGGTAGTGGATCATGTTGTTCGTGGCGATCGAGCTGTGCTGGATATGGGAAAGGGCGCGAAACGGATTGAACCATGCATGGAATTCCATGTTTCGCTTGTGGCATTCGTCCACCATCAATTTTACAGGATCATAGAAAGGGGACGGCGCAACACCTTGACGACCAGAGAGGTATTCAGACCATGGCGCGAGCTGGCTGGGATAAAATGCATCCCCTGCCGGCCGAACCTGCACGAAGACTGCATTGAGCCCGGCATTTTCCAGGAAGTCCAGTATCTTGATTAGTTCGGTCTTTTGCAGATCACTGTGTTGATTGGCTTTGGAGGGCCAGTCCAAGTTTGCCAGTGTGCAGATCCAGGCACCTCGGAATTCCCGTTTCGGTGGAACCGCAGATTGAGCAGACACCTCCCATACACCCAAGAGGAGGACACTCCACGGCAGAATGCACATGAGCAATCGCATCGCTGCAAATGTAAGGAATCCATCCATGATCCTTCAAGCGAGCCCATGGTCTGACGCTGAACGCGGGGTCATTGCTGTCTGTTCTCACCCACCCTCCCAAAAAAAGCATAGGCCGGAATCAACCAGATTCCAGCCCATGCCCGTCACACTGGATCCGGAGCCTATTCCCCGACCATGACTTTCTTGTTCAGGATATGGTCGTCAGTGATCAGCTCCACCAAATAGACGCCCGAGGGCTTGTCCCCAAGGGCGATTTCCACCTTGCCAGCCGTGGCATGATTCACACGCTGCCGCCATACGAGTTGCCCAAGCGGGTTGTAAACCGAAACCGTCAAATCATCTGGAGATTCCAGACTGTAAGCCGCTAAAAACACCCCAAGATTGGGATTCGGATAGACATCGAGCACAAGTTGTCCATTCGGCTGAATCCCGACTTGGATGTTGACAGTTGCCGTGACAACGAGTATGCAGCCATTGGCGTCCGTGATGGTGCAGGTATAGGTGCCGGCTGTCAATCCATTGGCGGTCTGGCCCGTCTGTCCATTGTCCCAGAGATAGGTGTAGGGCTGAACGCCACCAGAAGGCATGAGGGCGATACTTCCATTGCCGCTCCCAGCACTTTCATGGATCACGGAACTGGTGGACGTGAGTGCGGAGGAGGGCTGTGTGACCGTCGTGGTGGCAGTGGAGGTACATCCCCGTGCATCCTCGACAGTGCAGGAATACGTGCCGGCTCCCAAGCTGGAGACGGATGCCGTGTTGCCACTGTTGCTCCAGGAGTAGGTGTATGGGGCTTCCCCCCCTCCCGCTGTCACCATTGCTGCACCATCGGTTCCGCCGAAGCAGCTGACTTGATGGGTCGTCGTGGCATTCGTAGTGAGAAGGCAGGCGTTGTCGGAGCAAATGTTAATCGTCCAGGCTGACAGCTTGCCCCCATCTCCGTTATATGTATCTTCGATTTTCAGTTTCCACCACCCTGTGGGCGAGGTTCCGTTGAATGAGGAGAGATTCTCGCTGGGGTGATAAGTCGATCCATCCGTCGGAGGACAGCTGATGCTGAAGTAGTCTGCACCTGCGTCGTCAAATTGAATGTTCCAATTTTCATCTGACCCGCAGATCCCGGTGAACAGGTCTACCGATACCCCGGTGGGCCCGATCAGGCTCACCCGAAGATCGGAGATATAAGCATGCGTACCGGTCAGTTGGGTGATGTTCACATCAGTGATGCTTCCGCCGATAGGGACGTAAATACTATCCCAGACAATAGGGGTGCCGGAACTGGGGATACTGTCTGGCACCGTGCTGCTTGCATTGGAATGGCAGGTAATTCTAGGGGTTGAGAACTTCCACGCCGGAGAGAATGCACCCTGGCCACATACGTCCGTTGCCCTCACCCGCC
>JBJOPY010000262.1:0-8512 GCA_046050405.1 Bacteroidota bacterium | reverse complement strand
CACTAATTTTAATGTCTTCCACCAGGAAATGAGTACATGAGAGGATGAAAAAACAGTTATCCATGGGGGCGGACTCGAACTGGTCCATCCCGAAGCCGGCATCGCCATAGTCCTCCATCAGGTTGGCGGAGGCTAGCTGGAAGTCCCCGAAGTCCATGGGAGCCAGGATCGGCACTTCCCGCACGATTTCGCCCCTTTCCAGCCGATGCAGGTCCAGCTGGAGCATTTCGAGCTTGGCCTTGCTGCCCGCCAGCCTTGCCTTCATCGTCTCGTATTCGGAGGTGGCCTTTTCCAGGCTCTTCCTGGCGTTCACATTTTCGGCAGCCAGGGCGGTCTGGCGCTGGAACTCTGACGCCAGGTAGTCCGTCTGGCTCCTCGCCTCCAGGTATTCCTGCTGCATGGTGATGAACGCGGGGTTTTCCACCGTGGCGACCACCTGCCCGCGGCTGACCTTGGTTCCAGGGAGCAGGGCGGTATGCTTGAGGAAGCCTCCGAAGGGGGCATGGATGCTGACCATGTTCTGCGGGGGGACGTCCAGGACACCGTTTGCCCTGATCTTGGTGCGGACCTTGTCCGTGCGGAACGGCCCGGTCTCCACGCCGATGGCGCTGCGCTGGGCGGGAGTGAGGGTGACGCGGTTGGGATGCGGGGATGTCCCGGAGCCGGTCTCCTGGGTCTGGGGCACCTCCGCTGGACGGCAGGCGGCCAATGCGAGGAGGGCGGGGAGGAGGAGGAATATGCTGAATGTGGATTTCATGACGATTCAATTTTGGGGTAGGGAAGAGGATTGGCCGAGGAGATACTCGAGATGGAGGATGTTCAGGTCGAAGGACAGGAGGGTGTTCAGGTAGCCTTCCTGGATGGCATTCGCATTCTGGACAGTGAAGAGGTGTCCCAGGTGATCGATTTCGCCTTCCCGGAAGGCACGTTGGCTCTGGTCCAGGGCAAGCTGTGCGTTGGGAAGGGCTTCGTTTTCATACCATTCGAGACTCTGGCTGAGTTTCTCCTGCGTCTGCCGGGCTTGATCGAGCTCGGATGCCAGCTGAAGGTCGAATTGGGCGGCCTCGAAGGCCGCCTTCTGGGTCAGGACAGCACCGGCCTTGAGCCTGGCGATCTCCGGCCTCAGCCAGATCGGGATGCCCATGCCCATGGTGAAGCCCTGGAAGCGTTTTTCTGGGCCGAAATAGACATCCGATCCATTGACATTCTGGAAGCCGACCAGGGTCTGGTTGAAATAGCCGATGGTGAGGTCAGGGAGGATTTCACTCCTTGCCAGCCTCCGCCTGGCATCCCCGGCCTGGACCCGGCCGGCCATCCAGGCGCGCTGGGGGTTGGAAGTGCCCCCGTCCGCCTGGAGCTCCGTCCCCACCGTGAGCCTGCGGAGGACCGTGTCCCGGAAGGGCGGCAAGGGGCCTGCATTCACCAGGAGCTGGAGGCGGCTGAGCCAGATGGCGATGTCTGCGCTATTCTGCTGGAGGCGGTTGCCGACTTCGCCGCGCCTTGTCCTGGCGGTGGTCTTCTCCAGCAGGTGGGTCTCGCCGGTGGCGTAGCGCAGGTCCGCCGCCGCCTCCAGGGCTGAGAAGATGCTGTCCTGCTGCCGGAGGAGGGCGCGCAGGGCGTGGAGAAACTGGAGATTGACCCAGGTCTCCTTCAGCTGCCATGCCGCTTCGTTTTGGGTGATGGCCTTTGCCTGCACCGCCACCGCCACCTCCGCGCCGGCCATCCGGCTGCGGTCGGCGAACACGGTCGGGAAGGGGATGGATTGGCTGAGGGTGAGGTTGTTGTCGCGCTGGAAGTGGCTGTTGTACTGCCCGAGGGTGAGACTGGCATTCAGCTTGGGCACCATGCCGGTGGTCTTGGCCATTTCCCGCAGGTAGGCGACATCATAGCTGGCAGATCGGATGGCGGCATGGTGATGCAGGGTCATCTCCATTGCCTGCCGCAGCTCCAGGCCATCGGACTGCGCCTGGATGCGGGCGGGCAGGACGAGGAGGGCGAGTGCCGTGGCGGCGGCGGCGAGGGGGCCGCGGCCGCGCCGCTGGGCCCGCCGCTCGATGATGCTGTACAGGCAGGGAAGCACGATCAGGGTGAGCAGGGTGGAGGTCACCAATCCCCCGATGACCACCGTGGCGAGGGGCCGCTGGACCTCTGCACCCTCCGATCCGCTGATCGCCATGGGGAGGAATCCCAGGGATGCCACTGCGGCGGTCATGATCACGGGGCGGAGGCGGGTGGTGGCGCCCTGGAGGATGATCTCCCGCACGTCCATGCCGCCTGCGGCCTTCAACCGGTTGAATTCGGAGAGGAGGACGATGCCATTCAGCACTGCCACCCCGAAGAGGGCGATGAACCCGACGCCGGCCGAGATGCTGAACGGCATCCCCCGGGACCAGAGGGCCAGGATGCCCCCCACTGCGGACAGGGGGATGGCGGTGAAGATGAGGATGCTCTGGATGAGGGAATCGAAGGTGAAGAAGAGGAGGAGGAAGATCAGGATCAGTGCCGCAGGCACGGCCACCATCAGCCGCTCGCGGGCCTTCACCAGGTTCTCGAACGTGCCGCCGTACTTCGGATAGTAGCCGTCCGGAAAGTCGATCCCGGACGCGACCTTCTTCTCCAGTTCCTCCACCACGCTCTGCACGTCGCGGCCCCTGACATTGAACCCGACGACGATCCTGCGCCGGGTGTCGTCCCGTTGGATCTGGTTGGGGCCGACCTTGAAGTCCACATGGGCGACGACCTCCAGCGGGATGAGGTTGCCTTGGGGGGTCTGGATGGGCAGGGAGCGAAGGTCCTCGATGCTCTTCCGGCTGCCCGGCCCCAGCCGTACGACCAGGTCGAATCTGCGCTCCCCCTCATAGACCTTGCCGGCGGATTGTCCTGCAAAGGCCGTGTTGATGGTCTGGTTCACATCGGCGACCTGGAGGCCGAACCTGGCCATGTCCTCCCTTCGGAAGTCCACCACGATCTGGCTGAGCCCCGTGGCCTGTTCCACATAGAGATCCTTGGCTCCCTCAATCCTCTCCGCAAGGGCGCCGACCCTCTGGGCGATGCTGACGAGGGTGTCCAGGTTTTCACCATAGATCTTGACCACCACATCCTGCCTGGCTCCTGTCATGAGTTCGTTGAACCGCATCTGGATGGGCTGCTGGAAACTGAAGGTGACGCCGGGCACATGCTCCGAGAGGACGTGGCGCATCCGCTCGGCGAGTTCGTCGCGTGAACCTGCGCTCACCCACTCGTCCTTGTCCTTCAGCACCACGATCAGGTCGGCACTCTCCACCGGCATGGGATCGGTGGGGATTTCCGAGCTGCCGACCTTGCCCACCACATGCTTCACCTCGGGGAAGTGGGCCCGGAGGGTTTTCGCCGCCTTCAGGGCCACCCCGATGGTCTCATCGATGCTGCTGCCGGTCAGGATCCGGGTCTCGACGGCGAAGTCGCCTTCCTCCAGCGTGGGGATGAACTCCGCCCCGAGCAGGCTGAAGATTCCGATGCCGACGACGAGGAAGAGGACCGCCAGGCCCACCACCACCCAGCGCAGGCGCAGGGCGAGGGCGAGGGACGGACGGTAGATCCGCTGGATCATTCCCACGAGCCGGTCTGAGAGGGTCCGCCGGTGGGTGATGCGCTTGCTGAGCAGGAGGGAGGAGATCATGGGCACATAGGTCAATGAGAGCAGAAATGCGCCCATGATGGCGAAGGCGACGGTCTCTGCCATGGGCTTGAACATCTTCCCCTCCACCCCGACGAGGGTGAGGATGGGGAGATAGACGATGAGGATGATGATTTCCCCGAATGCCGCGCTGGACCTGATCTTGCTCATGGACTGGTACACCTCCACATCCATCTCCGACTGGGTCAGGGACTGGACTTGCTTCCGGGTGCCCAGGTGGTGGAGGGTCGCCTCCACGATGATGACGGCCCCGTCCACGATCAGCCCGAAGTCGATGGCTCCCAGGCTCATCAGGTTTCCGGATACCCCGAAGAGGTTCATCATCGCCACGGCGAAGAGCATGGCCAGCGGGATGACGGAGGCGACGATGAGGCCTCCCCGCAGGTTCCCGAGGAGCAGGACGAGGACGAAGATCACGATCAAGGCACCCTCGGTCAGGTTGCGTGTGACGGTGGAGATGGCCTTGTCCACGAGCTTGGTGCGGTCGAGGTAGGGTTCGATGGCGATGCCCTCCGGCAGGGTTTTCTGGATCTGGGCGATCCGCCCCTTCACATTCTCAATGGCCTTGCTGGAGTTGGCACCCTTGAGCATCATGACGATGGCGCCCACGACCTCGCCCTCGCCGTCGTAGGTCATGGCCCCGTACCGCAGGGCATGGCCGTAGTTCACCCTGGCGACGTCCCGGACCAGCACCGGGATGCCATCCGGACGGGTCTTGACGGCGATGGCGCGGATGTCCTCGAGGTCGGTGACCAACCCCTCCGAGCGGATGAACCAGGCGTAGGGCCGCTTGTCGATGTAGGAGCCGCCGGTGTTCTGGTTGTTGTTTTCCAGGGCGGTGAAGATGTCCGCGACGCTGATGTTCATGGCCCTGAGCCGGGCGGGATCCAGTGCGATCTCATACTGCTTCAGGAACCCGCCGAAGCTGCTCACGTCCGCGATCCCCTCCACGCCGAGGAGTTGCCGCCGGATGATCCAGTCCTGGATGGTGCGCAGTTCCATGGGGCCGTACTTCTGCTCGTAGCCCGGGAGGGGTCGGATGATGTACTGGTAGATTTCCCCGAGGCCAGTCGTCACAGGCCCGAGTTCGGGGCTGCCGACACCGTCGGGGATCATGGTCTTCGCCTCGGAGAGGCGTTCGTTCACCTGCTGCCGCGCCCAGTATCCGCTCACCCCTTCCTGGAAGACGATGGTGACCACGGAGAGTCCGAACCGTGAGAAGGAGCGGATCTCCTCGATTCCGGGGATGGTCGCCATCGTTTGCTCGACCGGGAAGGTGACGAGGCGCTCGATGTCCTGTGCGGATTGGGAGGGGGCGACGGTGAGGACCTGCACTTGGTTGTTCGTGATGTCCGGCACCGCATCGATGGGGAGCTGGGTGAGGGAATAGAGCCCCCATGCGATCAGCCCGGCGATGAGCAGACCGATGAAGGCCTTGTTTTGGATGGAGAATTTAAGAATTGTGTTAAACATTCGCCTTGATCATTTGAGTGGACAATGGACGATGGGCAGGGGAGTGGTGTACATGGAGAAATCAGAAACGTTGATTTTCCACTTTCAACTCCCGGAACCCAGGATGGAATAATGGGTGGGACGGTCTCTGCCGGGCACACTACTCCCCGGAGGTTCTTCACTCAGGCGATGTTGGGGGGCTGCCAGATGGACTTCTGGTGCTGGTTTTCCATCTGGTATTGGAGGAGGTGGTATTCCGTATGAAGGGGGGAGGGCTGCACCGGGTACAGTGCGATGTTCATCATGGTCACGCAGGTGTGGCAGCAGTTGCAATGGCAGAAGGGGGTGCAGCGTTCGAGGTCCTCGCTGTGCTCGGCGTGGTGGGTGATGGTGATGGTGGCGTGCGCCTGTGCATACACGGCATCGGAACCCTCGGCCCCATGGTCTCCGCAGGGGAGCAGGGACAGGATCGCCACCATTATTGCCATTGCAATGGACAACGCTCTCATGATGCGGCAAAGGTAGGGGGGAAGGGGGAGATATCCAAGCATGATTTTTGCTGCGGATTTGCTGCGCGGAAACCTCCCGGGCGAACCTGCTGCCTGGCCGCAGGGGATGCAGCAGGCCCCCTGCCCGGGCGAAGGAGGGCAGGGCGCAGGCGACCATTCGCTCCCCCTCTGGGTTCGGGAGGGGATGTGCCGGTGCTATCTTGCCAGCCATTTCTCCTCGACGACCGACCGCAAATCCAGTTGACGGACTATGCTCTCGAGCCAGGTGATCATGATTTCGAATCCGAGCGCGTTTCGCGAGGAGCTGCTGGTGGACAGGGCCTCGAGCTCCTGCTTCAGGGCTTCTGCGGCGCGGATCTTCTCGTCCATTTTCGTCAGTCTCAGCCATTTCTTGTAGAACTGGATGGCCGCTTTTTCATAAGGCAGCAGTTCCTTCTGTGACATCAGATGGCGGTAGGCGGCATTGGCATCGTGCTCGAGCAGTTCGCTGTCCTCCTGTGAGATCCTGATGATGGGCTTGAACAGAAGGGCGAAGTTGCGGATGTCGTCGCGAATGCTGAGCTTGCCGGTGGTCAGGATTCTCTCGATCCAGCCATTTGCCTGCCCGTATCGCTGGTTCACCAGCTCGAACCATGCGAAGTGAAGGTAGAAGGCCATCTTGCGCGAGGTGTGGATCTTCCTCTCGATCTGCACCTGATGCTCCTCGTATTTGAGCCTCATTTCATCGACCTTCTGCCAGTTGCAGCGGGAGATTTCGTGGGTGAGGCGTATGTAGATCGAGTTTTGCAAGGATTCGATCCACTCTTGCCTGGAGCTGGTGCGGGGTTGTTCCATGATCGCCAGGGCTTCGTCAAAGTGATCGTAGCATCCCTCTGAGCAGCAAAAGTTGAGGTAGTTCGCGAGCATGCTTCGGAAATGAACCGGACGGTCCTCCTGCATGTCAGGGGCTCCGATCCAGAGATGGAACATGCGGGAGTGCTGGGCCATCGCTTCCTGCCATTCCCCGGCCAACTGGTGGTAGATGGCCTTGGCGAAGTGAAAGCTGTGCCTGGCATCGAAGGAGAGGGCCCTGCCCTCATCCTGCATCTCCGGCAGCCCCATCAGGTCGCTGAGTTCCCGGAGGCATTCCGGATCCCTTTCTCGGGTCGTTTCCTTTTGCTTCAGGAAGAGGATGTCCTTGATCCTCAGGTAGGCGATTTTATTCCGGATGACTTCGCCCACCTGGGTGAGTTCCTCCAGGATCGGCCTGGGATCCACGCGATGGGCTGAATGGCCCTCGATGCAATGGGTCCGCTTCATCCGCAGAATTTCCAGCAGTACTTCATGCTTTTCGTATCTCTTGGCGAGCTGGTGCGCCTTGTTCAGTTTCTTGCTGGCAGTGGACTGGAGTCGGCGGTCCCAATAAAACCTCGCCTCTGCGACCAACCCTGCCAGCCGATGATCGATGGAGTCATTGGTCATGTTCAGGCAGGCATGGACGATCTTGCCCATCAGGAAGGTCTTGTGGAAGGAAAAGTGGGCACTGTAGGGTTTGGAGGCATGCATCCGCTGAAATTCCTCCTCGTCATCTCTCTCGGCTTTGACCACATAATCGTTCAGGTCATCGAAGAGCAGAAGGTAATGGTTCTTCGGATCCTTGTCCTCGGCTGCCTTTGCATGGAAGACCTTGAAGAACCGCTTCTCCTGGGTGGTCATGGACCGAACCAGGGCAAAGATTTCAGGGGATTTTGCCATCGTGTAATTCGTCGGGTGTCAAAAATAGGAAAACATTCTGCACGGCTGAACGGGAGGTGTCAATGGACGAAATCGGCAGCTTTCCGCCACTGGATGGGCTGGAATCCCCACCTGGACGATTGGAGAGTTCTCCGCAGTCCTGGGCTACGGGGTGGCTTTCCGGCGGGGTCGGGCATCAAAAATTTCAAAAATTTCGTCTTTTCCCCCTCGTGCAGGCTCCCTTGATTTGCGGCATCGATTCAAAATTATAAACGCAAAGCGTATGGCTCAATATCCAATTACGGATTACACCCTCCATTTTTCAGAGGACTACACCCAGCTGCTGGTCAGAAAAAATCGCACAGGTGGCCCTGGCAGGGGAGCACAGTATGACCTCCGGAGGATCACCCCCCCGATCGGCATCCAGGTGGTGGATGGAAACTACGTCATCCAGAGAGGCCTCTGCAAGAAGGGTACAGTCGCCTTCGAGATCGACGTGGAGGTGAAGCGTGGTTCTGTGAACTTCTCAGGCGACCGCCTGGGGGGGCTGAACATCATCGACCTCCGGGATACCGGCAGGGTCAGGGAAAGCATGCTCATCTCCCTCTCCTGCGGTCCGCTCGGATTGATCCGCACCACCGGCCCCTATGCGCTGAAGGTGCTCGTCAACAACCCCAAGTGCATCCTCAGCCCCGTTCCCTGACCTCCCCCCCGATGGAAAGCCACGACCGCACGACACTGTCCCTCCGGAGCCTCTCGTCCGTCTATGGCAAGATCGAGATGGTGCTGCTGATCTATCCGGGGACGGCGCAGGAGGTGGATGCGGTGAAGATAAGCGGCCGGTACGCCCAGATTTTCGCCGCCTTCGGGGATCGCGTGACGTTTGTCATCCTCGCGAACCATGTCAGGGTCAGCGACCACCGTGCCGAGTATGAAATGGTGAGCCAATTCAGGGAGGCCCTGGCTTCCTCCCATCTCTACCCCCAGCACCATATGGTCGTGGTCGGGACCGCGCTTCCGCAGGCAGGCGACGGGGAGGCATCCCCCCCCCATGGCGACTGGGCACAGGATCCCTTCGTGGTAGCGGGCAGCGGGCAAGGCCAGCTGGTGCTGATCGAGCCGATGTTCCATACCCATCCCCAGAATGCACTGCTGGCAGAGC
>JBJOPY010000261.1:0-21816 GCA_046050405.1 Bacteroidota bacterium | reverse complement strand
TTGGATGAACCGACAATATGCCGCTACGTTGAAGCAGCCCCCCTGTGGGCGTAGGCCATTGGCATCCAAGAGGTCAGATACGGTGGTTGTCGATGAGCTCTTTCTGGTCACTAAACAACAGCGCACTCACGACGGATCCCCGTAGAAACTCGTGTGGGAATCCCAGTTCGATGGCACTGGCCCCGTCGAGCCTGTCGATGGCTGCATCTGGAAGCGGATGCTGAAGGCATCCCAGGCAGTCCTCCATCTGGCTTGCCTTGCGGGCGCCGATGATCGGGATCACCACTTGGCTCTTCTGACGCACCCAGTTGATGGCCGCCTGAGCGGGCGAGCAACCGTGTTCTAGCCCTACTTGCACGACTGCTTGGGTGATCCTGCGGCTACGTTCATCCAGGCGTGAACTGCCTTCGGCGAGGCGCTTGGGGTCGTCATTCGCCTCCAGGTACTTGCCAGTGAGGGCTCCGCCTGCCAAGGCAGCCCATGCGGTCACGGCGATGTCCATGGACTTCGCCATCGGCATCAGGTCGCGCTCCACCGTTCGTTGCAGGAGGCTGTACTCAATCTGCAGGGCATTGAAACGGGTCCAGCCGCGCAGGTCGGCGATTGCATTGGCTTGCGACACGATCCAGGCGGGGGTGTCGCTGATGCCCGCATAGAGGATCTTGCCTGCCCGGACAAGGTCATCGATACCACGCAGCACCTCCTCGAGTGGGGTCAGGAAGTCCCAGGCATGGAGGTAGAACAAGTCAATGTGGTCTGTTCCCAGGCGTTTCAGGCTGCCTTCGATGGAGCGCATCATGTTCTTGCGATGGTTGCCGGCGAAGTTCGGGTCGCCTCTCCGGTCGAGGAGGGAATACTTGGTGGCCACCACGAAATGGTCGCGGTCACCGGCGATGAATTCGCCCAGGTATCGCTCGCTTGTGCCTTCGGTGTAGCGGTTGGCAGTATCAAGGAAGTTGCCGCCCGCACCAGCATAGGCATCAAATATCCGCTTGCTTTCCTCCTTGGAGGCCCCCCAGCCCCATTCTTCGCCGAAGGTCATCGTGCCCAGTGAAAGCTCTGATACCCGGAGGCCGGTTTTTCCTAAGAGTTTGTACTTCATTGTCTTGCTTTGTGTCGAACGGATGTACTCTCCGCTGCTGCATCATTTACTCAATTGCTTGGCGGGGGTTTCCGTTCAAGTGCATGCCGTAACCCCCGTGCAATGGGCTGGCCGGAGCTTGCTGCTATTCTCGGAAAGATGTATGTCATGAATTGCGGTTGCTTAAACCTGGCTCAGCAGGGATTTGTTCCAAACAGGATGATTTTTCTTGGTGTCAACTGGGCTTTTTCGATTCCATCTTCATCTGAAAACCCACTTTCTCCGTTCCTGCCATCTGATCCTGGAGTTTCAAGGAGAGCGGTACCACCTGGATGTCTTGGAAGGTCGGTGCTTGCAGGTCTTCTTCCACGGCGAGGAGGATCGCTGACTGAACCAGCTCCCGCAAGTTCGCCTCATTGACCACGTTCGCCCCGATGTCCGGATGCATGAAATAGAGCTGTCGAATGCCCTCGATGTAGTAATGGTCCTCGCCGTTCACCATCATTCTGGCCAGGAGGTAGCCTGCATCGTTCAGGCGGTTGTATCTCACGCTGTCGGCCATGAAATTATAGATGGTGATCATGCCGAAGAATCCTCGGTGCGGATCTTCCTGAATGTAGGCACTTTTGGACAGGACATGGCCTTCCCCGAGGGTCAGTATGTTCGGCAGCATGGAAAACATCAGGACATCCTCCCCCAATTTCAGCTGAAACTCAAATTCACCCTCCTCCGTGAACTCGGTCTGCACGGAATGGCCGATCCCTGCCACGCGTTCGGACAGCTTTTGCTCCATGTCGGCGGCAATGGTCTTGAGCATCTGGAACACCCTCACGGTGCTGCGGTGGATGTGCTGTTTCAATGCGGCCTTGTCACTCAGGGTGGCGACGATTTCTTCGAACTTGTCTTCCATGTCGGCCAATTAACGAAGGTCAATCCAAAAGAGGAAATAAAATCCCACTGCCCCGGCTTTTGCTGCCCGGAGGTGGCGGAATCTCTGCTTCAGCCAGTAGGGCGTGTGTCCCGCCCTCGCATTCAGGCTTCATTGCCGCCACACGGGCGAAGTGTCGCCCGTCGTCGGATGGGGCCACAGCCTATAGCTTCGGGATCACGATCCCTAGCTCGTGGAGGATCGTCTTCTGAATCTCCATCAAGGCCATGAATTTTTGCAGCAGCTCATCCTGTTTTTCGGGATCCTTCGCCTCCCGCAGCTTTACCTGGCACTCCTGGATCAGCTTGTCCAGGTGCCGGAAATTGTACAGCTGTACGGCACTGTGAACAGAGGCCTCAAGGTCTTCATCCATCCTCGGGGCCTTGATGTCAAATTTTGTCCAGTTTTCACTGACTTCGAAGGGTATCGTCAGCAGGCTGCTCGCGATCCGTCCGATCGCCTTGTCTTCGTGGTTCAGAAACCAGTCCAGATTCAATGTCCCTGTGGACTCATAGTCTTGGAGGAGCAGGGTCTTGAATTTCTGGAAATCCTTGTGGCTGAACTCCAGCTGGTCGAGGAGCCCCTGCAGGTATTCGCCGAGCTTGACCACCTCGCCTTCGCCTTGATGGATGTCCCTGTCCGGATAGTTCATGAAGAGCCGGAGCAGTTCCCGCTCCTGTGCCACGATCCCCGGCTCTGTCCCCAAGGGGGCTGACATCCCGTCGGGCATGATCTCCCCGGTCGGGATGCCCTGGTACTCGCCGTCCGAGGACGGTTGCAGGAGGCTCGTCTGCGCCTGCCGCTGACGAAAACCCTCCTGGCGTTGATCGAGCTGTGCCCTGTCAGCCTGGGCTTTCTGGATCGACCGTTGGATTACCTCGGGCGACATCCCCAGCTTGGTTGCGGCGAGTTCCAGATACACGGCCATTTTCACGGGATCCACCAGGCGGCTCAGGGTCTGGGCCACCTCGTGGATGGCCAGTGTCTTGGCCTGGGGATCCTCAAAGTCATGCGCCAACCGAAGCTGGTCCAGCTTGAAGTCGAGGAAGTCCTGCGCCTGCTCATTGACATAGACCTCGAACCCACTTTTGCCATGCGCCTTCACGTAGCTGTCAGGGTCGTCGCCCGGAGGCAGCAGCAATACGCGCACATTCATCTCCGCCTCCAGCAGCAGGTCGATTCCCCTGAGCGCAGCTGCGATGCCCGCCCGGTCTGCGTCATAGATCAGCAGGACATTCGGCGTGAAGCGCTTGATGAGCCTGATCTGATCCTGGGTCAATGCGGTGCCCGAGCTTGCGACCACATTCTCGATGCCGGCCTGTGCCAGCGAGATCACATCCATGTAGCCCTCGACCAGGATGCAGCGGTCTTCATCGCGGATGGCCTTCTTCGCCTGGTGCAAGCCATAGAGCACATTGCTCTTGTGGTAGATGTCTGACTCGGGAGAGTTGATGTACTTGGCCATCTTCTCCTGCGTCATGATCCTCCCCCCGAAGCCTACGACCTTCCCCAGGTGATTGTGAATGGGGAACATGATCCGTGAACGGAACCTGTCCAGCAACCTGCCGTCACTGTCCCGCTTAAAGGCGAGGCCGGTCTCGATCAGATACTCCTCCTTGAATTGTTGCTTGATCGCCTCCTTGCTGAAGGCGTCCCATTCATCTCCGCAGTAGCCCAGCTGAAACACCTCAATGGTGCGATCCAGCAGGCCCCGCTCCCGGAAGTAGGTGAGCGCGATGTCCCTGCCCCGCTGCGTCTCGAGCATGGTCCGATGGAAGTATCGCGCCGCCCATTCATTGACCACGTAGAGGGACTCCCGATGGTCTTCCCGCTCGAGGTCTTCCGGCGCCTCCTCCAGCTCCAGGGGGATATGGTACTTCTCGGCAAGGTATTTCAGCGCCTCCACGTAGGTCATTCCTTCCGCCTCCATCAGGAAGGAAACAGCGTTGCCCCCCTTGCCGGTCGAGAAGTCCTTCCAAATGTTCTTCGAGGGCGATATGGCAAAGGAGGGTGTCTTCTCGTTCGTGAATGGCGAGAGGGCGAAGTAGTTCGATCCGCGCTTTTTGAGCTGCAAATACTCTCCGATGACCTCCACGGCATTCGCTGCCGCGTAGATTTCGTCGATCTTGTGGGGTGGAATGCGCCTGGACATTGTGGGTGCAAAGATAATGGGTTCGCAGATAGACCGTGGCGGATGGCAGCCCCCTGGATCCCGAGCCGGGGTGGAAGCTGCCCACCGGGCAGGAAGCCATCCGCAGCAGTGTGGCAGACGGGGATGGTCGCGGCTTGGATCCGTAAAGGCATGTTCAAATGCGGATGAATTCATCGGTCTCCCGCCTGGCGTATTGCACGCAGCCGCCATCTGCCACGCGAAGATTTCGCACTACCTTTGTCTCGCTAAAGAAGGGCAATCACATGAAATACATCCGTGTAGCTGGGGCTGCCGTGAACCAGACCCCCCTTGACTGGGAGAGCAACCTCCAGAACCTCATCGCCGCCATTCGTGAGGCCCGAAACCAAGGGGTTTCCCTTCTCTGCCTGCCAGAGCTGTCGATTTGCGGCTACGGATGCGAAGACACCTTTTTCAGTTCAAATGTGCTGGATAACAGCTTGAGATCCCTGCGTCGCATCGCTGCCGAATGCGAAAACATCGTCGTCTCCGTCGGTCTTCCCATGGAGCTGGAAAACTGCCTGTACAATGTCTCCGCATTGATCCAGAACCGTGAAATCCTTGGATTTGCCGCCAAGCAAGCACTCGCGGGCGATGGCGTCCACTATGAACCGCGCTGGTTCAAACGCTGGCCCGATGACCTCTTGACGGGTTATGAGCTGGACGGCGAGGAATACCCGTTTGGTGACGTGGTCTTCGAGATTGACGGCATCCGCATCGGATTCGAAATCTGCGAGGACGCCTGGAACGGTGTGCGCCCTGCACAGGACCACTACCTCCACAACGTGGACATCATCTTGAATCCCAGTGCCTCGCACTTCGCCTTCGGCAAGAGCAAGATCCGTGAAAAGCTGGTGACCGAGACGACCCGCGGCTTCTACTGCGCCTACATTTACAGCAACCTCCTCGGCAATGAAGCGGGACGCATCATTTACGACGGCGATGTCATGATCGCCCAGGGCGGACACATCCTCGCCCACAACGAGCGGTTCTCATTCCGGAACCATCAAGTCGTCAGTGCCGTGCTGGATGTGGAAGCCATCCGCCGCCAAAAGAAGAAATCCTTCAATTTCGAGCCAATCCTCCCTGCGAACCTCATCGCAGGCATCAGCGAGATCGCCGAGGTGGAGGGTGGTTATTCCGAGCCAGAAGGCCCGATCTCCCACCTGAGCAAAGAGGAAGAGTTTCACAAGGCCCTGGCCCTCGGCCTCTTCGACTACATGCGCAAGAGCTGCAGCCGTGGCTTTGTCGTCTCCCTTTCGGGCGGTGCGGACAGCAGTTGCTGCGTTGCCATGGTGTCGGAGTCCCTCCGAATGGCGAGGATGGAACTCGGGGACGAAGGCTTCCGCAAACGGCTGGGCTACATGGAGCTCGGGGATCTCGACACCTTGAACTCCCGCTTGCTGACCACCGTCTATCAAGCCACAGCCAACAGTGGGGACGCCACCGAGACGAGTGCTAGGGAGCTTGCCGGAAGCCTCGGGGCCACCTTCCATGTCTGGGATGTGCAGAAAATCTATGACGAGTACACCAGGCTCGCAGAGGGCAGCATTGGAAGGCCACTCGACTGGCGGACGGACGACATCACCTTGCAAAACATCCAGGCGCGCCTGCGATCACCGGGCGTCTGGATGCTCGCAAACATCCACAATGCCCTGCTCCTCACCACGAGCAACCGCAGCGAGGCGGCGGTCGGATATGCGACCATGGACGGCGACACGAGCGGTGGACTCGCACCCTTGGGCGGCATTGACAAGGCATTTCTGAGAGGGTGGCTGATTTGGGCGCAGCAAACCTTGGGGCTGGAAGGGCTCCGGTATGTGAACACGCTCGCCCCCACCGCCGAGCTGCGCCCGGCAGAGTACGACCAAACCGATGAAAGCGACCTCATGCCCTACTCCATCCTTGACAAAATCGAGAAGGGTGGCATCCGCGACTACAAGAGCCCGGTCGAAGTTTTCAAAACCCTGCGCGGGATATGCGCCGATGCATCCCTGAAGCGCTACATCCATAAATTCTTCACCCTCTGGGCCAGGAATCAATGGAAGCGGGAGCGCTATGCCCCGAGCTTCCATCTGGACGATGAGAACCTGGATCCGAAGACCTGGTGCCGGTTCCCGATCTTGAGCGGAGGCTTCCGGCAGGAGTTGAAGGAGCTGGAGGAATTGGTATAACTTGTTCCATTGGGGGTATTCATCGGAATCTTCACCCTGCTGGGCGCGATGAGGGTCCGTCCAGGGCGGTTCCCACACCCTGGGGGCAGTGCGCATCTGGCGTGGGCGAAGAAAGAGGTTTTCAGCCACAGGAGCCGGTTGTGTACGGCCAAGTCCATGAAATTTTGCCTTGACCAGCGGCCGGCATGCGATTACTTTTACATTTTGAACTAATTTTGGGAGATATGCGCTATCCGATTCGGAGATTCGTCCTCTTGTTCCTGGTCATGGCACCGGCTGCGCTGCTGGCGCAGGGCGTGCGCAAATATTCCAATGAGTTCCTGAAAATAGGGGTGGGAGCCCGTGCGGCGGCGATGGGAAACGCCATGTCAGGGATCGCCGACGACGCCACGGCCGGCTACTGGAACCCTGGCGGGCTTCTCTCCGCACCAGCGGCACCAGAGGTGGCGCTGATGCACAGCGAGTACTTCGCAGGGATCGCCAAGTACGACTTCATCGGTTTCACCATGCCCGTCGGAGAGAACCGGCGGTTCGGCGCCTCGGCGATCCGCCTTGGCGTGGACGACATCCCGAACACATTGAACCTGGTGGATCCGAACGGGAATGTGGATTTCAGTGCTGTCCAGTCCTTCTCGGTGGCAGATCTTGGCGTTTTGCTGAGTGTGGCACAGCGCTTCGAGGCGTTGGGTGGCCTGGACGTCGGCGCCAGCGTCAAGGTCGTGAACCGCAGCGTCGGCAAGTTTGCAAACGCATGGGGGTTCGGATTCGATCTCGGCGCCCGATGGAACAGGGGCCCCCTGCGGCTGGGCTTGATGCTGGCGGACGCCACAGGCACCTTCAATGCTTGGTCCTTCAACACCGAGACCTTCGGGCAGGCCTTTGCCCAGACCGGCAACGTGATCCCGGAGAACTCCCTGGAGGTCACCCTGCCTTCGATGCGCGTGGGCGGCGGATACACCCTCATGCGGGGGCGCGCCCTGGAAATCCTGCTGGCGATGGACGGCGATGTGCATTTCGACGGAAAGCGGAACGTCGCCCTGAACATGGGGCGCGTGAGCCTGGATCCGCACATGGGGGTCGAAATGGGCTACAAGGGGGTCGCCTTCCTGCGGGGTGGATTCAAGAACCTCCAGAAAATCCCCGACCTCGACGGGGGGACGTATCCCGCCGTCTTCCCCTGCGTGGGGGCGGGATTCAAGATCAAGAGTTTCTCGGTGGACTACGCCCTCAGCAATGTCGGCAGGTTTTCGCAGACGCTGTACTCCCACGTCTTCTCGCTGAAGTACAGCTTCGTCAAGGACAAGTGACCAGGTCTTCTTACCGACTGCTGATGGAAAGATCGGATAGTTTGGCGATATGCAAGAGGAGATCGCAAATTTTGGGAAGCAGATTCGAATGAGCGCATGGTCAAGAAGCTACTGCCCATAGTTTTACTCAGCGGTTGGTTCATCCAAGGATTTGGTCAGGCCTTCGACTACGGCAATGGATGGTACCATCCGGCACAGCCATACGCCAAAGTCAAGGTTTGGGAAGACGGGGTTTACCGAGTGGATGCCGCCGCCCTGGCCAATGTGGGTTTCTCCGTGCAGCCGGGGTCGGTCGCGAACCTGCAACTGTTTTACCGGGGGCGTGAACAGTACATGTATGTGAAAACGGTGTCGGGCAACCTTGACTTCATCGAATTCTATGGGCTGAGAAATGACGGACGCGTGGACTCGGCCATGTACCGCGACCCCGTCACCCGGCTCCATGACGGCAGCCTGCAGCCGAACAAGCACCTGAGCCTGTTCTCGGATACGGCGGCATATTTCTTGACGGTGGGCCCACAGCCCGGCCTGCGCTACGACACCTTCAGCGATCTCGATTTTGGCAATTATTCCCCTGAGCCCCATTTCCGCTATCGGAGCTACCAGGAGTACCATCCAAGGAATCCATGGACTTGCACCTGGAACGTTGGTGGCGGCAGCCAATACGACATGTTTCACAACCTGAACTCCTACTATGTCACGGGGGAAGGCTACGTAGGGGAGGAGTTCACCCACTATGCCCCGAGGATGGTCTCGGTTCCGACCAAGTACGCCGCAAACGTGGGGACCAATTCAGAGTTCGAGTCGCGTGTCTATGGGAGATCCAGCTGGCAACACATTCAGAAGACGACCGTCGATGGCCATGTGATGGTCCTCGACACCATCCAGGGGATATACATCCGCACATGGACATTGCCATACCCATTCCCCCTGAACAACTCCACGTCGGTTTACTACGAGGGTCTTGGCGACCAGAACGGCAATATTGACAACAACAACATCATCTATACCCAGATGACCTATGACCGCCTGTTCAACATGGACGGACAGTCATCCATCCTCATCAGCGACTGGCAGAAGGGCACGAACGCCTATTTTCAATTTACCAATACAAGCACCACCAGCAGTGCCCTTGCACTCGACCTCACCACCCATATCCGATGCAGTGGTGTAGGGTCAGGCAATACAATGCGCGTCGTCGTACCTGGAAGTGCTGCCAAGCGTGACATCTGGGTGGGAGGTGAGGATGCGGTCAGGACGCCTCTCGTGGAGGTGCCACGCTTTGGGGACTTGAGCGACCCTGGTGCCGGAGCCTCGTTCGTGATCATCACCGACCGGAGCCTTGCAGCCTCCGCCACCGCTTACAAGGTTTACAGGGACTCCTGCACAGTGAATCCCCAGACAGCGAAAGTCGTCTACACAGACGAAATCTATGAGGGGTTCGGAAGCGGGACAGTCACCCCCTATGCCATCAAGCGGTTTTGCAAGTACGCGATGGATGCCTGGGCCATCAAGCCGAAGTTCTTCCTGCTATGGGGCAAGGGACAATACAGGACGCGAGACAGTCCACTCAACCTGGTTCCGACCTATGGTTATCCCGCCAATGACTACGACTTCGTCTCCGACTATGATCCTTATCGGCCGAATCTTGTTCCACAGGCCGCCATAGGCCGCGTCAATGTGTATGACGACCAGGATGGACAGGTTTATCTGGACAAGATCAATGAATACGAGCATACTGCATGGGCGCCCTGGATGAAAGAGGCCGTCCTGCTGGGAGGGGGGAGTGACACCCTCGAACAGCAGGCAATTTTTTATTACCTTAAGCGGTACATTCCCCTCTGGGATGCCCCTCCGATGGGTGGAAATGGGAGCTACCATCAGAAATTCAACACAGGGGAACTCACAAACGCTTCGATGTCCTCCACGCGGCGCATCCATGCGGGAGTGAGCCTCATCCACTTCTTTGGCCATAGCTCCAGCAACATCTACGACGTGGACATCCAGGAGCCGTCGCTCTACTTGAACCATGGCAAATACCCTACCATGCTTGCCTTTGGATGCTATGGCGGCGACTTCACCGGCGACCAGAAGAGCTTTGGCGAGCGGTTCGTGTTGGCCGAAGGGCGTGGCTCCATCAGCTACATCGCGAATTCCACGGCGGGGTTCTTGACACCGCTGGGAGAGTTCGGGGATGCGTTCCATCGGCACTTGTGCGACTCCTCCTTTGGCAAGCCCATCGGTGAGATCATGCGGCTGTCTCTACGGGATTTCCAGCGTCCCTGGAATGACCCGAGCATCACGAACCATGCAAAGCAATTGAACCTCCAAGGGGATCCTTCGATCCGGATCTACCACCCTGTGAAGCCAGATTTGTCCATCTCGAACGATGGAGTCTTCTTCACGCCTGGCAATTTCTCAGCCGCCGACAGTTCGGTTACCATGAACATCGTCGTGAACAACTACGGACTCGTGACTTCTGACTCCTTCTTCCTGAGCATCCGGCAGCAGCTGCCATCCGGAACCTGGATTGCCCATCCAAGCATCAAGCTTGCTCCTGTCCAGAGGGTGGACACCATCTCTGTCCTGCTTTACAACGCGGCTGGCGCTGCGATGGCAGGCCTCAATCAGTTTGACATCTTCGCCGATTCCACCAATGTCCTGGAGGAATACAGGGAGGACAACAACAGGCTGCAGTATCCCTACATCGTCCCCGGGAACACGCCTGCGATCTTGTCCCCCCATGACTTTGCAGTCATTGACTCTCCCGGCGTTACCCTGGCAGCATCGGCATATGTCATGTCGAGACTGGGCAGCATCGACTACCTCTATGAAATCGACACAGTGCCCACCTTCAATTCCCCGAGGCACGCTTCGTCCCCGAAAATCGCAGGATCGGCAGTGTACAGCGAATGGGCCGTGCCGTTTCAGCTGACCGACTGCACGGTTTACTACTGGAGGGTTCGCCTGGCGGACACTTATCCGGACACGTGGGCCAATGCCTCCTTCAAGTACATCGCCCAACGAAAGGGCTGGGCGCAGTCCAGGCCCCCGCAGTTCTATACAGACCCGGTGGAGAGGGTGACGATGAACAGGGTGCAACGTCAGTGGGCCTTCGACCAATGGGTCTCCGACCTGCATGCCTATACCTCCGCAGGCGGGCACGCTGTCTATCGGCTCGCCAACGGAGCATATTCCTCGGATCTGTCCAGCACTCCGCCGGGCATCATGTACACTCCCATCAGGGGAAAGGACCTGAAGCCGGCGATCACGGGTACCATCAATGGTGACTGGGCATATGCGCCCATGCCGGGCGGACATAACGCGGTGGCTGCTTCCATCGCAAGCCTGGCAAAGGGCGATTACTTCCTGGCGGTCAGCGAACAGGATCCCCGGGTCGCTCAATGGCCGCCTCACGTCCGCGCCGCTTTTGCGATGATCGGCTGCGACACCGGCCTGCTCAACAATTTCACCCCTGGAAACGCCCTCATCGTTTTGGGGAGGAAGGGTTTCCCGGGACAGGGGATCCTCATGACCACGCCAAATGTGTTCGATGAGTCGACTCAAACTTGGCATACAGACCTGCGGAAAACGATGCAAAGCAACTATGCCACCGGCAGTGTCACCTCGACGACCATCGGGCCGGCAATTTCCTGGAAAGACCTGACCTGGGACTGGGGCAGCATGGATCCGTTCCCTGACGAGGATGCCAGGGTGTCGCTGTATGTGTCCCGAGACGGAAGCAAGGACTCTCTATATTTTCCAAACCTCATGGCCGGCAGCTACACATTGACGGGGATCAATCCCCGCAAGTACCCTTACCTGAGGCTCCGGGCTGCCTTGAAGGACAGCGCATTCCTGACTGCCCCGCAGCTGGAGCATTGGCATGTGACCTACCATCCCGCCCCCGATGCCTTGATAAACCCCGTCTCCCTCTGGGAGTTTGACCTGGACACCGTCACCCAAGGCGAGAATGCAACGGTTCGATACCTCGTCCAAAACATCTCAGGCACTGACATGGACAGCCTTCTGGTACGCTATCAGGTTCAGTTGCCGGACCGTCGAACCATGGAGGTCGGCAGGAAGCGCTTCGCCCCGCTTGCAGCCGGGCAGTCGATGGTGCATGCCTACACCTTCAGCACGAACTTCCCAGGCATGACCGGGGAGCTGGTCTTCTCCGTCGAACTCAACCCGGAAAACGATCAACCGGAGCTGCATCATTTCAACAATTTGTTTACCTATCCATTCAAGGTGGTTCCCGACAAGATCAACCCGATCCTGGACGTGACCGTGGACGGGAAGCACCTGATGGAAGGCGACATCGTTTCACCCCTCCCTGAGATCCGTGTGCAGATCAACGACGAAAACAGGTTCATGGCCTTGAACGATACCGCATTCGAGATTTATTTCGGAGCCAAAAACCCCAACCCCTCCAGCCTTCCCAGGGTGTTCATCTCCGGGGATAGCCGCATCCAGGTGGAGAGTGCCCATCTCCCGGAGAACAAGGCAAAACTGAATTTCAGGCCAGGACACCTGGAGGATGGTGATTACACCCTGCGAGTACAGGGCTATGACCAGGCGGGGAATGCTGCTGGAAGGGTCGCGTATGAAATCAACTTCAAGGTCATCAACGAAGTGGCACTCAGCAATGTCCTGAACTACCCCAACCCCTTCTCGAGTGCGACACGCTTCGTGTACATCCTGACCGGATCAGAGATGCCCGAGGTCTTCGAGATCCATATTTTCACGGTCAGTGGCAAGCTGGTCAAGGTCATCGACTTGAATGCCACCAATGATGTGAAGGTGGGGTACACCGTCTCCGACTACGCGTGGGATGGACGCGATGAGTTCGGCGATCTGCTCGCCAACGGCGTATACATCTACAAGGTGGTCGCAAGGTTGAACGGCAAACCGATGAAGCTGAGGGAAGATGGCGTCACCGAGCTCTTCCAGAACGGATACGGCAAAATGTACCTCATGCGGTGATCCTGTGCAGGGACGTGCAGAAACTTGTAGTCCACTGACAGAACGCGATTCGAATGCGGATGGTTGTCCCCGACCCGAAGAGATGGCTGGCTTGCGCCGAAACCAGTGCTGGGATCTCAGCTCCAGCACACCGTGCGATGATCTGTGCGATTGCCGTATGGATCTTCCTCGGTGGGCTCTGCGGTACTTCATTTTCCCAACAGCCCTATTTCAATGAGTGGATGGTGCCCGGCAACCCCTATGTCAAACTGAAGGTGGCCGAGGACGGACTGTACAGGGTGAACCGGTCGGATCTGCCGACTCTGTCACCACATGCCATGCAGGAGCTCAATTCCCTCACCCTACAGGTGTTCTACCGAGGGGTCGAGGTACCTGTGTATGTCCACGGCAGCCCAGGCGGCGGATTCGATTACCTTGAGTTCATCGGACGGCGGAACGACGGAGGGATAGACTCTTTGCTCTATCGCAGCAACACCGCCCCATTTGGCCACGACCCATCGCAGCAGCCCAATCCATTCACGAGCTTTTTCACGGACACCTCCGCTTATTTCATCACTTGGGGTGCTGCTGGTACCAGGCGGCTTCATCCCTGGGAACCGAAGCACTTTGCCGGACACGACCCTGCGCACCATTATCGATACCGTGTCGTCCAGGAATACAGGGAGACCTACTCCACCGGGGGCGGGACTTCCTCTGACGTCCAGAATGTGCTGAACCCTGATTGGATCACGGGCGAAGGGTTCCAGGGCATCCCCTTCCATCCTGGCAGCGGGCCCGGTGCCACCGAAAAGTACTTTTCCACCCCGGGCTTTGCCAACTCAGGGAGCCCTTCGCACATCCAGGCCCGGGTAGTGGGAGTGAACAACGCAAACCCGCACATCCTGGCGATTGCAGTGGACGGGGCCGAACGGTTTCGCGATACCACCATCGGTATCAACATTTCCACGATGGGTTTCGATCATGACCTGCCGCTGAACCCCCTGACCACCATCCGCTTCCATGCCCATGGCCAAAGCAACCCTGTGGACCAGCAGTCCGTGACCTGGTGCACCATCGAATACGATCGGAACTTCGACCTGAACAAGGGCACCGAAACCATTCTGCGCAATTGGAACCATCCCGACACCACCTACCTCCGCTTCTACCACGCGGACTTCGACACATCTGCCTGGGTGATCGATCCTGCCGACGGGCACAGGATAAAGGGCATGGTGGCCGGAGACACCTTGAAGTTCCTGGTTCCAGGCTCTCCCAGATCGAGGGATCTGTATTTTTTTACCGACAAGGCGATCAAATCCCCGGCCATCGAACCCAAACTTCTTTTTGCAAGGATCTCGGCCGACACGGCCGGTGCAAGCTTCGTCATCATCACCCATCCCAAGTTTCAAAATTCGGCGGAGCAGTATGCCGCCTACCGCAGCTCGGACACAGCCAACCGGCTGATCACCAAGGTTGTCTACATCGATGACATCTACAATGAGTTCGGATACGGCTCCATGACCTCCTGGGCGATCAAGAACTTCTGCCGCTATGCCCTGAAGGAATGGCAGCTGGCCCCCAAGCATTTCATGATTTGGGGAAAGGGGCGCAACTGCCCCCGCCTGGACAACCAGGAGAACTACATCCCCGTCTTCGGTACACCAGCCAATGATTTGGAGTACGTGACGAACCTCGACTACAATGTCGTGGACCTGGTACCCAAGGCGGGGATGGGCAGGGTCAGCATCAAGGAGGACAGACAGGGACTGGACTACCTGGACAAAGTAAGAGAGTATGAGCATCAACGCAATGAACCATGGATCAAGAATGCGTTGTTCATGGGTGGGGGGGCGAATCAGCAGCAAGCGGACGCGATCAGTTTCTTCCTGACCAACAAGCAGGATGGCTTCAACCTGCACTGGGAGAGGGAGCCCCTGGTAGGGAAGGTGTGGAGCTTCCAGAAACGCAACGGTGAGATGGTCTCAAACGACTTCCTTTCCACCGAGGAACGCATCAACAGAGGAGTCGGCCTGATGCAATATTTCGGGCACTCGGCTGTCAATCTTTTCGAGCTGGACCTGCTCGAGCCCAGCCGGTACGAGAATGTCGGCATGTATCCCCTGATGCTCGCCTTTGGCTGCTCCGGCGGAAACTACAACGAGCTTGTCTCCAGCTATGGGGAAAGGTTCATCCTGGAGCCCCGCAAGGGTGGAATCGGCTACATCGGAAATACCACCTCCGGGTTCATCGACCAGCTCGGGCAATATGGCAGGGCGTTTTACCCAGCGGCATTCCAAACCATGTATGGAAAGTCGATGGGTGAAGTGATGGCTGAAACCATACGCCAGTTTTGCATGAAGACCCTTGCCTCGGAGAACATCTTCGGTGCCAACCATGCCAAGCAAATGAATTACCAGGGCGACCCTTCCATCAGGCTTCACCTGCCCTTGCAATGCGACCTTCGCGTCGGGCCGGAGGACATCTTTTTTCCAGGCGTGTCTCCCAGCATACTCGACCCTCAATTCACGATGAATGTCATTCTGCACAACGATGGCAGAAGCTTCGAGGATTCTTTTGACATCAGCGTTGTCCATCGCCTCCCAAACAACCTCGCCGTGTGGAGTGACACCATACGGCATGCCCCGATCATGGTCAGCGATACCGTAGAGGTCACCGTCATCAACCCTGGTGGCATGCTCTTGGCGGGATACAACCAGTTTGAAGTGCACATCGATCCGTTGGGCAGGTTGCCCGAGTCCCATGAGGACAACAACCACGCCGAGATCCGGCAGATCTTCGCCGGCAACTCTGCGATGCCGATCCTTCCTCCCGAGTTTTCCATTGTCGGGGAACCCACCATCACTTTGACCTCCTCCACCTATCAGATGCGCCCGACGGAAACTGTACACTATTCCTTCGAAATCGACACGGTGCCCACCTTTGACTCCCCCTTCAAGAAGGCATCACCCGTGGTCGCTGGCACATCCTCCTTCGGGGAATGGACGATCCCGTTTGCCATGACACCGGGGGAGGTGTATTACTGGCGATCAAAGCTCTCGGACACCTATCCCGAGCAGTGGGCTGGAAGTTCCCTGAAATACGTTCCAGGGCAGAACGGATGGTCCCAGGGCACGGTTGCCCAGCTTCTGAGGAGCGATGGGGATGGCGTTGCACTCCTGCCCACCGCTCACCGGTGGGAGTTTCAGCTCAGGGATGCGCAGCTGCATGCCTACATCCAATCCTTGGGGTATCCCGGAAGGGCCGCCTACTTCCTGGGTTCCTATGGGTCGGGTGGAGAGGCTGGAAACGGGGTTTTATACACACCCATCCATCGCAAGACTCTGGAACCCTGGATCCAATCCACCCACTACGGGGATTGGGCCTTTGCACCATCTCCGTCTCCATCATCCTGGGAAAGCATCACTCCCGTTTTGACAGCAATCTCCTCGATGGCCCAGGGCGATTACTTCCTCATGGTCAGCAGCCTGGATCCCATGATGGAGTACTGGCCGGACGAAGTGCTGAAGGCGTTCGAGCAACTCGGAGGAAATTTCAGCACCCTCCGGGCCATGAGAAACGGAGATCGCCTGATCTTCTTCGGGATGAAGGGCGGCACCTCCGGTTCTGCTGTCTTGATCGATCATCCGAACCTTGAAACCATTGGGCAGCCACCCATGCATGACCTGACCAAGTCCATTTCCCATCCCTCTGGCAAGGGTGCCATTGCCTCCACGGTCATCGGGCCGACCGACAGCTGGGCGACCCTGAATTTCGCCTGGAGCAGCATGGACATCGGCGGCGGTGACAGCTCATGGGTCAGCGTACATGGCATCCGAAGGGACGGGTCGGACTCCCTTCTCCTCGACCGTATCGCTTCACCTGTGAAATCCTTGGCAGCCATCGATGCCGGTGCCTTCCCGAAGATCCGGCTGACAAATAGGGTCAAGGATCTGGAGAACTACACGGCTCCGCAGCTGCAGCGATGGGAGGTCTATCACAGTCCGGTCCCGGACCTGGCGTTCGATGCCGACACGGGCTTGGTGATCCCTGGCACGCTCACGGAAGGCCAGATTCTCCACCTTCGGTTCATGGTTCGGAACCTGACCTTGCACCGGGCGGACAGTGTACTGGTCAAGTATTCGCTGCAGGCCTCCGACCGCACCGTGATCCCGCTGGGCAGTCAGCGCTATGGAACCATGGAAGCGAGGGAGGTCCGTCAGTTCAGCCATGCCCTGCCCACGATCGGCCTCCCGCTGCAAGAAGGAACCTGGACATTGATGGTCGAGGTGAACCCGGACGAGGATCAGCCCGAGATCCATCGCTTCAACAATCTCTACTACCATCCCCTCTCTGTTCGTACGGACAAGGTGATGCCCCTGGTGGACGTGACCGTGGACGGAAAACATCTCATGGGGGGCGACATCGTCTCCTCGGAACCAGAGATCGTCATACAGGTCAATGACGACAATCCCTACCTGCCTGTGCCGGTGAGCGACAGCACCTACCGCATCTGGTTCGGAAGGAACCGTACCTATCAAGACAACCACCTGCTAACCATCGAAAACAACGACAGCATTGAAAAGGTGCCGGTGCGGATGCCGCAGAACAGAAGCCAATTGATCTTCCGCCCCGGGCACCTGGAGGATGGCGAGTACACCCTCGCCGTCCAGGGATTCGATGCCAAGGGCAACGCCGCCGGGAAGAAGCCCTATACGATCCAGATGAATGTCGTCAACCAGAAGACCCTCAGCGAGGTATTGCCCTATCCGAACCCGTTCTCCACGGCCTGCCATTTCGCCTATGTCCTCACCGGCGATGAGCGGCCCTCCAGGTTTGACATCGAGATTTACACCATCACCGGCAAGATGGTAAAGGTGATCGACCTTCATGCCCTGGGCGAGGTATATTTCGGCAACAATATCACGCAGTATGCCTGGGATGGCCGTGACGAGTTCGGAGACCTGCTCGCCAATGGGGTGTATCTCTACCGTGTGCGGGCAGAATTCTCCGGTTCCTCACAGGTCATGAAGGGGGACGACCGCCTCTCATCCTTTTTCAACAACGGCATGGGAAAGATGTACATCCTGCGGTAGCACCGCCATCGGATTGGATAGGGGGCCACCCCCGCCCGTCGTCTGGCAGGCCTCCATTGAATCCCGAGTAACCATGGCTTGTCCCCCGGTTGCTGCGGCCCATCCACCGCTGGAACCGGGCCGGCAGCGGCCATTGAAAAACGACCGGCAAATCCGGTGCGATATCTATTTTTGTGCCATGAGTTATGCAGACGTCTTCCAGAAGGTGATCTCCCATGCCAAGGAATATGGGTTCATCTATCCATCCTCCGAGATCTACGACGGCCTGAGCGCCGTGTACGATTACGGGCCGATGGGTGTGGAGCTGAAGGGCAATCTCAAGGATGCCTGGTGGCGCGCCATGGTGCAGATGCATGAAAACATCGTCGGCCTCGACTCGGCCATCCTCATGCACCCGAAAATCTGGAAGGCCTCCGGCCACGTGGATGCCTTCAACGATCCCCTCATCGACAACAAGGACTCCAAGAAGCGCTACCGCGCCGACGTCCTGATCGAAGACTTCATCGCCAGCAAGCTCGAAAGCAAAATCACCAAGGAGGTCGAGAAGGCCTCCAAACGCTTCGAGAACTTCGACGAGAAGATGTTCCGATCGACCAATGCCCGCGTCCTGGAGTACCAGGCCAAGGTGGAAGAAGTCACTGCACGCTTCACGAGGGCGCTGGAGGCGGACGATCTCCAGGAACTGCACCAGATCATCATGGACCTGGGAATTGTCTGCCCGGAAAGCGGCTCCCGGAATTGGAGCGAGGTCAAGCAGTTCAACCTGATGTTCAAGACCCAGCTCGGTGCGGTGGCGGGCGACGCGATGGATCTCTACCTGCGTCCCGAGACCGCCCAGGGCATCTTCGTCAACTTCCTGAATGTCTACAAGACCTCCCGGGTCAAGGTGCCCTTCGGTATCGCACAGATCGGAAAGGCCTTCCGCAATGAGATCGTCGCCCGGCAGTTCATATTCCGCATGCGGGAGTTCGAGCAAATGGAGATGCAGTTCTTCGTCCGCCCGGGCCTGGAACTCGATTACTTCGCGGAGTGGAAGGAGAAGCGCAGGAAATGGCACCTCGCCCTCGGCCTGCCTCCTGCCCGCCTGCGCTACCATGTCCATGAGAAGCTCGCCCACTACGCCAATGCGGCGGAGGACATCCAGTTCGAATTCCCCTTCGGGTTCAAGGAAATGGAAGGCATCCACAGCCGTACGGACTACGACCTGAAGCAGCACGAATACTACACCGGCAAGAAGCTCCAGTACTACGATCCAGAGCTCAAGGAGAGCTACGTGCCCTATGTGGTCGAGACCAGCGTGGGGCTGGACCGCACCTTCCTCGCCCACCTGTGCAATGCCTACACCGAGGAGATGGTGAACGATGAGGTTCGCGTCGTCCTGAAATTCCACCCAGCCCTCGCCCCGGTCAAGGTCGCCGTCTTCCCCCTCGTCGAGAAGGACGGCCTGCCGGAGATCGCCTTGGAGGTTTTCAACCAGCTGAAGTATGACTTCCGTACCCACTACGAGGACGGACGCGACGGCATCGGCCGCCGGTACCGGCGGATGGACGCCATCGGCACCCCTTATGCCATCACCATCGATCACCAAACGCAGGAAGACGGCACCGTCACCTTGCGGGAGCGTGACACGATGGCCCAGACGCGCATCAGGATCGCGGACATCACCGGGCACATCGCCGGGAGGCTGAGCCTGCGGAATATCCTGGGATGACACTGAATCTCCTCTCCATTGCAGGCACTGGACAAGGCCATCCCAAGGTGGCGCATGGGCTGCGAGGCACGCGACCCGCTCGTGGCGGAAATGGCCGGGTGATCGCACCGGATCGCGCAACCAGGTAGAGAGGTGCCCATAGGGGTGGAGGCACCGATGGAGTCAGCGAAGCTGCAAGTCCGAATGTCCTTTCGGTAGGAGATGAGGCAGAGGAGAGGCCTATATGGGCGTTGAAGGCCGGTGTGCCAGCCGGGGGGATTTCCGAGGCGGCTCACGTTACAGGACGGTGCGGGTGGGCTTGCAGGTTGTCATGGCGAATCCCGCTCTCCGTGAATCCTCGGCGGGCGTCTCAGATATTCCGCTCGACAATCTCCTTCAGTTCTTGGACTTTCTGGACGACCTCCTGCCGCGTCAATGCCTTGAACCTGTCCGGCAGGAGTGCCTTGGAGGTGCATTCCAGTACCGCTGCATAGTTCATCAGCTCGATCTCGGCAGGGTAGGTGGGAGGGAGGAAGTCCTGGAACGAAGCCCGGACGGTATCGGCGGTGACTTGCTCGGCGCCTTCGGCGACGGCCCGGAACTTTGCACGGGTGAGGGCTGCCTCCATCTCTGCCCCGGAGGTCACGGTCATGGTCTCGAAGAATTCATCCCCCAGGGATTCCGGGTCGAAGTATTTCAGGTTGGTCTTTTTCAGCATGGTGACGAAGAGCTCCTTCTTTTCCTCGACTGTCGTGGGGTAGAACAGGGCGATGTGTTCCTCTGCCCGGCCCTGCCGCTTGAAGTCCACCGGCATCAGGTCTGGGCGTGCAGTGACCAGGAACCAGATGATCTTGCCCCGGTTGTCCGTGTTGCTCATGAAGCTGGCGATCATCGAGAATACCCGGCTGCTCACGCCGCTGTCCCCCTCACTGTTCCGCTGGCCCAGGTAGGCATCGGCCTCGTCGATCATCACGGCCACGGGTGTCATCGCTTTCAGGAGGTTGAGCACCTTCTCGAGGTTCCCCTCGGTCTCGCCTTGGTATTTCGACCGGAAGTTTTTCAGGTTGACCATCGGCACCCCGATGTCATTGGCGAAGCAGGTGATGAGAAAAGTCTTGCCCGTCCCCACCGGCCCCGCGACGAGGTAGCCCATCGGCACGACGTCCTGCCTGCCCTTTTTGATCGCGGCAGCGGCTTCCAGCAGGTGGGACTTCGCCCATTTGTGCCCCGATACATCCGCCAAGGAAAACTTGCTCTGCACGAACTCCAGCAAGCCGCCGGCCTCCGCCTCGATCAGTTCCTTTTTCTTGCGGTTGAGGTCTTCATAGGTGAATTTGAGCTTGTTTTCCACCAGCTCGCTCAGCAGGACCCGGAGGTGGGCCACATTCAGTCCGGCTGTGTTCTTGGACAGGACCTCCGTGCTCATCTCCAGCAAGCTCCGGGGATCCGAGCTGGGGTTCCGTAGCGATGCCTTGTTCAGGAACCATTCGATATAGGCGAGCCGCTCCACCTCCCCGGGATAGGGGATGTTGGATTCGAAATTGTAGGGGTTGCGGACGTACTGCTGGTTGAGGTTGATGATGTTCTCGGTCAGCAATACGACGACGAGATCGTCCATCTTGAAGAGGCCTTCATTCGCCCAGCGCTGCAAGAACACGAGGATGGCACGGTCTTCCGCGCCATAATTCGCATCATTGGCCATGGGGACGAGGGTCTCGGCATATTCGATGATGAAGGAGATGGAGAAACCCCGATGGTCCATGAAACGCTTGCGGAAGTGCATTTCCAGCAGGGAAAACGCCCGCACGGGATCGGCTGGGATGGCCTTCGCAAAGGAGGTTCCGTTGACGGTGTCATAGGCTTCCAGGGAGCGGATGAAGTCCAGCTTCATCTCCCGGGTCTTGAAGCGGATGCCGGAGCTCCGGTCGTAAAACACGACGATGTTCGCCTGCTTGAAAAGTTCATTGCTCAGGAAGTCGCGGAGCAGCACATAGTCCGTCTGTTCGCCCTCCCCCACCCGCAGGTAGTCGTTGATATTTCCATGCAGCAGGTATTGGCTGATCGTGCGGGAGCGGTATTTGTGGGCAAAGCTCCTGACCCATTCGGGGTAAGTTTTCTTCGTGTCGATGAAGTCCATACCCAAATCTAGGGTAGATTTTGCAGAATCTCCGACTTCCGCTGGCAATTTCTTGAATTTACAGGCCCCGGCAGGGGATGTCAGCACCGTGATGCGGGAGATTCCCCGGAAATCCCCGGGGCGCCTGTTTCAGAGTCCTCCGTTTCCCCCGGGCGCTTGTCCCGGAAAATTTGCGTCCCACCTTGCAAATCCCCGGATCCTGATTAATTTTGCGTTCCTTCGAGCCGAGGTGGCGGAATGGTAGACGCGATGGTCTCAAACACCATTGGGG
>JBJOPY010000260.1:0-6511 GCA_046050405.1 Bacteroidota bacterium | reverse complement strand
GTCCCTCACTTGGGAAACATTTTGGGAGCAATCCTGCCTGGGATCGAATTGGCGAATGCGCCCGGCAATGAGGCTTTTTTCTTCATCGCCGACTTTCATTCGCTGACTACGGTACAAGACCCTGTACAGCTCCGGGAAAACACCTACGCCACTGCGGCAGCATGGCTCGCTTGCGGTTTCGATACGGAAAAAGGTTTTTTCTATCGCCAAAGCGATATCCCAGAGGTGACCGAACTGACCTGGTTCCTGACCTGTTTCTTCCCCTTCACCCGCCTGGAACTTGCACATAGCTTCAAAGACAAAGGGGATAAACTGGAGCATGTCTCGGCAGGCTTGTTCTTCTACCCCATGCTCATGGCCGCCGACATCCTGATGTATGATGCCGATGTGATCCCGGTGGGGAAAGACCAGAAGCAGCACATTGAATTCACCCGGGACATCGCCGAGCGCATGAATGCGCGTTTCGGATCTGATACCTTTGTCATCCCAGATGCCTCGATCCAGGAAAATGTCCAGCTCGTACCAGGCATCCACAAGGATGCGCAGGGAAACTTCACGAAAATGAGCAAGAGCTATGGCAATACGATCAACATCTTCGAGGACGACAAGAAGCTCAGGAAGCGCATCATGGGCATCCAAACGGATACGACGCCGATGGAGGAGCCCAAAAACCCTGACAATTGCATCGTCTTCAGGCTCCACAGCATGATCGGCACGGCAGATCAATCCGCAGCACTGAAAGAAGCCTACTTGAAGCCAGGAATGGGCTACAGATGGGCCAAGGAACAGCTCTACAACGTCATATTGGAGCGTTTCGGGGAAACCCGTGAACGTTACCATTCCTACATGAACAATAAAAAGGGGCTGGATGCCAAGCTCCAAGAGGGCGCAGAAAAGGCGGGGACGATCGCTTTCGAAGTACTTAGCAGGGTCAGAGCCAAGTTAGGATATAAAAAACTTGCCTATTTTGGCGGAGACACTTAACTTTATACCCCATGCACATCGCCATCGCTGGCAATATCGGTTCTGGAAAGACTACACTTGCTACTCAACTGTCGAAGTATCTGGGGTTCGAGGTGCAGTATGAGGATGCCGACAGCAACCCCTACCTGTTCGATTTCTACCAAGACATGCAGCGATGGTCATTCAACCTACAGATTTATTTCTTGAACACACGTTTCAAGAAGATCCTCGACATTCACAAGCAAGGCAAGAACATCCTGCAAGATCGCACGATCTACGAGGACGCCCAGATCTTCGCCCCCAACCTCCATGCCATGGGCCTTATGGCCAAGCGCGACTACGACAGCTATAAATCCTTGTTTGACAACCTGAACGACCTCATTCCCCCTCCCGATCTCTTGATCTACCTTCGCGGCTCCATCCCGACCCTGGTGGACCAGATACAACGTCGGGGACGAGAATACGAGGACTCCATCCGTCTTGACTACCTGCGCCGCCTGAACGAGAGGTACGAAGCTTGGTATGAAGGCTATACCCTAGGAAATAAAATGGAAATCATCATCGACGAACTCAATTTCCGAGACAACCCGGAACACCTCGGGATCATCATCAATCGGGTCAAGGCGGATTTGTTTGGGTTGTTTGGGACGAAATGATGCTGCAATGGCATCCGGTACAGGCCATCCATGCCAGCGGCACGGCCTCTACTTCAACCTCCAAACCCACAACTCCCCCCATTCCCCGATCTTCTCCGCCAGATGCGGTGAAACGATGCCATTCTTTTCCAAGGATCGCGAATTCGAGTAGAGAAACTGGGCTCCTTGCTGCACGTAAGCGTGAAACCGCTCCGAATTGAGATCGGGTTCATCCACTGTCCATCCAAAATGCCTGAGATGGTAGAGGGAAATATGCGGGCTGAAATCGTTTCCAAAGATGATCTTGGCATCGGGTGTCACTACAGCACGCGATGCCTCGAGGTTTTCCAGTAGTCCCTTGGGCAGGTCTTTCCCTGACCAACGCGAGTAGGCGCGCAGCCCCGCAGTAACGGGCAGGATCAGCAAGGCCAGCACAGAGAGCCTTTTCACCCATCGCTTTCCTGAATAGGCAAGATCCTGAAATCCGATCGCCACGAGCAGGAAGATTCCTGGAAGGAATGGGAAGAGGTAGTAATCGTGGATGGTCGAGATCATGTTGATCTCGAAGATGAAGTAGGCGATGGCGCTCACTGCCAGCATCCCGAATGGCAAGGCTAGCCGGTGCCTGAAGAGACGATCCCCCCAGACTCTCCAGATGCCCCAGAGGAAAAACACCAGGGAGGCATAATTGACCAGAAGTTCAGGCAGCATGGAGAAGAGATCGTGCCTGAGGATGGAGAGGATCTCAGGAAGGTCCTCCGCTGTGAGGTCCAGTATTCCACTGACGACCCCGTTTCCAGTCCATTGAGGGATCACCCAGATGTACCAGGCCAGTGCAGGAGCCATCATGGCAAGTCCGCAGAGGCCCAGCAAGGCCACTCCCAGGAGATTTCGGCCTCTCTTCTGGATGAGGTCACCCAGCAGGGCACCGAAGGGAAGGGCAATGAACAGGACAAACGGGAGCTTGGCGGAGGTTCCTATCGCAATGCAGGCAAAGCATCCCATCATCGCCCATATCCTCGCCGACCGATACCATTTCAGGAAAGCCGCCATCCCCCAGACGGCGCACATCAGGGAGAAATTGTCAGGCAAAGGATTGATGCAGTAGTAGAAGATCACCGGTGAAAACATCCAGCACCAGGCTCCCGCGATGGCGATGAACCTGTCCCTCAGCAACAATTGGGGGCACTGCATGAAGCCCACCATGGTCAGAAACCCCAGCATCCAGCTCAGAAGCCGCAGCACGAATACATGGTCGCCGAAGACCTGGACCGCGAGTGAAAACAGCCATTGCATGACGGGGAACTCCATTCGCTTGAGGCCATCCTCCCATATGAGGTTGTAGACGTGCGGGCTCAGGATGTCATGACCCCCAGTCGCGAACAGGGTGATGTTGCTTGCTGTCTCGCATTGCCGCCAAGCATGGATGCCCTGCAGGGGCAGATCGAACAGGAAGGAATGCATCGCCAGGCTCAGCGCGGGAAATGCCAGCCAAAGCAGCCATCGGTGCCTTTTTCGACAGAATGTCTTCAGCCATTCCATCAGGGTTTTTTGCCGGTGAGACCCATCATCTCCCGAAAATTCAGGTTCCTGCCATTGACCAGGATGCCAAACAGGATTGCGGTAAAGAAGCTGAACAAGGCAAAGGTGGAAGCCGGGACGGCCAGTGTCGGATTGTCCAGCATGACCCTGCTCGTGGCCACGGCGATCGCCAGTCCGCTGTTGTGCAACCCCACCTCCAGTCCCAGGGTGACCTGGGCCGGTCTCCCCAGCCTCAAGATGCCGGCCATCGCCCAGCCGGACAGCATGGCCAGAATGTTCAGCAGCAACGCCCAAGGCAGCACCTCCACCAATTCACCCGTTTCTACGCTGACTGCCTTCTTCTCCACGAAGATCGCCGCAACCATCGCAATCGCCAGCAGGATGGGCATGGACAGCTTGAAGATGCCTTGCAACCTGTCCGTGGCCCGGGGTCGCTTTGCCCTCATCCAAATGCCGATGAACACAGGAATCACGGTGATGAGGAGAATCTGGAACACCGTTTCCCAGAACGGCAATGCCAATGGCACCGTCGTATTTTGAAAGATCCCCAGGGCGATGTTCACCACCAGCGGGATCGTGAAGATCGTGATGAAGCTGTTCACCGCCGTGAAAGAAACAGATAGGGCCACATTTCCCTTCATCATGTAGCTGAGCAAGTTGGCGATCGCACCTCCGGGGCAGGCCGCCACCAATACCAGGCCGACCTGATGCTCCGGCCGCATGCCGCTCAGACTGGCGATCGCGACGGCAATCAGTGGAAGAACCAGCAACTGACAAACGAGGCCGGCGATCATCCCCGCAGGTTTCACCCAGCTGTTCCGGATCTCCGCCATGCTCAGCGAAGTCCCCATCCCAAACATGATCAGAGCCAGGACAATCGGCAGCAGATAGGTCGAAAAGAAATGTGTTTCAATCATGGTCGCGTCTCGGGAAGTTCCCGCTTGTAAAATACAAATCCATTTTCTTCTCCGATCCTGTGAAAATTCACGAACCAACCCTCAAACTCCGGAGTGGCCCTGTCTATCCGGGATACCATATAGACAGGCTTGTCGATGGGCCCATTGGCCATCCAGGCCTCACGCCTGTCCTCGGGGATCTCCGAATGGGGAAAGGGCTTCACCTCTCCATAGAAGTAGTGGGCGTAGGACTTGTAAGCCTGCACCATCAGGTAGGCGTCTTCCCTGGATTTCTCACGGAAGAATCGGATGGCGGTGTTTTGTGAGTAATCTGCGACCCTGGGTAGTACGAGAAGGTTCAGCCCATTGATGAAGAGGGGCATCCCGATGAGCATGGAGATGAAAAATGCACGGTACCTCGCCTTCCACAGGCATACGGCACCGACACTTCCTGCAAGGATGAAAACAAGGCCCGGCAGGAATTCCCATCCCGTCCATGCCACCTCCGCACCCAATGCGGAGCGCATGAAGCGGTCTGTGGCGTGTGCCTGCAACCATGGAAGCTGCGTGACGATCGCATTCACCCCGACCGTGGCCCCACCCAATACCAACAAGCCAAGCGCATACATCCCCAGCACATCCCAGCCGGGACGCCGCTGTTCCTGCCATAGGCGAACCATGCTGTCCGCTGCCAGGAAGGCTCCGGGAAAGTACAGCATGCTCGAGTAGTGCACGATTTTCGTACGGACGATGCTGAACAGGATCAGCACCACCCAGAACCAGACAAGCATCATGTTCCGCAGCACGAGATCCGATGGCGGCAAGCCCCGCAGCCCCATGCCTCGGAAGGCAAAGGCAGACAGGGGAAAGCAACCCAATAGGAACACCAGGAAATGGTAGAAAAAGGGTTGCTCATGCCCCGCAACGGCTTGCGAGAACAATTCGGCCTGGTAGGCCATGAACTTCCGGACAGTCTCCCACCCATCCTCCGTGAACAGGATGATGCTCCCGAACCAGCTCAAGACCACGAGCCCATAGACCACAGTGAATTGCACCAAGGCAATCCAAGGAATGTTTCGCCGGTCCCAGATCAATTTATAGAGGACATAGACGAGGCCCGGCACGAGCAATGCCACAGGCCCCTTGGCCAATGTAGCCACCCCGATCCAGAACCCCGCCCAGAGCGGTGCTGTTCCGGGCTTCTGACCCTGCGGGGCACGCTCAAAGGCCACGATTTTCATCACCCCCATGAAAATGAAGAAATTGAACGTGGGGTCGATGATGCCGGACTTGAAGTACAGGAACGGCAGCAGGCTGACCAGATACAATGCCGTCAACACCTTCCCGTAATTCCTGCCGCGCAGCCTTGAACCCTGGATGTACAGGGCCATCAGGGTGCAGACTCCCACCAGGGCATTGGGAAGGCGGGCAGCAAACGCGGTCACCCCAAAAATTTTCATCGACAGTGCCTGCATCCAGATGAAGAGCGGAGGCTTCTCCCAAAACGGCTTAAAATCGATTTGGACTTGAAAGTAATTCCCCGTGACAAGCATCTCCCGGGCAGACTCCGCAAAATTGATCTCGTCCCAATCGAAGAGGGGGGCCATCCCGAGGGAAGGCAGGAAGCAGACCAGTGCAAACCCACCCAACAGAAGCAAATCACGCGCCATGCCCTGGTCATTCCATCTCATCCATGCCAAAATTGAACATTTTCAAATGATTTTGGAAATCGAACATTGCTCTTGGGGGGGCACCGGGGTCTGCGGTGATCCTAATGGCGAAGACGGACTTTCCTCAGAACCATCTCATACAGGCGATTCGCATCCGGCACCAGCCCCCAGTGAACCGTGGGAATGGCAAACAAGACCGCAAACACCGTGAAACGCACCCCGAAGTTCAGGAAGACATTGCCCAGATCAGGGATGGCCCACTGGGCGAGAAATGCAACGCTGCCCAGCAAGCCCAGCGCGAGCATTTCCACCGTCAGTGGCAGCAGGCCCATCTTCCACCAGAGGAAGAGCATCCGGCAGAGATTGCTGACATTCATGGCGACCGACGTCGCCCATGCAGCTCCGGTGATCCCCATCTTCGGGATCAGCCATGCATTGAGGCCGATCGTGAGGACGACAAGCGCGATGTTCATGATCAGGTCCAGCTTGAAATACCTGGATACGACCATGATGTATCCGTTCAACCCCGTGACCAGGTCGATGAGCCGTGCCAGGCCCAGGATCAGTATCACATCGTGTCCGGCACTGTATTCTGCTGGCAGGAATGTGAACAGCGTGTCCGATCCAATGACCAGTGCACCGAGCAGGAAGCAGCCGATCGCCGTATTGATCTGGGAAATGCGCTTGTACAGCCTGTTCATGGCGACCATGTCCCCGGTTCGGAGCAGCTCCGCGACTTGCGCCGCTGCGACCTTCTGTATTGCCCTCCAGGGGAGCAGCATCAGGGCGGTGACATAGAAGCAGG
>JBJOPY010000259.1:0-6582 GCA_046050405.1 Bacteroidota bacterium | reverse complement strand
GATCGCCAACAAGGTCGGCAGAGTGATGGCACAGCTCGCCAAGCGGTACCAAATCATCGCGATCACACACCTGCCGCAGATTGCCGCCAAGGGTAGCCATCATTTTAGGATTTTCAAGGAGACTGCGGGCGATTCGACCGTGAGCCAGGTGCAGAAGCTGGACGAGGGCGGACGCGTGATGGAACTCGCCCACATGCTGAGTGGCGCGGATCCGAGCGAGACGGCGATTCAGAATGCAAAAGAATTAATAATTTCGGGCAGGGAGGCCGAGGCACCGTCGCCTTGACTTCAATGTTCATTTTTTCAACAAGACAATTTCAGGATATGGGTTACAACCTGCTCAAAGGAAAAAAAGGAATCATCTTCGGTGCATTGGATGAGTCGTCGATCGCTTGGAAAGTGGCTGAGAGAGCCCATGAAGAAGGAGCGGAGGTTCTTCTCACGAATGCGCCTGTCGCCCTTCGCATGGGGAAGATCAACCAGCTCGCGGAGACGCTGGGAACCATCGTCGTCCCGGCAGATGCCACTGAAATGGCCGATCTGAATCACCTGTTTGACACAGCCACGGAGCGTTTCGGCAAGATCGACTTCATCCTGCACTCGATCGGGATGTCGCCCAACGTTCGCAAGAACAAGGGCTACACCGAGCTGAACTACGAGTGGTACCACAAGACGCTGGACATCTCCGGGATATCCTTTCACCGGGTGATGCAGGTGGCTTACGAGCGCGACGCCATGAACGAATGGGGAAGCATCCTCGCCCTCAGTTACATCGCCGCGCAGCGCACCTTCGCCAAATACAATGACATGGCCGAGGCAAAGGCCCTGCTGGAGAGCATCGCGCGGAGTTTCGGGTACCACTTCGGCAAGTCCAAGAAGGTGCGTGTCAACACGATCAGCCAGAGCCCCACTCCCACCACAGCCGGCTCCGGTGTCAAAGGGTTCGACAAGATGCTGGGCTTCGGCGAGAAACTGAGTCCGCTCGGCAATGCGACCGCCGACGAATGTGCAGACTATTGCATCACCCTGTTCAGCGATCTCACCCGCAAAGTGACCATGCAAAATCTTTTCCACGACGGGGGATTCAGCAGTGTGGGGATATCGGAGGATTTGCTGGAGGCACTCTAGGGGATGGATCCTTGCAAGGGGGCGGGGATCCGGCTGCGCCGGGGATCATTTCATCCGTCCTTCCCCGCCCTCTTCTCCTCGCTCCAGCCCTCCTTGCCCAGCAGGGGGACGAACTGGTAGTGCCCGTTTTTGGCGATTTCCCACTCCGTATCCGATTTCCGGGTCACGATGTACATCTGTTGCTGGTCCATCTCTCCTACGGGGATGATGAGCTTGCCGCCGATGGCCAGTTGCTTCTTCAATGCCTCTGGTACCGCAGGACTGGCAGCAGTCACCAAGATTCGGTCATAGGGGGCATATTGCGCCCAGCCCTGGGAACCATCCCCCCATTTCAGGCGGATTTGGTATCCCAGCTCCTCCAGCACTGCGCTTGCCTTCTGCTGGTGGACACGGATCCGTTCCACGCTGAACACCTTCGCTCCCATCTCGCAGAGCACGGCAGACTGGTATCCGGAACCTGTACCGATTTCCAGCACCTTCATCCCTGGCCTCACATCCAGCATGCTGGACTGCAAACCCACCGTCAGCGGCTGGCTGATGGTCTGCCCTTCACCGATGGGAAGGGGGCGGTCTTCATACGCCGCTTCCGTGAAGGCACTCTCCACGAAGGCATGGCGGGGAACCTTCCGCATGGCAGCCAGTACCGCCTCATCCTGGAGGCCTTTTCCCATCATGTCTCGGATTAACTTCTCCCGAAGCCCCTTGTGCTTATAGCTGTCGATCATCCCTGCAATTTAGCAAGATTTGCTCGCTTGTCCGCTTTCCAGCGGGACTGGATGCAGGATCGGGGGGAAGCAGGTTCCCAAATCATGACGGATGTGGTAAATTTGCATGAACTTAGAATGGGGTAGTTATGATTAAAATAGGCATCATCGGCGTCGGTCACCTCGGAAGCATCCACCTTCGGTTGTTGAAGGAAATCCCGGAATACGAGGTGGTGGGGATCTATGACGTGGATGCGGATCGGGCAGCCGCAGTCGCCGAGGAATTCGGAGCCAAGGCATGGGACGATATGAATTCCTTGATCGAAGCCTGTGATGCCCTGGACATCGTGACGACCACTGCTGCCCACTTCGAGTGTGCCAAGGCAGCACTGAAACGTACGAAGCACGTTTTCATCGAGAAACCGATCTCTCAAACCGTCGCGGAGGCCAATGCATTGCAGAGGCTGGCGCGAGAGGCCAATGTGAAGGCGATGGTCGGCCATGTGGAGCGGTTCAATCCCGCGTTTCTTGCGGTCAAGGACCAAGATCTGCGTCCTTTGTTCATCGAGTCGCACCGGCTGTCGCAGTGGAATCCCCGTGGAACGGAGACCTCGGTGGTGCTGGGCCAGATGATTCACGACATCGACATCATCCTTTTCCTCGTGGGCGCAGGCGTCAAGAAAATCAGTGCGAGCGGGGTATCGGTCATCAGTGAAACCCCAGACATCGCCAATGCCCGCATTGAATTTGACAATGGCGCCACTGCCAACTTGACTGCAAGCCGCATCTCCTTCCGGAACATGCGGAAGATGCGTCTCTTCCAGAAGAAGATGTATCTCTCGGTGGACTTCCTGAACAAGACCTGCGAGGTGATTCACATGAACGAAAATGACAGCACGCCCGACCCCCACAAAACCAAGGTCGAGTTCAAGTCTGGAGACACCACCAAGACCTTGACCTTCGAGAGTCCGAAGGTGACACCTGTGAACTCCATCAAGGTCGAATTTGAGGAGTTCGCAAGGGCAATCAACAATGACACGGAGCCTCCGGTGACCTTGGAGCAGGCTACGGCCGCACTCGATACGGCCCTGATGATCATGGAGAAAATCAACCATCTATGCATCCTCTAAGGCGAATGGGTTGGCTGTCGGTGGGCTTGCTTTCCGGGCTGTCGAGTGCCTGTGAATGGATCAACCCAGCCGAGGAATTGCCGGCCTACATCTCCTTTCAGCATCCGATGACAAGTGCCCCGGGCGATACCACCTTCAGAAGCGATACCGGGATTCGCAACATTTGGCTGTACCATGGAGGCTTCCTCCAGGGATGCTACCCACTGGAATCCATCGGTCAGACCGGTTCGAAGGTCATACCGATCCTGGAATTGTCGAGAAGCGACTTTTTCCTGGAAGGCGGCATCTATGAAAGCGGGCAGTCCAGCTTTCAGCTGCCCTATCCGTTTTGGGATCGGATCACCTTTGACTGGCAGGCGACCGTGGGGGACACCCTGGTCTTGAACCCTGTGTTCCACTATGTGGATCCCAGCCGTTACGATCTGCCGGTGTCGGTCGGCTTCGAGGGCGGAGGCGTGGATTTCACTGGATTCGCTTCCGGCCGCTCCGGGGACAGCACCTTCTTCAAGGTTCGCACAGACGAGGCCTACCGGGGCACAGGCTCCGGCCTGGTGGAGTTCGGCCCCGGCAACCGCTTCTTTGAGGTGGTCAATGTGACACCTTGGCGTACCCTTGCCTCCAGCAATACCTATGCGGAGGTGACCTACAAGGGTACCATTCCGTTCACCATCGGCCTGATCTACGGCTCCACTTCCAGCCCCAATGCCAGGCCCATCCTGACGGTGGATCCCAGTGCGGACTGGAACACAGTCTATGTGCACATGATCGGTGAGATCCGGGCGATCCTCAATGCAAATGGGCCGGACACGGATTTCTGGCTTTGGTTGCAGGCGGATGCCAAGGATGCACCCGGCTACATTCGATTCGATGAGATCCGCCTGATCAGAGAGCCTTGACCTAGATGAACCGCACACGGAAAGCACTGCTGTATTTCTCCTTGGATCTTCTGGCCTCCTTCGGCGCATGGATCCTGTTCTTCCTCCTGCGGAGGTGGGTATTCGAGTCCGAGACATTTTCATACGTCGATCAGAAAGCCCTGCTCCAATTGCGAAATGCGGCCATCATCGCCATCTACTGGGTGGCCCTGTATGGCATCGCCGGCTTGTACACGGATCCCTACCGCAAGTCCCGGTTGCGTGAATTGGTCCAGGTATTCCAGGCCACCTGCATCGGCGGGTTGATCCTGTTCTTCATGATCTTCCTGGATGACCCGAAACCACTCCATACCTCATGGCGCTTCTATTTTATCTACTACCTCTTTCAGTATTTAACGGTCTCCTGCATTCATTTCCTGATTTCGACGGGAACGAACCAGCGGTTGCGACAGCGTAAGATCGGATTCAGGACCCTGATCATTGGTTGCGGATCCGCTGCGTACAAGCTCTGGAGCGAGCTGGAGGCACAGAAGCGATCCTTGGGGTTCTCGTTTCAGGGCTTCCTGCATCTGCCGGGGATGACGGAAAACCTCTTCCTCGGGAAATTGAAGCACTTCGGGGATACGGGCCGGATCACGGAGGTGGTGCAGAACCGCAAGATCGAGGAGGTGGTCATCGCACTGGACAAGGAGGACCGGGAGAAAATCCTGGAAGTGGTGGACTTGCTGGAGTCCACGGATGCCCGGATCAAGATCGTCCCCGGCATCCATGACCTTTTGTTGGGACGCGTCCGGAGCACCCATTTGCTGGGTTCTCCGTTGATTGAGATCAATCCGCGCTTGCTCTCCAATGCCGAGGCGTTTTTCAAGCGGGCATTTGACATTGCCTTTTCCATCCTTGCCCTGGTCCTGCTTTCCCCGATCTTTCTGGCCTTGGCCATCATCATCCGGCTGGACTCCGCAGGGCCGGTGTTTTATTTGCAGGAGCGGATCGGAAAGGGAGGGGTGCCGTTCAGGATCATCAAGTTCCGCACCATGCGTACCGATGCCGAGTCCACCGGGCCGGCATTGAGCACGGAAAATGACCCCCGGATCACCCGCTCCGGCAGATTCATGCGCAAGACCCGGCTGGACGAATTCCCACAGTTCTTGAATGTCCTCAAGGGGGAAATGAGCATCATCGGCCCGCGGCCTGAACGCCAATTTTACATTGACCAAATCGTGAAGGTCGCCCCGCATTATCGGCATTTGCACCGTGTCCGCCCGGGCATCACGTCCTGGGGGCAGGTGAAATATGGGTATGCGTCCACTGTGGAGGAGATGATCGAGCGCATGACCTATGACATCCTGTACATTGAGAACATTTCCTTGTTCCTGGATGTCAAGATCTTGATTTACACGGTGTTGGTGATGATCGAGGGGAGGGGGAAATGATGGTGTGAGGACTCATTCTTGGAAAATGTTCAATCTCAACGAAGGCGATCGCTATGCTGCGTGAACTTCCCAGACCACTGGTCAATGTGCCTGCGATTTCTGCCCGGCAAATGCAGGAGGTGGAACGGCTGATGGCGGCCGAGTATGGTCTCGATGCCTTGCAAGTGATGGAATTGGCGGGTCGGCACCTGGCGCATCTGGGGCGGCTGCTCTTCCTGAAGGGACGTGCGGACGGCAAGGCGGTCGTGGTGCTGGCGGGCAATTCCGGGAAAGGTGGGGGCGCCATGGCCGCAGCGCGCCGCCTGCACCAGTGGGGGGCCACCGTTCGGCTGGTCTTGTCCCATGAAATAGAGGAATACGCGGGCATCGTCGGCACACAGCTCCAGCGCCTCCAGCGACAGGGAGTGATCATCGTGGAGCCCCCCGCAGTGGGCGGAAACCTGATCTTGGATGGCTTGATGGGTTTGCATGGGCAGGGTGATCCCATCGGGCGGATTTCCGACCTGATCGATTGGGCCAATCGGCAATTGACCCCGGTTCTGTCACTGGAACTGCCGGCTGGGCTGGATGCGGAAACGGGACAGCCGCAGCACCCTTGCATGCGTGCCAGTGCCACCCTGGCACTGGCCCTCCCGAAGGCTGGAATTCTGAAGGAGGTTTGCCGGGCGATGGTGGGGGAGGTGTTTCTGGGGGATCTCGCGGTTCCGCCAGCCCTGTATGGAGCCCCGGGGCTGGAGATGAAGGTCGGGCCGATTTTCTCCGAATCGGACATTGTGCGGCTGCGATAGGGGGGGTGATTGCGGATTGGTTGGTGTTCGCGTTTTTTTGGGGGAGGCTCGCTTCAACCAATCCAAAAGTATAGTCAGAGCATCTAAGGTCTCCAGTGTCTATTATAGTGGACATGACTTGAAGAATAACAGCAAGACAAGTAAATTTGTTCAAGTACTGATTTAATCGTTACTTGCACGATCCAGTTCTGCACAATCCATCTTTGGTGGTTGCCGTGCAGTTTTGAAGGTTAAGTTTTTGAGGAAAAATTGAGTCTAGGTGAGTCAATATGGCTAAAGGGCAGAAAACAGAGGTTCCAATTGTATCGGAGGCACAACTTGGCTTGAAGGTACCACATTTACTAAAATATATGGGATCAAAGCGTGAGATTATTGATTTCATACAAGACGCGATCAATTCACTTATAGCCCTTACCTTCGGGTTTCCGAGACTTTTGGGGTTACAATTTGAAAATTGAGGGTGAGCAATGTGCGGAGTTCGTCCGCATAATCTCGGAGCCTTCCGAAGAAGTCGAGGGTTGCTT
>JBJOPY010000258.1:0-6547 GCA_046050405.1 Bacteroidota bacterium | reverse complement strand
GATGGGAGGGGATGGCTTTGACAGCGTATGAGCGAAGGGCTGGAAAATGGATCAGCAAAACGGAGGACGGGCTGGACGGTGGTGGGGACCTGGTGATCGCTGCTGAAGGTGCCCATTCTCGGTTTGCTAGGACTGCCTATGCGATGCAACAGGCTATGCCAGGCTGTGGGATGCGCCCAAGCTGGGACACCGCATGCAGCGGCTGGTCACAACTATCCCTGGCCTTTCAACCTGGTCGTGAACCAGCCATAGAAAACAGAACCCTTCGCGAGACGATTTCTTGCATGTTCGATGACCTCGCCCTTCGCGAACGCCTGAAAAATCCGTTGCTTTACCTCAAATTGTTGTTTCCAAGATGAGCAGTTCAGAATTACCGGAGCAGACGTACAGCGGCGGGATCAATTCCCGGCGAAACAGCACCTTCATTGTCGCTGGAGTGGGAACCCTGCTCCTGATCGCCTTGCTTTTCCAATGGGTGCTGAACGAGGACACCTATCTCCAGGACGAGGAGCAGTTCCGCACCCAACGGGACGAAAACTTCAGGTCGAGTCCCGATTCACCGATTCCAGACAGCCTGAAGGCGCGGTTTACGCGGCTGGATTGGTATCCGATCCGTCGGGAGTTTCGGGTCGATGCCACATTTGAGGGGAATCCGAAATTTGAGCGGATCGAGATGCCGCGATCCCAAGGCAAACCCGAATGGTACATCGTGGCAGGATGGCTTCATTTCAAAATCAAGGAGGTCGAATGCAAGCTCACAGCCTACCAATCCAACCCGAAGGACAGCAAGACATTGTTCGTCCCTTTTCGGGACCTGACCACGGGCAAGGGCAGCTACGGGGGAGGGCGGTACATGGACACGCGCCGTGCCGGGAACCGCGTTCCACTTGATTTCAACCGCGCCTACAATCCGTACTGCGTTTACAATTATGCCTATGCCTGCCCTTTGCCACCCCAGGAAAACCACCTTCCGGTGGCGATAGAGGCTGGCGAAAAGGATTTTCATTGGAACTAGGCAACAAGTCACGGGGGAACTCGTTCATCTGAAAATCGCAACGCCATGGAACTGAGGGAAAGAAACTACAGAAGCCGCCTCGCCACCCGGCGAAGCACCCGTGAAAAGCGGGAATTCGGGGAGGAGCCGGAAAAGGGGCCGAGCACTGGCCGTGAGCGGTTCTCGGTGACCAGAAATGCACGGCAGCCTCGGCTGGATCCATTTTACATTGTTCGGAAATGGTTGCCTTGGGTGATCCTGGCAGCCATCATGTATGGGTTGCTGAGCACTTTTGTTTTCTGACAGGAGCGAATGGCTAAGCATTGAGGCCTATGTATGCTGTCCAGGTGCGCACGATCCTCTCACCCAAGTGGTACCAACGGCCTTCAGGGGAAGATGGGTTGCTGGCCTGCGCTGTGACGGAGGCCGAGGTGTCATACGGTGGTGCTGAAGATGACTTCCGCAGGGACTTTTTCCGCCAGGCGGGCATCCAATGCCATGCAGATGTTCCGAACGAATGGCCTTCCGGAATCCGTCACCTGAAGCCCGTCCGTGTGGATGGTCACCAGGCCATCCTCCACCATCGGCTGGAGCCTAGCGATCGCAGCCTCTATGGCAGGATCCATGGCCTGGGCATCCCATTGCGTTGCATGTCTGCACATGATGTTCAGGATATGCTGCCGAAGCAGCAGGTCCTCGGCTGTATGCACGTGCCCCCTGTAAATGGGCAAGTGTCCGGCATTGACGGCGGCAAGGTAGTCTTCCACCCGCTTATGGTTTTGGAGGAATCCCGTCCAAGCATCCCCGATGGCACTCACTCCCAGTCCGATACATAAGCGGGTATGCTCTGGGGTGTAGCCCATGAAGTTCCGGTGCATCATGCCTGCGGCGGCAGCCCGGCTCAATGCTTCTGACGGCAATGCGAAATGATCCATGCCGATTTCCACATAGCCTTCCTTTTCCAGGAAATCCCTCCCAAGCTCGTAGAGAGCCCGTTTTTCTTCCCCTGTCGGCAGGTCGAGCTCGGTGAATTTTCGCTGTCCGGGCTTGATCCAGGGCACGTGGGCATAGCTGTACAATGCGATGCGGTCCGGGCGCAGGAGGGTGACTTTGTCCAGCGTTCCCTGCACGGAATCCAGTTTTTGGAGCGGGAGGCCATAGATCAGGTCATAATTGATGCTCGTGTAGCCGATCGCCCTCGCAGCCCCCGTGATGAACTTGACCTGCTCGAAGGTTTGGATCCGATTGACGACCTCCTGCACCCTCGGGTCGAAATCCTGGATGCCAAAGCTCACGCGCCGGAAGCCCAGGTCGAAGAGGGTTTGCAAGTGGTCGGGCGACGTATTGTTGGGGTGGCCTTCGAGGCTGAAATCCGGGTGCGCGACAGGTTCTGTCCCGTCCAAGATGCCCTTTGCAAGCCGATGCAGGTTGAAAGGGCTGAAGAAGGTGGGTGTTCCACCGCCGAAGTGGAACTCCTTGATCCTGGGTTTTTCGGGCAGGGCATCCAGATAGAGCTGCCATTCCTGGAGGAGGGTCTCGACATAGGGCGACTCCACCGCATGGTTCACCGTGATCCGGGTATTGCAGCCGCAGTAGGTGCAGAGGCTCTCACAATAAGGAAGGTGGACGTAGAGACTGATTCCCTCTGACTGGTTGCTGACCCGAAACGATTCCCTCACCAATTCCAACCAATTTGCCTCTGTCGGCGGGGTTTCATCCCAGTAAGGCACGGTAGGGTAACTCGTGTAGCGCGGGCCTTGGGTATTGTATTTTTGTAAGAATGAACGATTCATTTTCAGCGGCTTTGATGGGTGTGAAGATCGGAGAGACGATGGGTTTGGTATTTGAGGAATATTCGGGTGGAGGGTGACTTTCGTCATGGTCCCGGTGGCAAGGGAATAATTCCGTGCACTCCCGGGAGAATATCCCTGGATCCATCACTGTCCTCCAAGAATCAAATCCGAGGAGCCTCCCTAACCGACTGGATATGCAATCGACGCCATCAGCACATCCACAAAATCCCAGACATCTACAAATCGATTGTACAACGGCACAGGCGCGACCCGAATCACATCTGGTTCCCGCCAATCAGTTACCACTCCCTGCATCGTCAGCCGATCAAAAATGGCCCGCCCATCCTCCTTCGTCTGGAGACTCAGCTGACATCCTCGCTGTGCGACATTGCTCGGCGTGAGGATGCGGATTCTGTCGTTCACATTCCTCTGATGTATCAGCCATTCCAGATATCCCGTGAGCAACTCCGACTTCTGGCGGAGTGCTTGCATCCCCGCGTCGGCAAAAATCTCCAGGGAAGCCCGCAAAGCAGCCAGGGCGAGGATCGGAGAATTGCTCAATTGCCAGCCTTCGGCTCCCGGAAGTGGCTCGAAATCAGGCGGCATCTTGAAGCGGTTTTGCTTGTTGTGACCCCACCATCCCGAGAATCTCGGCATCGTGGAATCATGCGCATGGCGATGATGAATGAAGATGCCTGAAAGCCCTCCCGGGCCACTGTTCAGGTATTTGTACCCGCACCAGCAGGCAAAGTCCGGCCCCCAATCGTGAAGGCGCAGCACCAGATTCCCAGCAGCATGCGCAAGGTCGAAGCCCACTTTGGCACCGACTGCATGGCTCGCCTGGGTGCTCTTCTCCATCTCAAAGGCCTGACCGGTATAATAATTCACGCCCCCCAGCAATACCAATGCCACTGAGTCACCCTCTCGGGCGATTGCCTCGAGGATTTCCTCCGTCGGTATCACCGGATGCCCGTCCTTGCTCCTCAGCTCGACCAGAGAGGTCCTGGGGTCGAATCCATGGAATTTCATCTGCGAGACTACCGCATAGCGGTCGCTCGGGAAGGCATCCGCCTCGATGATGATCTTATGGCGGTGTGCAGTCGGGCGATAGAAGCTCACCATGAGGAGATGCAGGTTCACGGTGAGGCTGTTCATCACCACCACCTCTTCGGCCTGGCCACCCACGACAGTCGCCATCGCCTCCGTCAGGAGCTCATAGTAGGACAGCCAAGGATTCCGTGCATGAAAGTGCCCCTCCACCCCGAGCCGCTCCCAATCCAGCAGTTCCTGCTCCACGAATGACCGGGTCGACTTCGGTTGCAAACCAAGAGAGTTGCCGCAGAAATAGAGGCGATCGCGCCCGTCCGCCATTTTTGGAATGTAAAAACGGTCCCGGAAATGCGCCAGCGGATCCTTGGCATCCAATTCCTCGGCATATTCGCGGTTCGGGCGAAAGTTTGGATCGTATTCAGGCATCTGATTCGGGGTTCAGAGGATACAAAACCGGGCGACTGGGTGCTGCAACGGTCATAAATGGCGCAAGTTAAAGATTTATCAGGTATTTTCCATCGGGGAGCGAATCGTCGGCATAGATCATTTCTGTGATCGTTTTCCCTCGGTGTGCAGACAGTTCCAACCGACGGCCTCCGCCAGGCAGATCCCAGAAAACATAGTGGGCACTAAGATTCCCCCGTCAAACAGCCGATCCACGGAAGGAATGTCCACCAGCAAATGCTGAACGCCCAGCCCGACCAGATAAGCCATGGCCTCCAGTGTAAGAAACGCAGGTGTCTGCCGCATATAGTCACGGGATGATTTGGAGCGATCGTTGGGCAAGGTGCGGATCACAAGGGCGGTGGGCAACTCAGCATCGGAGGCTAAAAGGGCGTCATGCAGCGCGGTAAGGTCGATCACGATGTCTTCCGTCGCCAGGGGAGGATGGTAATGGTCCCGGGTCTCATGGCCGGATTTCGGACGCACCGTAATCAGCGTGGCCGGAAGGAGGGTCTCTTGGAGTTCCTCATGGATGCGAAGGCGATCGTCCACGATGTGGCCGATGCATTCCGTATGGGTGCCGTTGCAATGCGGCGTGAGCGTATAGGTCTCGAAATTGAAGCTCCCGCCTTGACGGGTGTCACCCACCCAGCCGCCTGAGCGATAAGCTTCTGCATGCGCCGGGGCGACCCCGTAAGTATTGGGTTGAAGGCCATCGAAATGCATGGGGATCGCAATGGAAAACCCCGGTTGCCGAAGCGCATACCGCCTCCCTCCCACCTCGATCGTCATCTTGAAGTCAGCCATGTGAGGAATGCTTGATTTTATTGACGATATGGGTGGTGCTATGACCTTCGACCAAGGGTATGGTGATGACCTCTCCGCCCCAGCCGAGCACATCTTGGGTTCCGGCAATGTTGTCAATGCTGTAATCGCCGCCCTTGACGAGTACATCGGGTTGGAGGAATCGGATCAGTTCCAGCGGGGTGTCCTCGTCGAAAATGCAGACGGCATCGATGAACTCCAGTGAAGCCAATATTCGCGCACGTGCCATTTCGCCCTGCAAAGGGCGCTCAGCCCCTTTCTGAAGCCGTCTCACCGAGGCATCGGAGTTCAGAGCCAGGATCAATCGGTCGCCGAGGGCGCGAGCCTTTTCCAGGTAATCGACATGGCCGAGGTGCAGAATGTCGAAGCAACCGTTCGTGAAGACGACTTTGCTGTTGTCAAGTCGCCAAGTCAGGACGACGCGGCGCAAGGCTTCGCGGGTCATGATCTTCTGGGCGGTGGTGTAGGCGGCGCACATTCCGTTTATATTGCAGAATAGTTATCAAAGGTTGTTAGGATTCAAATCAATTTCAATATTGGAGGCTGAAAATTTCAGGATCGAACTCTTGGGAGGCAAGGGGAGCATCGCAGGTGCGTGCATGGGCGATGGTGACCGCCTGCTGCTCTGCTTTCATGGGTATGGCCAGAGTCGAAAACTGTTCCGATCTGTTTTTCCGGTCGCCCCCATCGGGTGGCGTGTCGTGATGATCGACCTGATTTTCTTCGGGGAGAGCACCTGGGGAGAGGAGGCGGAACCCGTCCCGCCGGACATTTGGGACCATTTCCTCCATCAGCTGGTCGAGCTGCATGCTTGCAGGGAAGTCCATTTCCTGGCCTATAGCCTAGGTGCCAAAATCGCCCTGACCCTATACCAAACCACGGCAATCCAAATCCACAGCATGACCTTGATCTCGCCTGACGGGCTGAAGATCCATCCCCTGTACCATTTCTGCATGTATCACCCGCTGGGTAGGCGGCTGTTTGGGACGGTCATGCGTTGGCCGGGCCTCCTTCGGTCTTCTCTCTGGGTGCTTTACAGGCTCCGGATCACCGATGCCTTCAAATACAAATTTGTCAGCCGGCAATTCCACACGGCCGAAAAGCGCCAGTTGCTGAAATTGGTGTGGAAAGGGCATTCACTGCTGAGGCCTGATCTCGGCCTGATTGCAAAGCGCTCCTCCGATACGGGGACGCGATGGCACATCGTCTGGGGGGAGGACGATGACATCCTGCCTGTGAATCTCTGTAGGGACTTCATCCGCAAGGTAAATTGTGCCACACTGCATGTGGTGCCGGGTGGGCATTTTTTGCTGAATCAGCCTACCACTGAGGTGAGGACGCTCCTGAACGCAATTTTGAGCGAGGAGTGAATTGGTTTCCAGCTCCGCAGAGGGAATCGAAAAAGTCGATGCTCACAGAGAGACAATGTTTCCCTAAATTG
>JBJOPY010000257.1:0-17754 GCA_046050405.1 Bacteroidota bacterium | reverse complement strand
GTACAAGCCGGTAATCAGGATGGTGTTTGGCTTGACGGGGTGGGCCGCAATCTTAACTTCATAAGTTTGCGAACTCCCTTTCTGAGTGCAATTCTCGAACATATCGAATTTTCCTTCGAATTTCGCACTGTGCATGGTGTCGCAGGCCTTGCCTTCATAACTTTTGTCGCAATTGCAGGTGCCTTCCACGCAGCTGCCCTTCTTGCAAGGCACTTTATTGCACTTATCACAGCTATTGAGGACGAGCATGGCCGCGATGGCTACAGCTCCCAGAAGTTTGAATTTTATCATTTTCATAGTTGTTGGAACAATTTTCCAAAGGTAGGACTTTTTTCAAGGTCGGATGCGATTTTAGAGGGGTTCCGATCCGTAATCCAAGGGATGCCCTTCCCCTGCCAAGGCCTCCCCGTCCAGGATCCGGACGGCAACCAGTTCCTAAGCGGATTCAAGTGTTTGAGGGAATCGCACCGATCCCTTCCATCTGCGAGGGGTTCTGAGCCATGAAGTAAGGGCCAGACAATGGCGAAAAGAGGCAAACCCCGCAACCTGTGACCAGCAGGAAGCCGACTACCAAAACTTCCCGCCACATTCCCACTTCCGTCCATTGCGATACGCAACTCCACTGCCCACCTATGGACGGGTAAGAGGGAATCTTCCCAAGGCATCTCTCACGCCACCCCATGCGCTCAAAAACAATGAACCCTGCCGAAGCAGGGTTCATTGACCTTGATGGAGCTGAAGGTTACTTCTTTGTCCAGGTTCCAGCACAAGTTTCAACGTTAGTGCTATTGTATTCGTCATACATATAGCTGACGTTAATCGAACGTCCCTCCGAGTCAGAAGTTGCGTCAGTCACAGTTCGAACGCTCCCTCGGGGTATATCGGGGTTAAAGTAGACCATTTGTCTGGCGATGCTGAAGGAAATGCCGTCGGCATTGATAGTGCCGGTCACGGTCGAAGGGAAAAAGTACAAGCCGGTAATCGCAATGGCACTCGGGCTGGCAGGGTCAGCCGCAATTGTAATGTCGTAGGATTGTGGATCCGGCGTACTTTCGCAATTTTCAAGGATTGCGTAAGTTCCCACGAACTTCGCATTGTGCTTGACGTCACAGGCCGTCCCTTGGTATCCAAGGTTGCAGACGCAGTCGCCTTCCAAGCAACTGCCATTGTTGCAGTTCACGTCCTTGCAAGGATCCTTCTTGCAGCTGGCGAGGAAGAGCATGGCCATAAGGATGGTGGCTCCGAAGAAGTTGATTTTTTGCATTTTCATTGTTTTTATAAGGTAAAAAGTACGTTGAGCATAAAAAGCATTTCAAATGTAAGAGATTCTGGACAAATTCCGAAACACAACTCCTAGATAATAATTTTAAAGCGGGTATACTGCTCATTCACAGGAAATAGACGACGATCCCTTCAGATTGTTGGAGAAGCCAAGTTTTTGGGTAAATTGCACAGCTTCCTTCCGGTTTATTGTTGGGGGATTGATTGTTAATAAAATTTCGATGTAATTTGAGTTTGGAAACAAGGTCTTCCCAATTCAATGTTCAGGTTGATTTGCCCAAGTCATAGTTTAAGTGTTGCTTATGAGCTTCAATTTTAAAAATGTTTCGATCGCCAGCAGTCTGGTCATGGCATTGTTCTTGATCCATTTTCACCAATTGCATGGACAGGCTTGTACTACCCCGTCAGGTGTCACTGCGACTCCCAATCCCAGTTGTGGAGGATCAGCTATTAAGTTAAAGGCCACCTCTTCAGGAAACAATATCAACTGGTACACCGTTCTCACGGGAGGCACCCTTATTGGAACAAGTGCCAGCGACTCCAATTTTTCGGTTACCCCAAATGTCACGACGACCTATTATGCTGAAGCTTTTAGGGCGTCAAGTTCAGGTTCCCAGACTTTTATTCCTACTGGTGGTGCACAGACATTTGTAGTTCCTGCAGGTGTGACCTCCATCACCTTTTCTTGTAAGGGAGCAAAGGGGGGACATTCTAATAATGGTGCCAATAGTGCTCCCGGAGGGGCGGGTGGCGTATGTTCCGGCACGATGAGGGTCACTCCAGGACAAGAATTGAAGGTTTACGTTGGCGATACGAGTGGCTACAATGGCGGTGGGGCAGGGAATGGGCTTGCAGGAGATGGAGGGGGCGCGTCCGATGTTCGAGTCGCACCATATGACACCATAAATCGCGTGATCGTCTCTGGCGGCGGAGGCGGGGGGGGATATGATCATCTCAATGCTGTGGGGGGAGCTGGCGGCGGAGGAACAATCTCCAGAAATGTCGCTGGGGGTGGTGGTGGCATAGCAAGCGGGGGAGGCAATGGTTCTGCGGGTGGTGGTGCAGGTGGTGCAGGTGGTGCAGGTGGTGCTACCGGTGGAAATGATGCCGCAGGCGGCGGCGGTGGTGGAGGAGGAACCAGCGGCGGAGGTGGTGGAGCTTTTGGTGGTGGAGGTTCTAGTGTCTCTAGCAATCGTGGCAGGCTTGGGGTCGGAGGTGATGGGGTTGCCGTTAATGGAGCAGGTGGCGGCGGCGGATATTGGGGTGGTGGATCCTCTGGAGGTGACAACAACAAACCCAGAGCCGGTGGCGGTGGTGGTTCTTCCTATGTAGATACCGTCTGGGTTACCTCGTATAGTTTTACGGGCACCAATTCAGGCAACGGGCAAGTGACCATCAGCTGGTCAGATCCAGGCTGCACAGCCTCTCCCCGCACATCGGTGACTGTGGCAGTCGCCCAGTCACCCACCACAGCCAATGCAGGTCGCGACACTTCAATATGTGGAAATTCGGTGACACTCGCTGCCAATGCGCCGGCCACTGGAAATGGACCAGGTGCATGGACCATCGTTTCTGGTACAGGGGGAACAGTCACCACGCCCACCAGCCCGACCTCGGCTTTCACAGGCACTGCAGGCACGACCTACACCCTGCGATGGACCATACCCAACGTTTCACCTTGTGTGGCATCCTCTGACACTGTCCAGATCACCTTCGTGGCCAGTCCCACCACAGCAAATGCAGGTCGAGACACTTCAGTATGTGGAAATTCAGTGACACTCGCCGCCAATGCTCCAACTGTAGGAACAGGTGCATGGAGCATCGTGTCTGGAACGGGAGGAACAGTCACCACACCCACCAGCCCGACCTCGACTTTCACAGGCAGTGCAGGGACGACCTACCGTTTGCGATGGACCATCACCGGCAATTCACCTTGTGTGGCTTCCTCTGATATTGTCCAGATCACCCTCGTGGCCACACCGACCACAGCAAATGCAGGCCCAAACCAAACGGTATGTTCCACATCAGCGACCCTCGCTGCGAATGCACCCACTGCAGGAACGGGCGCATGGATCATCCAATCTGGTACAGGTGGAACAGTCACCACGCCCACCAGCCCGACCTCGACTTTCACAGGAATCGCGGGAACTGACTACGTACTTACCTGGATCGTCACGAATTCCCCTTGTCCATCGAGTAGTAATGACGTCAACATCAAGTTAAAAAGCAATGCGATCACCGTCTCCGCCGGCCCAGACCAAGCCATTTGTAATACTACCGCCACCTTGAATGCCAGCGTTCCTCCTAGTGGTGAAACGGGTACATGGAGCATTGTTAACCCTAATCCTGGAGGAGGATCTTTCAGCAGCCTCTCCAGTGAGACCGCGACCTTTTCCGGGACGCTCGGTAAAGCCTATAAGCTGCGCTGGACGGTCACCAATGATCCTTGTACCGCATCCTCCGATGATGTGATCATCTCAATGGATACAATACCGCCGGCGATCAGCTGTCCTAGGGACACGTCGGTGAAGACGCCCACCAATGCATGCACCTCTACCGTGACATACGCCACTCCGGTCGGAACTGACAACTGTGCTGGGGTCACCACCCTCCGTATCGCAGGACTTCGAAGCGATACCCTCTTCCCCTTGGGAGTCACGACCATCACATTCAACGCCACCGATCTGGCAGGAAACACAGCGACGTGCTCCTTCACGGTCACAGTCAAGGATTCCACCCCTCCGACCTTCACCACCTGTCCTTCCAGAATCACCCAGTCTACTGATCCGGGTAACTGCAATGCCACTGTCAGTTATGCGACCCCTACGGTCGATGACAATTGCACGACAACACTGACCCGGACGGGTGGCAACCCTTCAGGCACTGCCTTCCCTGTGGGGACGACCATCGTCACCTATACGGTGACAGATGCGGGAGGCAATAAGGATACGTGCAGTTTCGAGGTCGTGATCACTGACACTACGCTACCTAACGCCGTATGCCGTGACTCCACCTTGTACTTGAATTCCTCGGGCTTCATCTCGGTCTTGCCAGAATTTGTGGGTAAAGGTTCCTCGGACAACTGTCGCTTCACCTACAGTACGAGCGATAGTGCATGGACGTGCTCCGATATCGGCAGGAACAGCGTAACGCTGACCGTCAGGGATAGTACTGGCAATACTGGAACCTGTACAGCAATGATCACGATCAGGGACAACCTGCCTCCAGTGGCGATATGCAGACCCCTCACGGTCTACCTGAGCACCACAGGAAGCGCAACTGTGCCGGCGAGAGATGCCAGCAATGGCTCGTCAGATCCCTGTGGAATAGACACTTATACCCTCAGTAAATCGAATTTCACCTGTACTGATGCCGGAACCACTCAAACTGTGGTGCTCACCGTCGCCGACGCGAGCCTGAATGCATCCACCTGCAACACGGCCATCACTGTCAGGGACACCCTGCCTTCCAGGGCCATTTGTACGCCCGTCACGATACTGCTGGATGCAAGTGGCAACGCTACCTTGGATCCGAGCACTGTGGGCGCGAATTCCTCGGATAACTGCGCCAACCTTAGCTATTCTATCAATCGGACAAACACTTTCACCTGTTCAGACCGTGGCAGCAACACAGTGGTGCTGAGAGTGACAGACCAGAGCGGAAAGACCAGCACCTGTAGCAGCACGGTCACGGTTCAGGATGTCACCCCTCCCAGTGCCATCTGCACGCCTGTCACGATCCAACTCAACAGTTCTGGGAATGGAAGTACGACGGCGGCGGCGGTCAGCGGTTCAAGCACGGACGCCTGTGGCATATTGACACGGACGCTGAGCCGCTCCACCTTCACATGTACAGATGTGGGTGCAACTCCTGTCAGTGTCATGCTTACGGTCACTGATGCCAGTGGCAATACCGGTACCTGTAATGCCTCGGTCACCGTTCAGGATCCAGTGGCTCCAACAGCCGTTTGCACGCCAGTCACGGTTCAACTGAACAGCTCGGGCATTGCCACCGCCGATGCGAACATCGTCGGAGCCAGCTCCACAGACTTATGCGGTGTCGCTTCCCGGTCGCTCAGCAAATCTTCCTTTACCTGCACCGAACGTGGGAGCAGAACGGTGGTCTTGACCGTGACAGACAGGAGCAACAATGCCAGCACCTGCAATGCCACCGTCACGGTAAGGGATTTGATCAAGCCAACGCTCACCTGTCCTTCAAACATTCAAAGTCCTTTTAACAGCTCATACTGTGGTGCCCTCGTCACGTGGCCTGAACCTACCAATGTCACTGACAACTGTGGCTCTGTTCGATCGGTCGTATCGAGTCTCAGTCCTGGGACGCTCTTTGGAATCGGGGAGACGACAGTGACCTATACCGCCACGGACTCAAGCGGCAATAGCGGGACCTGCAGCTTCAAGGTGTTGGTCGAAGGAACCCCCCTAGACTTGACGATTACTTGCGATTCAAGCGCCTGCGGATACGAGTTGAAGTGTGCAGATTCACGCAATGCCGTACTCACCAGCCATGCCACGGGAGGGTGCCCGCCGTATGTTTATCGTTGGAACTCGAGCCTTTCCACTGCCAACCTTACTGGCTTGGGCCCGGGGAGCTATTCCTTGACCGTGACGGATGCGAATGGGGATACCGCCATGGCAAGATACAAAGTCGATGCACCACCTACTCTGCTAGGAGTTAAGATGACGAGCAATATCCTCGCCTCTTGCCCTGGGGCAATCGACGTAACCTTGAAAACTGACGTCGTGGGTGGGCAGGATTGCCAAGGGTACAATTACCTTTGGAATTATCAGGGAAATACCGAGAGTTCTCTCGATAGCGTCGGTTCAGGGACTTTTTCGGTGACGGTCACAGACCTTGTAGGTTGCACTGCGGTTGCGAGGCTGACCATCACATCCGGCATTGTCCCTGTGGTGAATCTGGGCTCTGATGTTACGGTCTGTCCAGTAGCACCTCATACGTTCTACCTCCAAGGTTACAATTACGATCGATACGTGTGGAGCACGGGAGAGACCTCGAGAACGAACATCACCGTTTCGGACGTCGGTACCTACGGTATCACCGCCACATCGGAAGATGGCTGCCAAACCAAGGATTCAGTTCGTCTCCTGAACCATGTGCTTGACCAAGACTTCATTACATCATCCACCGGTTCACTGGATCTATGTGAAGGAAGGTCGCTTACACTACAGAGCGATCCTGCATTGTCATCCATCAACTCGTGGAGTACCACTGCCACCACCCGGGACATTGACATCGATACTGGCGGCATCTTCTGGTTGTCGGCTGTCGATAAAAATAAATGTAGCGTCAGTGATACGGTAGAGGTGAATTTTCTTCCTGGCTCACCTCCCACCATCAATCCTGCGGTGATCTGCTTCGGCAGCCAAGCGGTGCTGTCCACGTCAGAAACCTATACCGCTTATGTGTGGAGCACTGGTTCGACGAATGACACCTGCATGGTCAGTACTGCAGACTCCTATACGGTGACGGTCACCGATAGCCTCGGCTGCATACGATCCAGTCCGGCAGTATTGGTGGCAGAAGTACAGTTGCCAGTGCCGGTGTTGGATTCGGGCAACTCAAAGCTGTACACATCGCAACCCTTTGCCAGCTATCAGTGGCTGCGAAACGATACGGTGATGACCGGAAAGACCGGTGACACCTTGGTTCCGCCTGGTGGCGGCAGCTACAGCGTGATCGTGACGGATACGAATGGATGCTCCAGTACGAGCAATACTGTGGTGGTAGGAATCGAACAGCAGGCCAGGGTCTTGACCGGCCTGAGCGTTTATCCCAATCCAAGCGAAGGGATCGTCCACCTTCAGACCCAGCGGGCCATTGATTTCCCTGTGAGGGTGGAAGTTTGGGACATGTACGGAAAGATGGTCAGGGCGTTTCAAATGGCGCATTTGATGAAGGAAGTAGGATTTGAACTCAGCGATCTTGCAGCAGGGCCTTATCTGATGAGGATCACCACGATCCAGCAGAACAAGACCCGCCAGACGACGATCCGGTTCGCCTTGGAATGATGCCGGGCTTGAAACCGTGGAGAGAATTAAGCGGCCGCCATGTGGTGGCCGCTTTTTTTAGCCGGTGAAGGAGGATCCGTATCCTCATCTCAAGGGCCATAGGCTGGAAGACGCAGGGCATCCGGTGCCTTTGGCAGGCAAGGTCGTCCCGTGGGGGTATCTGGCTTGCATCCACTTGATTTTAACTGCGGAATTGGCTTACTTTTGTACCATGCAAGGTCTGGTGAATCGGATGCTCTTAGGCATCATGGCACTGTTGACCGGTGTCACTTCACTGGGCATCGCTGTATCGGCCCATGCGTGCTCCGAAACCGGGTTTTCGGAAACGAGGCTGAAACCCATCGGGATGTGCTGCAAACAAGGCGGAGACAGGGGATTCCAGTCCGAACCATGCTGTAAGCTGACCATCCGGCACATCAAGCTTCCAGCCGTGCGGGCCGCCATGGCAGTTGTGGACGCCCCCCCTTGCCAGTGTTCCCTGGTGTTGCCAGTCCCGCTCGCAGAATCCAGGTTGATCGCAGGGATGGAGCGTTTCGCCCGGAAGGGACATGACCCGCCCGAACGCCGCACCTTGGAGACCGGCCGGACCATCCTGATCCATTTCTGCTCCTTTCTGATCTGAGCATGATGCTGCTTTTCTGCGCTTGATGACAAGCAAGCACGGTTTCATTGTTTCAATTCAGCATCATCATGAAAAAAAAGATCATTCTTTCGATACTGGCTTCGGCCATCTATATCACACCCCTCTGGTCCCAGTCCGAGATCCGGGGCAAGGTTTTCGAAATGGACGCAACGGGGGCCGAGCTGGAGGTGGAAGGGGCGACCGTCATTCTCCTGCGCCTGAAGAAGGGAGCCTACACGGATGCAAATGGCAGTTTCAAGCTTCCATGGTCCGCAGGGGACACGCTCGTGTTCCGCCATATCAGCTATGAGGACGACACCCTGCCGGTCAGGGAAGGACAGGAATACTATCGAACGGTTCTCAGGCGGCCAGTGACGCAGGCGACCGTGGAGATCCGTTCACGCCAGCTGGCAAGCTCCTATTCGATGGTCGAAACCCAGCAGGTTCAGCTCATCACACGCGCCGAGCTGGGAAAGTCCGCCTGCTGCAACCTGGGGGAGAGTTTCCAGGCCAATGGATCAGTGGATGTGACCGCCACGGATGCAGCGACGGGGTCAAGGGAGATCCGTCTCCTGGGACTTGCAGGGAGGTACGCACAGCTGCTCACGGAGAAGCGGCCCATGACCCGCGGCCTCGGTGCCATCTACGGGCTGAGTTACATCCCGGGCGACTGGATCGAAAGCATCCAGCTCTCGAAAGGCACTGGCTCGGTCGTGGATGGCTATGAATCGATGACAGGCCAGATCAATGTGGAACTGCGCAAACCAAGCCGCGAGGCAGCCCCCCTCCATATCAACCTTTACCAGAACCTTTTTGGCCGCACGGAAGCCAATCTGATTGCGGCTCTCCAGATCAAGGAACGTGTGGGTACGATGCTGCTCACCCATGGCAGTCTCAATCTCGGGCGTCGCGACCCGGACGGGGACGATTTCCTGAACAACCCACTGGGAAAGGCTGTCATCCTACAAAATCGCTGGCATATCCAAGCCACTGACCGGCTCGAGTTTCAGGCCGGCATCCAGTACCTGAGGGAGGATCGCACCGGCGGCCAGGCCGGTTTCAGGCCCGCCATGGATCGCGGAAGCGACTCCATCTGGGGCCTGGGAGTGAGAACCACCCAGTATGCTGCCTTCACCAAGATGGGATTCGTCTTCAAGAACAGGGAATTCCGGTCAGGCGGCCTGATCCTCTCGGGTTTCAGGCATACGATGGACAGCTATTTCGGGCACAAGGAGTACAGAGGCCTGCAAGACAATTTCCGGGCCTCCTTCACCTTTCAGGACTACATCGGCGATACAAGGCATACCATCCGCACGGGTGCCTCGTTCCTGATGGATCGCCTCGACGAGCAGCTGGAAGATTCTGCATTTGCACGCACGGAGTGGGTGCCAGGGATCTTCGGCGAATATACCTGGAAGCCAAAGGACGAATTCTCCCTCGTTGCAGGATGGCGGATGGACCAACACAACCTTTTCGGCACGCTGGTGACCCCCCGGCTCCATGTCCGGTGGAACCCATGGGAAAGGACCAGCCTCCGCCTGTCCGCGGGGAAGGGGTACCGCACCCCAAATCCGATCGCCGAGAACATCGCCGTGCTCTCCAGCTCCCGGAAAATCGTCGCGGGCCAGGCAAGCCTTCAAGAAAAGGCCTGGACATTCGGGGCTGGGGTCGTCCAGCTGTTCAAGTTCCAGGGCCGAGAAGGAAGCCTTGCCCTTGACGCCTACCGCACACAGTTCCTCAGCCGCCTGGTGGCGGATGTCGAGCATCCACGGTACCTCAGCTTTTACAATATCCAGGCAGGATCCTGGAGCAACGTGGTGCAGGTGGAGATGAATCTCGAGCTGCTGCCGAGGCTGGATGTTCGCCTCACCTGGCGAGGCCAGCAGGTGAGAGCCACCTACGCGGGTCTTCTGCTGCAGATGCCCCTGACCCCCCGCCACCAGGGGCTGGTGAACCTTGGCTGGAAATCCAAAACGGAACGCTGGCTGGCGGATCTCACGCTCGCCTACACAGGAAGCCAGCGCCTGCCCTCCACAGCCGGCAACCCCCCTGGCTACCGCATGGGCAACCGTTCGCCCGCCTATCCGCGCGTGAACGCGCAGGTCACCAGGCGCCTTGGCAAGTCATTTGAGATATACCTTGGCGGGGAAAACTTGACGAACTTTATGCAAAATCAGCCGGTCATCGGTGCGCAGGATCCCTTTGGCATGTACTTTGACGCATCCATCGCCTGGGGGCCGCTCATGGGAGCCATCGGCTATGCAGGCCTCCGCTTCGATCTCAGAAAATGACAACATCTTAATGATCTCAATACGATGATGATGAAAACCACCTTTCTCCTTTTGGGCTTTGTCTTTCTCAGCATTGGAAGTTCCGCTGCGCAGACGACCCCCAAGATTTCGACGGTTTCGATTCAAACCAGCGGGAATTGCCAGGAGTGCAAGGCGCGCATTGAAGGTTCCTTGAAAAGTCTGAGGGGCGTCAAGGCGGCCGCCTTTGACATGAATACCAAGAAGGTGGATGTCACCTTCGCCACCAAGAAGGTGGATGCTGCGGCGATCCGTCAGGCCATTTCGAAGGCGGGATACGATGCCGACGATGTAAAGGCGGACCAGGAGGCCTATGACAGCCTAAGGAAGTGCTGCCGCAAGGGAGGACACGACTGAGCGCGAGGCGATCGGCGGCGGCCAATTGAATAGGAGGGAAGGTCAGGTTCGATTCCAGTCCCTGTTCACGTGACCGGCTGTGGCCGCGTTCGCCTCGCACTGCCCTGAAACATGCGGCGGCCAGTGCAGCGCCCGGGTGCTGCAGGGGATGCACTGGGAAGGGACGTCCGGGCCTTCCCCCAATTTGCGCGATTAACACTTCGCGGACATTTCTCCATTCAAAAACTGCTATCTTGGTCCAATGGGAACACAAGCATTTATCGCATACTCGATCCCGCAGTCGGATGCACACATGGTCTATGAACTCGGTGAACTTCTGGAGCGCCAGGGCTATACCGTGGTCTATAATTACAAGCATCCCGATCATCCGAAAGGGCAGCACATGTACGATGAGGTTTCATTGTCAGGCATTTATGTCGGTCTGATCACCAGCCAGATCCACTGGCAAGAGGTCATCCAGCTCTTTCAGTATGCCAAGAGCCAGCACATCCCTGCCGTGATCCTGAAAGAGGACAAGATCAACCTCCCTGGCAACTTTTCCAGGGATCCGGACATCATCACCTATCGCAGGTTCATGCCTGAAAACCCGATCCAGCGGATCGAGCTCTGGGTTTCCCATCAATTCCGCTGAGATTCCAGGGGCCGGCCTGCAAGCGCATGGTGTTACCGGAATGGCTCCCAGAAAGGACGAATGGATCGGAATGACTATCTTTGCGCCGAATCCTGGGGAAAATGGGAAATCATAGGCTGAGCATCGTGGTCCCCGTGTACAATGAGGAGCGCACGATTACGAATATCTTGGACAGGATCCACGAAGTGGCCCTGATCTCCGGCATGGGCAAGGAGGTGATCTGTGTCAATGACTGCTCCAGGGACAAATCCAGGGAGATCATCGAGTCCTATATCCGGAGCCACCCGGACCGGAACATTCAGTTGTACAGCCACGATGTTAACCAAGGGAAGGGGGCGGCACTTCACACCGGCATTGCAAAGGCCACGGGCGACTATGTGATCATCCAGGATGCCGACTTGGAATACGATCCGCAGGAGTGGAACATCCTCCTGAAGCCGATCCTGGATGGCTTTGCCGACGTGGTGTTTGGCTCCCGCTTTGTCGGTGGAAGGCCGCATCGCATCCTCTTCTACTGGCATAGCCGGGGGAACAAGTACCTCACGAACTTCAGCAACCTGTTCACCAACCTGAACCTGACGGACATGGAGACCTGCTACAAGATGTTCAAGCGGGAAATGATCCAGGGCCTGAACCTGAAAGAGAAAAGATTCGGATTCGAGCCGGAAGTGACGGCAAAGATCAGCCGCGTACCCGGCGTACGCATTTACGAGGTGGGCATCAGCTATTACGGACGTACCTACGCTGAAGGCAAGAAGATCAATTGGAGGGATGGCTTCAGGGCGCTCTACTGCATCCTCAAGTACAACATCTGGTCCCGGAAGTAGCCGCTAAGTACCGCGGAATCGAACCGCCCTCCGGACGGGCTATGGAGGTATGGTGTCACCGGAAGCGGTCCCCCGCCATCAAATTCCCACCATATCGCCAGGGACTACCCATGCGTCAAACTCCTCCGAGGTGAGGTGGCCCAGCTCCAGCGCACTCTCTTTCAGCGTCAAGCCTTTTTTGTGGGCGTTCTGGGCGATCTCGGCGCTCTTGTAATAGCCGATCTTGGTATTCAGTGCAGTGACCAGCATCAGCGAATTGTTCACATGGTTGCGGATGTTGGCCTCGATCGGCGCGATGCCTGCGGCGCACCGATCGTTGAAGCTGTGGCAGACATCGCCGATCAGCCTTGCACTGTGCAGGAAGTTGTAAATCATCATCGGCTTGAAAACGTTGAGCTCGAAATGCCCATTGGAACCGCCGACGTTGATGGCGACATCGTTCCCCAGCACCTGTGCAGCGACCATGGTCATGGCCTCGCACTGTGTGGGATTGACCTTTCCGGGCATGATGGAACTGCCGGGCTCGTTGTCAGGGATGGTGATCTCACCGATTCCAGCCCGGGGCCCTGAACTCAGCATGCGGATGTCATTGGCGATCTTCATCAGGCTGACGGCGACCGTTTTGAGCGCGCCATGCGCCTCCACGATGCCATCGTGCGCAGCCAGGGCCTCGAACTTGTTGGGGGCGGTGATGAATGGAAGGCCGGTGAGTTCGGCGATCTTCCGGGCGACAAGGGGGGCATAACCTTCCGGCGTGTTGATGCCGGTGCCGACGGCCGTGCCACCGAGTGCCAGTTCGCCGAGGTGTGCGAGCGAGTTGCGGATGGCCCGCATGCCATGGTCGAGCTGGGCGACGTATCCACTGAACTCCTGGCCGAGCGTGAGCGGCGTTGCATCCATGAAATGGGTGCGGCCGATCTTGACCACGTGCATGAAAGCCTCTGACTTGGCGGCCAGTGTGTCGCGCAGTGCCTGAATGCCTGGCAAGGTCGTTTCCGTCAGGAGATGGTAGGCCGCGATGTGCATCGCCGTGGGAAACGTGTCGTTGCTGGACTGCGACTTGTTCACGTCATCGTTGGGGTGAACATATTTATGCACGTCGTCCAGGGAGCCGCCCCGGATCACATGGGCGCGATAGGCGATGACCTCATTCAGGTTCATATTGCTCTGCGTCCCGGATCCGGTCTGCCAAACCACCAGGGGAAATTCCGAATCGAGCTTGCCTGCAAGGATCTCATCACATGCCTGGCCGATGAGCACGCATTTATCGTCGGTCAAGACGCCCAGGTCACGGTTTGCCAGGGCTGCGGCCTTTTTCAGGTAGGCAAATGCGCGAATGATCTCGATGGGCATGCGGTTCGTGTCGCGGGCGATCGGAAAATTCAGGATGGAGCGCTGTGTCTGTGCCCCCCAATAGCGATCAGCGGGCACCTCTACGGTTCCCATCGTGTCTTTTTCGATTCTGAATTCCATGTGCGGAATGATTATCGTGAATGATTCGGCAAACTTACTAAGGATTGGCCACCCGATCCACAGCCAGGGAGGCCCGGCCTGGGTTCACATGGCAATGCCAGCGGCGGGATCCCGGCTTGATGACAGGAATCGCTGCCCCGGGGCTCGGATCAGGGATTCAATTCCCTTCATCGATCCCACCGGCGATGCTGCCACCTTGTTCTTTCTACTATTCGGCACCCTTGTCGTCATCGCCGGGAGTCTTGCCGCCGTCATCAGACTTCTTGCCATCGCCACCATCATCATCCGGGAGACCAGCGGGTTTTCCCGTACGCCAGATGTACTTGCCTACAAACTTGACCAGGTAGGCGTCCTTCGCTGCGTCGTCGCTCAGCTCGAAACGATAGCCCTCGTTCTTTTTCCGTTTCTCCTTCTCCGCCCTCAAGATCGCATTGTAGCCTTCCACATCGCTGGAAATGGTGTAGAGCACCTCGTCATAGAACTCGTAGTACACCCAATTCAGCTCGTCAAACTCCAGGTAGATGCGCAATGTATCGTTTGTCGGCAACCCAGCCGGGCTGAACTTGCCCCGGGCATACTCTATCTTGGAGTTCGAGGTCGTGAGCTTATTGACCGGCTCACCGTTCAGCCCGATCACGCCGACCTCGCCTGCGTACCACATCGTCTTGTAGTCGCGGTCAAACTTGAAGGCGATGCCGGAAAGCAGGAGGGAGGACTGCGGAACCATCTTGGACGGCTTGATCTCCGCGTATGTCTGTGCCTTCCCGACCTGGGCGAGGAACGCCTGCATGTTCCTGTCCGGCTTGCCATAATCTGGATCCAGAAACTCGGCAAGGCCCTCCCTGAGGATTGGGTTGTCCCAGTCCACCGTATTGTTGACCGCCGTGGCAGCCTGTGCCTTCGCCACGAGTTTCGCCCATGCCTCCTTCGGGATGCAGCTGAAGTCGAAGTTGCCGACGAGGTCGCTTGTCACCTCACGGGTATTCTGGTCCTCACGCCATTTGCCGGCGAGGCCCATCTCGATGGTGGCCTTGGGGAAGGCTGGATCGACCTTGAGCCGCCCCACGGTGGTGATGATATTGTTCTTGTCGTCCAGGCTGCTCGTCGTACCTCGGTATTCCTTGCCTGTCAGCTTGGCCCTAGGCCCGATCTTGAACGTATTGCTCGGCCGGTCAAAGGTCAGGTCGCCTTCTGCACGGGCCACCTCTACATCATCGGGGCTCTTCTTTTCTGCGAGGAACGCTGAATAATAGGTGCGGCTGCGCTTGACGTAGTACAGGCCGACCACCAGCTTGTTGAGTTGTTCCTGCCGGATCGGAATGAGCACGGAGTCCGGGTTCACGGTGTTGTCATAATCAAACCACTTGTCTTCGAAGAACTTGTTTTCGGAGTCAATCTTCACCTTGCCGGTGAACTTCATGAACTTGTCCTTCGCTTCGAGCCGGGTGGTCCCCTTGAAGAATATCCTGTCCGTGATGTAGAACTTTTCCTCCTCCTTGATTTCACCCGTTGCGATGGTCATTGAGTCGCCCTGCACGCCCATGGAAGCCATGTTGATAAACTGGTCTTTGCCCATGACGGGGGGATAATCATACTTGCTCTTCCCAGTATAGCGCTTGGAATGGGTGATCTCCACATCTGCCTCATACATGCGGTGGTATCTCGTGACTTGGTTGGCTTCGACGACGCTGTTCTTGAGCTTCTGTAGGAGTCCGTCCGTCTTCACGACCACACTGCCACTGTCAGGGGTGATCTTGGCATCGGCGACGTAGATGCAGGGCACGCCCTGTATTTCGATGCGCTTGGCGTCAAAATTGTAATACGCATCCTTCGCCAGGTAGGTCAGGCTGTCTTGCAGGGGATCGGAACTGTAAAAGTAACCCTGGCTGGGCTTGGCCGAGGGATTCTCGAGGCGGACGTCGTTCGTTGTGCGATCGTATTCCCCCTTGCTGAGTGAGCTTCGATACTTCTGGTCCGGGAAAGCTACGGTGGCCACCCCCACCTTGGTGGTCGCAAATGAGGAATGTTGCCGGGTCACGTCATAGCTGACCCGGCTCTCACTGGCCACAAACAGTCGCTTGTCGGGCTTGTTCACATCATACACGGTAAACAATCCATCGTTTGCGATGAAGTCCTTTTCGCCGAATGTAAAGTCCGTGCTTTCCACCACGACGTTGCCCAGCCTGATCTTTCCTGAACCCTTCAGTCCCTCCTTGGTGATCCGCAGCTTTCCCTGGAAGAAGCCCTCTCCCTCGAACATCGTGATGGCTTCCCCTTTTTCCAAGGTCTCGAGCTCGATTTCGTCTTTTTTCGTGAGCCACTTGTATTTGACGGATTTGGCCCTGACATCCGGGAAGGAAGCACCCTCCTTCGCCCCGCCCGGAAGACTGAATTCATGGGTGATCGCCTTTACGGAGTCAAAATACATCTGGAAACTATCCGACTTGGCGACTGTCTCCAGAGAGTTGATTTGTCCATTGCTGCTGAGTCCGCTGCCATCCAGCCGGATCTCGCCGATGAATCGCCCCTTGTTCCCGTAAGCGGCATATCCTGTGTCGGGGGGGGTGATATCCTTCATCCCCAGGGTGAAGTCCTCCATCACCACGAGCCTCTGTCGAATCCTTGGGAATATCTCCGAGGAATAGAACTCCCCCTCGAAGCTCAGCGCCGTCTCCTTGAAGTCCTCCAGGGAGTCCAGTACGAATGGGTCTATGCTGAAGTTCAGTTTATCCTTCGTATAGACACCGTCCCGCACGCCAGGTTTGAACCAATAGATGAACGACTTCGTGTAGCTGTCAAAGACAGGATACTCCGGATGTGCCTCCAAGCCGTTCTTGTTTGTTGGCTTATTAATGTAAATCGCCCCTGTCACCCCCTCTATAGTGGTGGCACTGAGTGCCTTTTGCAGCGGTGAAAGTCCCTGCCCCGGTGCAGGGTTCCGGATGGGGATGAACCTCAGCGAGTCAAGGGAGTCCACCAGTACCTTGTAGTTATCATAATCGAAGGTGAATTTACCGGGGACGCTCTTCATGCTCATCGAGTCCGGCGTGATCCGGCCGTAGAAGTTCATTTTGCCCGCAGCCACGATACCGTCGAACTGGAGGTCGCGATTCTTCTTGACAGTGACTTGATGATGGTTCGGAAGGATCCTGACGAACTGACTGTCGCTCAAGGAGAAGAAGGACACCCCCTTGAGGTCGATGCTCATGTCGTTGAGGTTCAGGTCGGCATTGTTGCCGTTTTTCACCAGCGAGATGATCTGGATCGCATCATAATCCTTGCGGCCCCGTGCCGCCTTGGACCAGTCATAGAGCTTGGGCAGAGGTGTGATTTCGCCCGTTTTGCGATTGTATTGGATGAATCCCGACCCTTCCACATCCACCAAGGCAAGCTTCAGGGCATCGATGACATCCGCGATCTTGTACTCCGTGGTGATGGATTCTGGATAAATCGGCTCGCCCTCATGGGTGGAGGCGTACCGGTAGATCGCACCGATGGGGTTGAAGGGCAGGACACCTTTGAATTGGTTCCATCGCTGCAGCTTGAAGAAGTCCTTGGACTCGATGGCCGAGGTCTGGTTTTCCCTGTCCACCAGGGAGGTGAACTCGATGATGTCCGTGTTGTGCCGCCACTTGATGGCATCGAAGTAGAGGAAGAAGTTATGGTAAGGGCTGAGGAAGGCCTGATGGCTGAGCTTGTCCTTGATGTCCTTGACCAAGGTCACCGTCGCGGAATCGACCTCGTAGATGACATCCACACTTGGATGCGTGATGCTGTCCGTCTTGCTCAGGTACATGGAGACCTCGGCGCGCTTCGAGACCAGCTTCTCCAGGTCGAGGACAAATTCATTGGCGCGGAGGTTCATGGCCGGGATGCCATTCCGGAAGATCGTCAGCTGCGCCTTGATAAGCTTGGACTCCTGGGCGATAAAGTCCGGGTCAAAGTCGTCAAAGACTCCTCCTGCTGTCGGATCCTCCGACTCCACGGGATCTTCAGGGGTGCCTTCGCCTCCATTCTTGATCTCCTCCGGATTCTCAGACAGGTAGTCGCTCTCGTCATACTGGTAGCCGAAATCCTCCTCATAGCTGTCTGGCACCTCTTCAGCTCCCAGGCTTTTGGGCTCCTCCTTAGGGGTGGCTTTCGGACTGTCCACGAGCTTGAAGTAGGCCGACCCGACCCTCTTGATCCCCCTCAGCGAAAATCCTCC
>JBJOPY010000256.1:0-8487 GCA_046050405.1 Bacteroidota bacterium | reverse complement strand
TGATTTTCACCGCAGATATTCTTCCGGGACGAAGATAGACATGTTGGAAGCAGTACGCAAGATGGCTGTGGATCTGATTGCGTCCCTTTCGATGTGCAGGGTGCTTGTCCGGATTGTCCCTCTACGATGGCATAGGATCGGGAGGGAGGGACTGACAGGATATTTCCGTTAGCGGTTTTCTTCGCCAGTCTGCTTGCGGCGGGCGATTCGATGCCATGCCTTTCCATTGGCGGTGGACTTCATCGCATCCAATGCGGTACACTGTCCGGCCCACCGCTGTGCCAGGATCAACCCATGCCACGGCCTGCCAGACAGGTGGCGATACGGTCTGCAAAGTTCTGCAACGAATCGAGCGAGCAGGTTATTTGGCACCCAATGCCGTTCCCAGTGTGCATTTTGCCATTCATGAAGGCGGTATCGAAGACCAAGAAAAGCATGCGGCCTTGGTGCCCATTTTCAACGGTCATTAGAAATGCCGGCTCCATGGGTTCGAAGTCCCAATTTGCCGGGTCTGCATCAACAGCATCCCGAATTTTCCGCTCCCAGTTCGCAAGATCTTCACGGTACAGGTACATCTTGCCTGGACGAAGATCCGGCATCGAATTCATCCGAATCACAGCCGTGCAGGAATGCCATCCCTCCTCGTCGGCATCGCCGATGAAAAAATCAATCGACTGAGGCTCCGCGTCCTTTTCCTCGTTCAGAAAGGTGCAGCGATGCGAATCATTTTCCGCTGCGTTCAACCCAATTGAGTCCATCTTGACTGGGGAGAATTATGTCGATAGGTCATAGTGACGGCACCGTTGGCCACTGAACAGAATGCAACACCATTTTTGTAAGTAACATCAAACCTAAACTATAGCACCGGGATATTCAAGACCTGACTACCTCTCCCATTGGGCGTAGGCTGTGATGACTGCCTCCTCAGCAATCCCGGGATTTTGAACTCTTTCTATCAAGTGAGCCCAGCGACAGTTCAGACCGAAGTGATGCAATCTTGGCCTGAATAAGCGCAAGTGTATGCCGGGACAACCCGATGGACAGATTACCTGGGCTTCATCTGGGTGGCTTTGGCACCCATGCTATCGGCTTCTGACTCCAAGCTCTTCTGGTCGTTGACGGGGACGCCGCCGACTTCCGTGGTGGCCTGCACACGACCCTCGCGCTGCTGAACAATGTGGGCAGCCTCGTGGGCAAGATGCTTGTCTTGGCCTGGGCCCAAATGGATATCATTCCCTTGGGCATACGCCAGTGCATTCAATTCGGCAGGCTTGGAACTGTTGTTATGAACCTTCACATCGCTCAGGTCATGCCCTGTGGTGGCTTCGAAGCCTGATTTGAGGTTCTCAGGCAACCCTCCCTCTGATGATTTCCGCTGCGTGGGTTCGGATTCCTCCTTCGAGGATGCCTTCAGCTGAAAGGCAGGAGGGGCGAACGTCTTGCCATTATAAGCCATTTCGGAGCCAGACCTAGTCGAGTCATTTCCCGAAAATTTCTTTTTCTGAACAGGGTTGTGGCGCATACTTTCTCTCATCAATTACTGGTGAAGGCAAATATGGTTGATTCCTTCCACTTATGCAAGTGTTCCCCTGAAAAAATCGATGCCCCCAGACAGTACATGCAGGGGAATCTCTTGGCCTTGAGGTTCGATCAGATTGCCTTTGGGGCAGGTGTAACTTGGTGTTTTCTGCGCCATTTTATCAACCTGTCAGGGGATCCCCTCCCTGTTTTCACCTGGCACGAATCGGGCAACACCATTGATGGGCACAACCATTGATCATGTGGAAGTTAAAATCCCCGGCACGATAGATTGCCCTAGATGATGGCACGCCCGGACCTTGTGTTCTCCCGGGGTCGAAAAGATGGGCGCATCCATTCCCCGCGGTTGCGGACCATGGATGCGCCCATGCTTACAGTTCGTGATCGCTGCAATCCCCCCGGTTATCTGCCCACCAAGCTCACGCTGCGGGCGATGAAGCCGGTCAGTTCCTTACCGCTCAGCATTCCCTGGGACAGCTTCGCAAGGTCGAGAAGCTGGCGCGCCATGGATTCCTGGGCTTCGACGTTGCCTTCGGTCATGATGTGGGATGCCAGTTCGTGGCTGCTGTTGATGACGACCTCAACCATGTCGCGGTTCAGCCCCGCGCCCATGCCGCCGAGCATCGCCTGCTCACGCATCCTGCGGAAGAATTCCGGGCGCACAAGGACCACGGGCATCTCTTCCGCCCCCAGTGCCTGTGCACGCACGGTCATGGCGCTTTCCCCGGCTACCTTCTTGTAAAGCTCCACGATGGCGGCCGTCTGCTCCTCGTTCAGGACGCTAGGTTCGGCCGTGTCCTTGGCGATCAGTTTGTCGATCGCATCGCTGTCCACCCGCTTCCAGGTGCACTTCTCCAGCTTCCGCTCAATGAATCCGATGAAGTGGGAGTCGATCAGCGCACCCATGTGGAGCACATCATAGCCTTTCTTCATGGCGGATTGGATGAAGCTGTCCTGATGGTCGCGGTCAGCGCAGTAGAGGTACACCACATTGCCATCCTTGTCCGTCTGGTTCGCAGCGATTTTCTCCCTATATTCCTTGAGGGTATAATGCTCTTCGGAAACGTTCCTGAGCAATGCGAACTCTTCCGCCTTCTCATAGAATTTTTCGTCGCTGATCATGCCATACTTCGCGAAGACCTCGATGTCCTTCCATTTCTCCACGAATTTCTGGCGATCCTCGGCGAAGATCTCCTTGAGCCTGTCGGCGACCTTTTTACTGATGTAGGTGCTGATCTTGCGCACATTGGAATCGGTCTGCAAGTAACTGCGGGAGACGTTCAACGGAATGTCCGGGCTGTCGATCACCCCCTGCAAGAGGCCGAGGTAGTCCGGGACGATGTTCTCGACATTGTCCGTGATGAACACCTGCCGCGAGTACAGGTGAATCCTGTCGCGCTTCAAATCACCTTCGTTGCGGAGCTTGGGAAAATAGAGGATCCCCGTCAGGTCAAACGGATAATCCACGTTCAGGTGAATCCAGAACAGCGGCTCCTCGGAGTAGGGATAGAGTGCCCTGAAGAATTCCAGATATTCCTGGTCCTGGATGTCCGTGGGCTTCCGCTTCCAGAGCGGCTCGCTCTTGTTGATCAGCTCCCCGTCAAACTCCACATGGACCGGAAGGAATTTGCAGTACTTGTTCAGGATGTTCTTGATGCGGGACTTGTCCAGAAACTCCTCGCTGTCTTCGGCGATGTGCAGGATCACATCGGTCCCGCGCGCCTTCCGGTCGCCTTTGTCCAGGGTGTAGGTGGTGGAGCCGTCGCAGGTCCAGCGTACGGCACCGGTATTCTTCTTGTAGCTGCGGGTGACGATCTCCACTTGACTGGACACCATGAAGGCTGAGTAAAAGCCCAGGCCAAATTGTCCGATGATCGTGTCACGCTTGTCCTGCAGGTTTTTGAATTTCTGGACGAATTCCTCTGCACCCGAGAACGCAACCTGGTTGATGTACTTGCGCACCTCGTCGGCACTCATTCCGATCCCATTGTCCCTGATGGTGATGGTTTTGGCATCGCTGTCCAGTTCGACCACGACCTTCAGCTCCCCAAGCTCCTCCTTGAATTGGCCGATGTCTGCCAGGTGCTTGATTTTCTGGGAGGCATCCACGGCGTTGGAGACGAGCTCGCGAATGAAGATCTCGTGGTCGCTGTACAGCGATTTCTTGATGATCGGGAAAATGTTCTCGGTATGGACGGAGATGGATCCTGTTTCGGTCTGGGGTTCAAGTACTTCTGCCATAATTCCTGTATTTCTGGGGTATAATGATGTTCTGCGAAACGTGCTGAGAAAAAATGGTGCCAACGGATGGTCGGATGACAAAATGGCAGAATAGCCGCCATGGCCATCCCCCGCAGGCCGGAAGCAGACTGGGCCCGGGCGTAGAAGGGTGGGGTGTCCGATCGGAGCAGGCCTCAAGCCAGGGCAATGGGTGAATCCCGGGATTTTGAGTGGGCGGGATCGTTGCAGTACTCCCCAGCCTTTCCGGTACGTGGTGCCACCCCCTCTGGCCGGTCGCCAGGGGCTTCCCCGGGGCGGGCTTATTCAAAACAGCCCTTCGATGGCCTTTGCCTTCAGGATCGTTTCGGCATACTCCTCTTCCGGGACGCTGTCCCAGGTGATTGCACCACCCACATGGTAAGAGATGCGGTGGGCACTGGCATCGTACACCAGCGACCTGATCACGACGTTGAAATCAAAGCCACCATCGGGGGCGAAATAGCCCAGCCCACCGGAATACACCCCCCTCGACAAGCGCTCGTACTGTGCGATGAGTTCGCAGGCACGGATCTTGGGGGCGCCGGTCATGCTGCCGGGTGGAAAGGTGTTCCGCAGCACATCCACGGCACTCAGGTCCTTGCGTTTTCGCCCTGTGACGGTGGACACGAGGTGATGCACCTGCGGGAAGGTCTGCAGCTCGAAGAGCTGCGGAACCTCCACGCTTCCCGTTTCGCAACTGCGGTGCAGGTCATTCCTGCTGAGGTCCACGATCATGACATTCTCGGCTTGCTCCTTCGGCGAGGTGCGAAGCCGGTGGGCACTTTGTGCATCCGCCTCGGGTGTCGCGCCGCGCGGGGAGGTGCCCTTGATGGGCTGCGTGGTCAGCCGATGTCCATGCAGACGCAGAAACCTCTCCGGGGAGGCACAGAGCACGTGGAGATCGCCCCATTTGCAGTATCCTGAAAACGGCACGGGCGAGGACTGCACCAGCCGCTCCCAGAGCGTCACCGGTGCATCGATCCGTATGGCCGCAGTAAAGCATTGGGAGAGGTTGACCTCATAGACTTCGCCCTCGAGGATGTGCTGCCGAATCCGCTCAACGGTGTGGCAGTATTCTGCTTCCGTGAAATTGCTGGTGAAGCCTGTGAAACCATGAACCCCGGCCTTCGGTGAGGGGGTATCCAGAATCGCATGGTGGATGCGCTCCGAGTAGCCAGCTTCGAAGATCACCTCCGAGGAATTGCGCTTCTGCGTCACCACCACATCCGCCCTGAAGATGCCCATTCCCGGAAATGCGACACTGCTCTGGAGATCTGCCCGCAGCCGAGGCTCGAGCTCATCCTTCAGGTCGTAGCCCAGAAAGCCGAAGTGCCAGCCCCGGGGCCCATGGGCCATCGTCCGCCCCAGCTCGTCCAGGTGATGGGCCAACCCGGCATCCCACTGCAGAGCAACGCCCACCATGAATTCATGGTCTCCATAACGGTCGGTGCTGCTTCCACAGGAATCCAACCAGAGGCAGTACGGTTGCAATGCCGCCCAGTGCAGGAGATGGCGCTTGAGGATTCCGGTGGGATCGGAAAGGATTCGGCGCCCGTCCATCTCAGCCCCCGCCCAATTCCAAGGTCTGGTCACGGTCAGGCCCCAGGGACAGGATGGTGATCGGCACCTTCAGCTCTGCCAGCAGGTAATCCATGTACGCACGGAGCGTCGCTGGAATCTCGGAGATCTTGGTCACCTCGCCGAGGCCAGACTTCCAGGGAGCGAAGCTGCGGTACTGCGGATGGATGTCTGCCTCGAGGTCGAACGGCAGGTCGCTGGTCAACTGACCATCGATCAGGTATTCCTCGGCCACGCGCACTTCGTCCAGGATGCTGAGCACATCCGCCTTGGTCATGATGAGGTCGGTGACCCCATTGATGCGGACGGCAAACTTGAGCGCGACCATGTCCAGCCAACCGCAGCGCCGGGGCCTGCCGGTCGTGGCCCCGAATTCATGCCCTGCGGCACGCAGGGCTTCACCCGTGGCATTGTTCAGCTCCGTCGGGAAGGGCCCCCCGCCGACACGGGTGCTGTAGGCCTTGAAGATGCCATAGACCCTGCCGATTTGGCGGGGTGAAATGCCTAGGCCAGTGCATGCGCCTGCCGTGATGGTATTGGAACTCGTGACGTAAGGGTAGGAGCCAAAGTCGATGTCGAGCATGGTGCCCTGTGCACCCTCCGCGAGGATGCGTTTGCCATCGTCAATGGCCTTTTGCAGATAGTGTTCCGAATCCGTCAGTCGGATGCAATCCAGGTATCGGATGGCTTCGAAGAATGCCTCTTCCGCCTCTGCGAGATCGACCTCCATCCCGAGGGCCGCGAGCATTTGCCGGTGGCGGGTGACAGCAGCGGCATACCTCTCACGGAACCGGGGAGAGGCAATGTCACCGATGCGGATGCCGTCACGGCCGATTTTATCGCGGTAGGTGGGGCCGATCCCCTTCAGCGTAGAGCCGATCTTCTTGTCGCCATGGGCGAGCTCTGAGGCGGCATCCAGCAGTCTGTGGGTGGGCAGGATGAGGTTGACGCGCCGGGAGATAAGCAGGCGGTCCTCCACGGGGACACCAGCAGCCTTGAGTCCTTCGATCTCCCTGCGCAGGATCACGGGATCCACCACGACCCCGTTCCCGATCAGGTTCTGGATGCCGGCATGGAAGATCCCCGAGGGGATCAAGTGGAGGACATATTTCTTCCCGTCAAAAATAATGGTATGCCCTGCATTCGGCCCACCTTGAAACCTTGCGACGATGTCATAGCGGGGTGCGAGGACATCCACGATCTTTCCCTTCCCTTCGTCCCCCCATTGCAAACCTAAGAGTACATCTACCATTGTATTCAGTGGCTGCCTGCATACGGCAGGCTCGGCCAGTTGACCGCGAAAATACGCGATGGCGGGTTCTGATTCGCCAGGTATTTTTCCACAATCTGAGATTGCCGTGCCAAATGAGGATCCATCGCCAGGAAAGCGCAATTATAAGCACATTACGGGCGTAGGAAGGGTGCACTGCGGCTGGAAATATCTGGGGGGTGACAGTCACGCGGTCGCAGGCTGGACGGAAAGTTTGTTTCAAGGGGATCACCGTGACTGTGACAGCAGGCCTTCGATGGCCGCCTCCACAGTGTCGTAGATGCTGAAAATGGAATTCAGCTTGGTGATCATGAACAGGCTGCGAATGCTCTGAGAAGGATTGACGATCACCACTTCGCCGTCCTTTTTCCGTGCCCTGGTGAGGAGGGTGATGAAGACGCCCAATCCGCTGGAATTGATATGCTTCAGATCGGTCAAATCCAGGATGAACAGCAGGTAGCCATTTCCCATTTGCTCATTGAGTGCCTCCACCAAGGGCATGCCATGGGTTTCGCCGATCATGCTGCCGCTGAGCCTGAACACGCCGGTGAGCGGGTCTTTCCCTTCAAATTCGAACTTCATTCCTGTGGTTGGTCTGGGTATGTGCTGCGGTTTTCACAGTTTTCACGGGTGCAATTGCCATACAGCACGAGTGAATGGTGCAGAATGCGCTTGCTGAGCAGGTGGCCGATCATGTTCTGGATTTCCCCCACCCTCGGGTCGCAAAACTCGAGCACCTCGCGACAGTCCAGGCAAATCAGGTGGTCATGTTGCCGGAAGCCATAGCTCTTCTCATAGACCGCCTGCCCTGTGCCGAACTGGTGCCGCTTGACCAGGTCGCACTCGAGCAGCAGATCCAGGGTATTGTAAACCGTGGCCCGGCTCACCGGGTGGTTCTTGTCCTTCATCTGAAGGTAGAGTGACTCCACATCGAAATGGTCGGTGCGATTGTAGATTTCTTCCAGGATCAAGAACCGGACCGGCGTCTTCCGTTGCCCACGCTTGTCAAGGTACCGGGAGAATATCCCCCTTACCTCCTGGATTTTCGCTTTTGCGCGATCGGTTGCCGACTCTTGCATGCTGAACTTTGGGCAGTGAAGATACGGAAAAAGCGGATTGCAACGGGGAAATTGGCTGGTTCACACCTACCCCAGCCCACATTCCATCCTCCATCATCGTTTCCTTCCTAAATTGCAGCATGTTCATCCGTCCTTCGCCGGAAAACGACTTCTTTCCTTCCACCCTGGAACACCGGCCCCTGCATGTGCCTGAAAAAATGGAGCTCAAGAAGTATTTCGAGCGGTCGGGAGCCGACGAATCCGAAGGCTATCGGCCGAGTCCCTACGCGATCACCCGGGAATTGGCCGATTTTGAGGCATGGGTCTGGGGTCTGCGGTTTTGGGGACGGGAATGCCTGGTGCGAGGGGGCATTGGTGCCGCCCAGGTGCTCTCAGAGGCTTGGGGGCATGGGCTGACATTGGGCTTGGAAGACCCCGTACCCCTTGCCGTGGCACATGACCGGATTCTCTCCCCCGCCGAAGCCATCTCCACCGCCCTCTACTGGGCGAACATCCCCAGTGAGGAGAAGGCCGTCCAGGTCATGGAGCGTGAAAAGCCCTTGCCCGAGGAATGGCATCTCCCGACGCTGCGTGAAACCTTAGAGGGTCGTCCGTTCTATTGGGGAGCCTTGATGGCATGGCGGCTCATCGCCGCGATACTCCTCAAGCGGGACGAAGCCGCGACGGGCCTCGCCGAAGCCTGCTGCGGTGCGGCCCGTGCCCGGATGCTGGCAGGCCACACCCCTTCGCAAGCGGTGTCCGAGGTCAAATCCTGCATGGTGG
>JBJOPY010000255.1:0-12420 GCA_046050405.1 Bacteroidota bacterium | reverse complement strand
AGCTAAAGCCTGAAAGAAATACCAACATGTTTCGAAAGTTGGTCTGTTGATATTTTTGTTGAAAAAAATAGCACGTTGCTTGTTCGGGATTAAAACAATCCCTAATTTTGCCACTCGCTTTAAAATTAAGGTGATTTATGCCTACAATTCAGCAGTTAGTACGCAAAGGGCGGCTCAGCCTCACTGATAAAAGCAAGTCTCCGGCTCTGGAGTCATGCCCGCAGAAGCGCGGCGTATGTACCCGTGTGTACACCACTACCCCCAAGAAGCCGAACTCCGCTTTGCGCAAAGTGGCCAAAGTCAAGCTTACCAATCAGTTCGAAGTGATCGCCTACATCCCAGGTGAAGGTCACAACCTCCAGGAGCACTCCATCGTGCTGATACGCGGCGGTCGTGTGAAGGATCTTCCCGGGGTTCGTTACCATATTGTCCGTGGCTCACTGGACACGGCAGGAGTGAATGACCGCCGTCAACGCCGCTCCAAGTATGGAGCGAAGCGTCCGAAGCCAGGACAAGCGGCCAAGGGTGCAAAAGGAGCTCCGGTTAAGGGTGGCGGCAAGAAAAAATAAATTCGAATACATCCATCTTGAATAGACGATGAGAAAGAGTAGAGCCAAGAAGAGATACGTGTTGCCCGATCCGAAATTCGGAAACGAGCTGATCACCCGCTTTGTGAACAACATGATGTATGGCGGAAAGAAGACGACCGCCTACCATATCTTCTATGATGCACTGGACATCGTAGAGAAGAAGACAAACGAAAATGGCGTACTTGTATTCGAGAAGGCACTTGAAAACGTAATGCCATTCGTGGAGGTACGCAGCCGGAGGGTGGGTGGAGCCACTTTTCAGGTTCCTACCGAGGTTCGTCCGGCGAGGCGGGTTTCCGTGGGTATCAAATGGCTGATCCAGTACACGCGCGGTCGCCACGAAAAGTCAATGAAAGAAAAACTGGCAGCAGAAATCATGGCTGCATCCAGGGGAGAGGGCTCTGCTGTCAAGAAGAGAGAAGACACCCACCGTATGGCCGAAGCCAATAAGGCATTCTCACACTATAAGTGGTAATCGGCTGGTCATCAGTACAATAAGAAAACAGTAATGTCAAAAGTAGATCTCAAGCATACGCGCAACATTGGTATTATGGCCCACATTGATGCGGGCAAGACCACCACTACCGAGCGCATTCTGTACTACACGGGGATCGTGCACAAAATTGGTGAGGTGCATGAGGGTGCTGCAACCATGGATTGGATGGAGCAGGAGCAGGAGCGTGGCATCACGATTACATCTGCTGCGACGACCACCTATTGGAAGTTTGAAGGCCGGGATTTCCGGATCAATATCATTGACACACCCGGCCACGTGGATTTCACCGTGGAAGTGGAGCGTTCGCTGAGGGTACTTGATGGAGCGATTGCATTGTTTTGCTCTGTCGGTGGCGTGGAGCCCCAATCTGAGACGGTTTGGCGCCAAGCCACTAAATATAAGGTTCCCCGGATTGGTTTCGTAAACAAAATGGATCGTCCGGGTGCTGACTTCTTCGGGGTGGTCAGCCAAGTGGCGGAGCGTCTGAATGGCAACCCCGTGCCCCTCCAGATTCCCATCGGTGCTGAAGAGAAATTCAGAGGTGTCGTAGACCTGATTTCCAACAAGGCAATTGTCTGGAACGAGGCTGATCAAGGGATGACATGGAATGAAATTCCGATTCCTGCTGACATGATGGACGATGTGGAGCTATGGCGCGGAAAACTCATCGAGTCTGTCGCCGAATACGACGACCGTTTGATGGAGAAATACTTCGATAATCCAGATGACATCACGCCAGAGGAATTGATCGAAGCCATTCGGAAGGCAACCGTTGCCCAGACCATTACCCCGATGATGTGTGGCTCCGCCTTCAAAAACAAAGGCGTTCAAAATGCACTGAATGCCGTCTGCCAGTTCTTGCCTTCACCATTGGATGTGGATGCGGTGGAGGGCACAAATCCCGATACCGGCCAAATCGAGTTGCGCAGGCCTGATCCCAAGGAGCCTTTTGCCGCCTTGGCATTCAAGATCATGACAGATCCTTATGTAGGCCGTTTGGCATTCTTCAGGGTGTACTCGGGTAGTCTTGAGGGTGGATCCTATGTCCTGAATACCCGTTCTGGAAACAAGGAACGTATCAGCCGCATCCTGCAGATGCATGCCAATAAGCAAAACCCCATCCCTAAAGTAGAGGCGGGGGATATTGCTGCCGCAGTTGGCTTCAAGGAGATCAAGACGGGCGATACCCTTTGTGACTTGAACCATCCCATCGTGTTGGAGCAGATGACTTTCCCTGAGCCTGTGATCTCGCTGGCAGTGGAGCCTAAGTCTTCAGCTGACAATGACAAGCTTACGAATGGCCTCCTGAAATTGGCAGAGGAGGATCCTACATTCCGTGTCCGCACGGATGAGGAGTCCGGGCAGGTGATCATCTCCGGCATGGGAGAGCTTCACTTGGAGATTCTCGTGGATCGCCTGAAGCGTGAGTTCAAGGTGGAAGTGAACCAAGGTGCGCCCCAAGTGGCTTACCGTGAGGCCATCACCAAGAAGGTTGATCACAAGGAGGTTTATAAGAAGCAGACAGGTGGCCGTGGGAAGTTTGCCGACATCAGCGTGGAAATAGGGCCAGCTGAAAAGGAAGGCGAAAGCTTTGAATTTGTGGATGAGATCAAGGGTGGTGTGATCCCGAAGGAGTTCATTCCTGCGATCAAGAAAGGCTTGGAGTCTGCGATGGGTGAAGGCGTTCTCGCCGGTTTCCCAGTAAGCGGTATCCGTGCGCGTCTCCACTTCGGCAGCTTCCACGACGTGGACTCAGACGCCCTCTCATTTGAAATCTGCGCACGCATGGCCTTCCGCGAGGCATGCCGCAAGGCCAATCCGATCCTGTTGGAGCCCATCATGGCCGTAGAAGTGGTAACACCCGAGGAATACATGGGATCTGTGGTCGGTGACCTGAATAAGCGTCGCGGTCAGATCGAAGGAATGGATTCACGCGGCAAAGATCGGGTGGTGAAAGCTAAAGTTCCCCTCTCAGAGATGTTTGGCTACGTGACACAACTGCGTACGATCAGCTCTGGGCGTGCAGCATCCACGATGCTGTTCTCCCACTACGCTCCGACACCACGGAACATCCAAGATGAAGTAGTAGCAAAAGTTCGCGGCCTTGCCGCAAAAGCATAGTACTCGATATGAGCATGAATCAGAAGATTAGAATTAAACTGAAGTCTTACGATCACAATCTGCTGGACAAGTCAGCGGAGAAAATCGTGAGAACGGTGAAAACTACGGGAGCCGTAGTAAGCGGTCCGATTCCTCTGCCGACTGACAAGAATGTCATTACGGTCAATAGGTCGCCCCACGTCAACAAAAAGAGCCGAGATCAATTTCAGGTCTGTTCTTACAAACGCCTGATTGATATCTTCAGCTCCAGTTCCAAGACTGTGGACGTGCTGATGAAGCTGGAACTTCCCAGTGGTGTAGATGTGGAAATCAAGATTTGACCATCATAATCAGAGACTAGGCCATGCCAGGTATAATCGGTAGAAAAGTGGGAATGACAAGCATCTATGATGCAGATCGCAATGCGATTCCCTGTACAGTCGTAGAGGCGGGTCCTTGCGTGATCACCCAGATCAAGACTGTTGACAATGACGGATATGCTGCCCTGCAGCTCGGGTTCGGGGAGAAGAAGGAGAAAAACACCCCCAATCCCATGATCGGTCACTTCAAGAAGGCTGCTACAACCCCTAAACGCATTGTTTGGGAAACAGAGTTTTTCGTCGCGAACACCTACAAGAAGGTGGAAGGTGCGGACGGTGCGGCCACCTACGAGGAGATCAAGGGATCCGAACCCAAATTGGGTGATACCATCGGGGTGAATGTTTTCCGACCCGGAGAATTTGTGGATGTGATCGGCACCAGCAAGGGCAAAGGCTTTCAAGGTGTAGTGAAGCGCCATGGCTTCGGAGGTGTCGGCGGTCAAACCCACGGACAGCACAACCGTGGCCGTGCACCAGGATCACTGGGCCCTGGCTCTACACCAGGACACGTGTTCAAGGGAATGAGAATGGCTGGACAGACAGGAAACAGCCGTGTGAAGATTCAGAACCTTGAAATATTGCGTGTGATCCCCGAGAAAAATCTCATCTTGATTTCCGGAGCAATCCCGGGTCACAGAGGTGGCATCATCTTTATCGAGAAGTAAGAAAATGGAATTAACGGTCAAGAATATCAAGGGCGCTGATACTGGCGAAAAGGTGAATCTCTCCGAGAGCATCTTTGGGATCGAACCCAACGATGAAGCGATCTACCAAGACGTGCGCCAAATCCTTGCAAATGCACGTCAAGGAACCCACAAATCCAAGGAACGTGGAGAAGTGAGTGGTTCTACGAAGAAGCCTTTCCGTCAGAAGGGAACAGGCGGTGCACGTCAAGGCCACAAGCGCTCTCCGCACATGTACCATGGTGGACGTGTATTCGGCCCCAGACCACACGATTACGGCTTCAAGCTGAACAAGAAGGTAAAACGTCTGGCTCGCCGGAGTGCACTTAGCTACAAGGCAAAGGATGCACGCATCCTGGTCTTGGAGAACTTCTCTTTCGCCGCCCCTAAAACCAAAGAGTTTGTTCAGGTCATGGACAATCTGAAGCTGACAGGGACTAAAGTGTTGCTTGTGTTGACGGAAGGAAACCACAACGTCGTGCTATCTGCGCGCAACATTCCCAAGATGCAAATTGTGCGCCCCCAAGACCTGAATACCTATGACATCCTTCACGCCGACCAACTCGTGATCGTGAAGGATGCCGTATCATTGATCAATGAGCAACTAGGCTAAGACCATGAGTGTAATCAGAAAACCACTTGTTTCCGAGAAAATGGCGCTCTTGAATGAGCGCCATGGCCTCAAATTCAATCAATATGCATTCAAGGTGGATATTGACAGCAAGAAGCCTGAAATCAAGAACGAGGTTCAGGAACTTTACGGTGTCAATGTGAAAAGCGTTCGGACGATGATCTACACTGGCAAGAGCAGGACGCGATACACCCGGACGGGTTTCGTCTCAGGAAAGTCGCCTCGCTTCAAGAAGGCCATTGTGACCTTGTTTACGGGTGAATCCATCGATTTTTACAAGAATATCTAAGCTGGGAGCTGAAAAATGGGATTCAAGAAATTAAAGCCGACGACTCCTTCGCAGCGTTTCATGATGGTTTCTGACTTTGCGGAGATCACCAAGTCGAAGCCGGAGAAGTCACTTGTAGTAGGAAAAAAGCGCTCCGGTGGGCGTAATAACACGGGTAAGCGCACCATGCGCTACATCGGAGGTGGCCATAAAAAACTCTATCGCATCATCGACTTCAAACGCGAAAAGGTGGGTGTAATCGCCCAGGTGGTCTCAATCGAGTATGATCCGAACCGCACTGCACGCATTGCGCTGCTAAAATATGCGGATGGCGAGAAGCGCTACATGCTCGCCCCTGAGAATCTACAGGTAGGGCAGTCCGTGGTGTCAGGTGAAGGTGCAGAGCCCACAGTCGGCAATGCCAAGAAGTTGAAGGACATCCCGCTCGGTACCATTGTACACAACGTAGAACTGCATCCCGGCAAAGGCGGAGCGATCTGCCGCAGTGCAGGTTCCAATGCACAGCTACTGGGAAAGGAAGGAAAGTATGTGAGCTTGCGCCTTCCTTCTGGTGAGTCTCGGCTGGTACTCGGTGAGTGCATGGCGACGATCGGTTCCGTTGGAAACTCGGAGCATATGAACATCAAGCTGGGCAAGGCTGGCCGCTCCAGATGGCTGGGACGTAGACCCAGGACAAGGGGTGTGGCGATGAACCCTGTGGATCACCCCATGGGTGGTGGCGAGGGGAGGGCTTCAGGTGGTCACCCACGTAGCCGGAAAGGCCTGCCTGCAAAGGGATACCGCACCCGGAGCAAGAAGAAGTACTCAAGCGGATTGATCATTTCTAAGAAGAACAGGAAATAACTGAGTTAATATGGCCAGATCACTCAAAAAAGGCCCATTCATTGACCCTAAGCTGGATCGCAAAGTCGCGAAAATGAATGGTTCGGGTCAGAAGAAGACTATCAAGACATGGGCTAGAAGATCCATGATCTCCCCGGAGTTTGTTGGACATACCTTGGCAGTCCACAATGGCAATAAGTTCATTCCTGTTTTCGTATCGGAAAACATGGTAGGTCATAAGCTGGGCGAGTTCGCCCCTACGCGAACCTTTAGGGGTCATTCAGGCGACAGGAAAAAAGATAAAGGGAAGAAGTAATGGCTGAGCAAGTTAAAAAGTTGACACGCAAGGAGAAGATTGCGCAGGGTCTGGAAAAGCTGCCCAAGCGCAAGAAGGCAATGGCGGAGCGCTACAAGAGCATCCGTCAAGAGACTGCCAAGGCTCTTCTCCGCAATAGCACCATTGCGCCGCGTAAAATGCGCTTGGTGATTGACCTCGTACGTGGCATGGACGTTGGCAAGGCACTGAACGTGTTGAAATTTACAGAGAAGGCTGGGGCTGCTCCGGTTCGCAAATTACTGATGTCGGCCATTTCGAACTGGGAATCCAAGCACGAGGGTTCGCGCTTGGAAGATGTAAACCTCATCATTAAGGAGGCCTACGTGGATGAAGGTCGCACTCTGAAGCGCTTCCAGCCAGCCCCTCAAGGCCGTGCCCACCGAATTCGGAAACGCAGCAGCCATGTAACCCTGATATTGGACACCAAAGAAGAGAACTGAGCATAAATGGGACAGAAAACACATCCGATCGGACTTCGTCTGGGAATATCCAAAGGTTGGGAATCGAACTGGTTTGGCGGAAAGAGCTATGCCGACAAACTGATCGAGGACGAGAAAATCCGATCCTACTTGGAAGCTAGGATCAACCGTGGCGGAATCGCGAAAATCGTGATTGAGCGCACGCTGAAGCGGATTACGATCACGATACATACCTCCCGTCCCGGCATAGTAATCGGGCGAGGTGGCCAGGAGGTCGATCGATTGAAGGAAGAAATCAAGAAGATTACCAAGAAGGAGGTTCAGATCAACATCTTCGAGATCAAGCGCCCAGAATTGGATGCGCGACTCGTAGGCGAGACGATCGCAGGCCAATTGGCAGCAAGGATTTCCTTCCGTCGTGCGATGAAAACGGCTCTTGCCTCTACCATGAGAATGGGTGCCGAAGGCTGCAAGGTGATGTGTGCAGGACGTCTCGGAGGAGCCGAGATTGCGCGCACAGAGATGTACAAGGATGGTCGTGTGCCGCTCCAGACCCTTCGCGCCGACATTGACTACGCTCTGACGGAGGCTAAAACGATCTATGGGATCATTGGTGTCAAGGTTTGGATTTTCAAGGGAGAACTGTACGGCAAAGTTGATCTGTCACCGAATGCGGGCATGGTCGAGAAGCGTCCAACCAGTGGAATGAGTTCTGGTCCTGGCGGAAGACGTGGTGACCGCTTCGAGGGTAGAGATCGTGGGGATCGCGGAGACCGCAGTGGCAACGAAAGAGGCGGTGGGCGCCGCCGTGGAGGCAAATAAGATAGAATCAATTAAAAAGCAATAAAGCAATGCTTTCACCGAAAAGAACTAAGTATCGGAAGCAACAGAAGGGCAGAGTCAGGGGAAACGCAACGAGAGGTCATGAAATTTCGTTCGGCTCATTTGCAATGAAAATCCTGGAACCTGCGTTTCTCACCAGTCGGCAGCTGGAGGCTGCTCGTCAGGCTATCACCCGACGGATGAAGCGGGAGGGAAAGATCTGGATTCGCGTCTTCCCAGACAAACCGATGACCCGTAAGCCCGCAGAGGTGCGTATGGGTAAAGGAAAGGGTGCCCCTGAATTTTGGGCAGCCCCTGTTCAGCCCGGTCGTATCTTGTTCGAGGCTGAAGGTGTGAATATGGAAACGGCTATGGATGCCATGCGTCTCGGTGCTCAGAAGCTTCCTGCCAAAGTTAAGTTTGTCGTGAGACGCGATTATCAGGAATAATAGCAATGAAGGCAAAAGAGATTAGGGAGCTGACCGACGATGAAATTCGGGCACGCATCAAAGAAGATAGCGAACTCCTTCAGAAAATGAAGTTTAACCACGCGATCTCTGAAATCGAAAGTCCTGCCAAGCTCAGGACGATTAGAAAGGACATTGCAAGGATGAATACGATCTTGACGGAGCGTCAGTCCAACAAGTAACAATCAGCAAGCATTATGAGCACTGAGAATAGCACAACGGAAATCCGGAACCTGCGCAAGGAAAGGATCGGAAGGGTATCCAGCAATAAAATGGACAAATCCATTACCGTGGTCGTGGAGCGTAAAATCAAGCACCCCATCTACGGCAAGTTCATGAAGAAGAGCACCAAGCTGATGGCTCATGACGAGAAAGGCGAGGCGGGGATTGGCGATACCGTGCGCATCATGGAAACCCGACCACTGAGTAAGAAGAAGCGTTGGAGATTGGTAGAAATCATCGAAAAAGCGAAATAAGCAATGCTACAGCAGGAATCACGACTCAATGTCGCCGACAATAGTGGGGCAAAAAGGCTCCTTGTAATCCGCGTTCTCGGTGGTACGAAGCGCAGGTATGCCAGAATCGGTGACCGCATCATCTGTTCTGTGAAATCCGCCGATCCGAATGGCAACGTAAAAAAGGGGGATGTAGTACGCGCCGTCGTGGTGCGTACCAAAAAGGAAGTTCGCCGTCGCGATGGATCCTACATCCGCTTTGACGACAATGCTGCCGTCATTATCAATGGTGAGGGTGAGCCCCGTGGGACACGTATATTTGGCCCTGTGGCCAGGGAGTTGCGTGAGAAGAATTACATGAAGATTGTTTCGTTGGCTCCCGAGGTGATATAATTTAGTGATTGACTATGACTACGTCTAGGAGAAAATTCAACGAGCGACTCAAGTTGCACATCAAAAGGGGAGACCAGGTAACAGTTCTCTCCGGCCGTGACAAGGGCAAGACAGGGGAAGTGCTCAAAATCGTCCACAAGCGCGACAAGCTCACTGGAGTGGTTCAGAGCCGTGCGTTTGTAAAGGGGCTTAACATTGTCATCAAGCACAAGAAGCCCCAAAACCAAAAGGAGCAAGGTTCCATTGTGGAGATGGAGGCAGCGATTCATGTATCGAATTTGATGCTGATCGAACCCAAAACTGGCAAAGCCACACGCATTGGAAGGAAGAAGACTGAAAATGGTTGGGTGAGGGTAAGCAAGAAAACAGGAGAAATTATCAAATAACAATGGCTTACGAAGCAAGATTAGCAAAAGAGTATAAGTCAAGGATCATTCCTGCCTTGATGGCTCAGTTTGGGTACTCCTCCGTCATGCAGGTGCCGAGAATTGAGAAAATCTGCCTTTCTCGGGGTTTGGGGGATGCGATCTCTGACAAAAAGGTTCTTGAATACGCAGCCAACGAGTTCAGCCTGATCTCGGGTCAGAAGCCGGTGATCACGAAATCCAAGAAAGATATTTCCAATTTCAAGCTACGCCAAGGTATGGCGATTGGCTGTAGGGTGACCCTTCGCCGGGATCGGATGTACGAATTCTTGGATCGCCTGGTCAATGTGGCCTTGCCAAGGGTTCGTGACTTCCGTGGAGTCTCCCCGAAGTCATTCGACGGCCGTGGAAACTACAATCTAGGCGTAAAGGAGCAGATCATCTTCCCGGAGATTGACGTGGACAAGATCGACAAAATCGGTGGAATGGACATTACCATTGTGACTTCTGCCCACACCGATGAGGAGGGAATAGCATTGTTGAAAGAATTCGGTATGCCCTTTCAAGGCATGAAAAAAGCATAAGATATGTCAAAGAAATCCATCATTGCTCGTCAAAAGAAGAGAGAGAAAATGGTCGCAAAGTTTGCAGCCAAGCGTAAGGCTCTCAAGGAGTCCGGCGATTGGACTGCTCTGGCACTTCTGCCCCGTGATTCCTCGCCCGTCCGGTTAAAGAACCGTTGTCTCCTTACCGGGCGCCCAAGGGCCTACATCCGGAAATTTGGCATCTCTCGCATTAAGTTCAGGGAATTAGCCCTCGCAGGTAGGATTCCAGGTGTTACTAAATCTAGCTGGTAAAAAAGTTATGTCCACAGATTCGATCGCAGACTACCTGACCAGAGTCAGGAATGCAATCCGGGCCGGGCACCGCGTAGTCGATATCCCTGCTTCCAACCTTAAGAAAGGCCTGACGAAGGTGCTCTATGAAAAGGGCTATATCGCCCGCTACAAATTCGTGGAGGAGGGTCCGCAAGGCTTTATCAAGATTGCCTTGAAGTACGACGCGATCAGCAAGCGGTCGGCCATTTCTGGGCTTACGCGCATCAGCAAGCCTGGCTTGCGGAAATATACTGGCGTGGAAAAAATGCCGAGGGTCATCAATGGTATGGGTATCGCCATCCTTACAACCTCTAAGGGCGTCATGACTGACAAGGAGGCTAGGGAATTGAACATCGGCGGTGAGGTTTTGTGTTACGTTTATTGAACAAGAATCATGTCAAGGATAGGTAAGAAACCGATAGACCTCCCCAAAGGTGTGAGCGTCACTGTAGATGCCAACAACTTGGTCACGGTCAAGGGATCCAAGGGTCAGCTACAACAGACGGTGGATCCCGACTTGAAGGTCGTGATCAATGAGGGCAAAGTAGAAATTTCTCGCCCTACGGATCAAATCAGGCATCGCGCTGCACATGGTCTCTACAGAACGTTGATCAACAATATGGTGATTGGCGTCTCAGAAGGTTTCACGCGTGAACTGGAAGTGATCGGAGTTGGTTACAAAGCAGAGGCCACGGGTCAAGCTTTGGAGCTGAATCTGGGCTACTCTCACTTGATGATGGTGATCCTGCCGAAAGAAATCTCCGTCGCGACGGAGACCAAGAAAGGCTTCAACCCTCGTATCACTTTGAAGGGGAACGATAAGCAACTGGTCGGACACTTCGCAGCCAAGATTCGCTCCTTGAGAGGTCCGGAACCCTACAAGGGCAAAGGAATTCGCTACGTGGGCGAGGATGTTCGCAGGAAAGCAGGTAAAGCAGCAGCTAAAAAGTAAGACAATATGGGAGCCAATAATAATACCTTGCGTAGGATACGCATCAAAAAGGGAATCCGCAAGAAGATTAGCGGAACCGCTGAAAGGCCTCGTCTTTCTGTATTTCGCAGCAACAGTGAGATCTATGCACAACTCATCGATGACTTGGCGGGTGCTACCTTGGTAGGTACATCCTCCCGGTCCAAGGCGATCGTCAAGGACAATGGTACGAAAACAGCTGTCAGTCGGTTGGTTGGCTTGGAAATCGCAAGGCTTGCCAAAGACAAAGGCATAGAAGCTGTGGTTTTTGATAGGAACGGCTTCAAATATCACGGCCGTTTGAAGGCTCTTGCTGATGGTGCAAGAGAAGGTGGCTTAATTTTCTAAACGATATCACGATGCAAAGCAATAAGAATAGGGTTAAGAATAGCGATGTGGAACTCACCGAAACAGTGGTGAAAATCCAGCGCGTTGCAAAGGTGGTGAAAGGCGGACGGAGGTTCAGCTTCGCAGCGATCGTGGTCGTCGGTGATGGAAATGGAACGGTGGGACACGGTCTGGGCAAGGCCAAGGAAGTGGTGGACGCCATTGCAAAAGCTGTGGACGATGCAAAGAAAAACCTTGTCAAGGTGTCGGTCACAAAGAATGGAACGGTTCCGCATGAAATTTTCACTAAATTTAGCGCCGCTCGAGTGTTGTTGAAGCCTGCCTCCCCGGGTACGGGGGTTCTGGCTGGTGGTGCGATGCGGGCAGTGTTGGTCGCAGCGGGTGTCAGGGATGTGATAGGGAAATCCCTGGGCTCCTCTAATCCCCACAATGTGGTGAAGGCTACGGTCGAGGCTCTTTGTGAAATTCGTGATGCATACGGGGTTGCTCAGCAGCGCGGTGTGAATTTGGAAAAGATTTTTAATGGTTGAAATATGACCCAGATAAAGGTAACACAGGTTAGAAGCATGATCGGTCGCCCGGCAGGTCAAAGGAGGACGATTGAAGCATTGGGACTCGGAAAGATCAATCGCACCGTGGTTCATACGGCTACTCCTGCGGTCATCGGGATGGTGAAGCAGGTCAGTCATTTAGTTAAAGTCGAGGAGGCATAGTCATGAATTTGCATACATTGAAGCCTACTGAAGGCTCCACCAAAGTCAATAAACGCCTTGGAAGAGGGCAAGGCTCAGGGCGTGGCGGTACTTCCACGAAGGGGCATAAGGGGGCTCAGTCCCGTTCAGGCTATAAGTACCGCGCTTGGTTCGAAGGTGGTCAGATGCCGCTGTACCGTCGTATCCCGAAGGTCGGGTTCAAGAACAACGACCGTGTGGAATACATGCCCTTGAATTTGGATATGCTTTCGGAGTTGCTGAA
>JBJOPY010000254.1:0-7141 GCA_046050405.1 Bacteroidota bacterium | reverse complement strand
TCCGTTCCCACTGCTCGTCGCTAAGTTCATATCTTCGCATCCGCAAGTATACAATGCCAAAACATCCCGTTTCCCACCTGACCTGAAAGGGAGAAGCCCATATTTATGAGACACTACCTAGAACCGTGCGATCAGGCGCAGGTTCAGCAAACGGGCGGAGAGATAGTTCGGGACGCCGAATTGATTGTTGAAGACATCCTTGATCCAGACATAGGACACCGTATTGGCACGCTGGAAGACATTGAACAGCTCCAGGGAGATCCAGAGCGTCTCCAGGGCAAACTTCTTGTCCCGGCGGTCCTCGAAGGAATTGACCAGGATCAGACGTGAGAAGCCGATGTCCACGCGTTGGTAGGAAGGATACTGGAAGACCGTGCGGTTTTCCAGCCGTCCCGGCGGGCCGAACCGCAGCCCGGAACCATAGACGAGGTTGATGTTGGCCTTGTAGCTGGGGTTGACCGGCAATTCATCCTGGAAGAACATCGAGAGCTGAAAGCGCTGGTCCGTGGGGCGTGGGACATATCCCTGCCCCAGCTCCAGAATCCTCTCCTGCGTGCGCAGCACCCCGGCGGTCATCCAGCTGTCCACGCCCTTGATGAACTGGCCCGTGACACGGGTATCCAAGCCGAAGGCGTACCCGTCGGCATGATAGTCAGGATAATAGCGGATCCGCACATTGTCCACCTCATACGGGATGAGGTCGGTCATGTACTTGTAGTAGCCCTCGGCGGTCAGCTTGAACGGCCGTCCCCAGATGTTGAACAGATAGTCGCCGCCAGCGATGGCATGGTAGCTGGCCTGCGCCCTGCGGGACAGGAGGAGGGAGCCGTCGAACCGACGCAGCTCGCGGTAGAACGCGGGCTGCTGATAGGCTCCCGCCGCAACCCGGATCTGGTACCGCCGGCGGTCGCCGCGTGCGTATTGGGACTCGTCCATCGGGCTGGTGGAATCCCCCTCCTGTGAAGCCGACGACGGATCGATGACGAACTGGATCCGGGGGGCGAACAAGAGCTGCCCGTTCAGGTCATTGTAGAGGACCCTGGCACCCAGGATCAACCGCTTGGTGTGGTCCCTGCTCAGTTTCCAATGGTCCTGGACGAAGGCCTTGTAGAGGTTGCTGGAAACGGATTGGTCGCTGCGGATGGCTTCATCCACCGAGAAGTAGCCCGCACTGTCCGTCCCATTCCATTCCTGGACATGGTCCTGGATCATCTGGCGCTGCACACGTGCCCCCCATGTGAGCCTGTGCCGGTAGCCGTCCCCTGGAAACCAGTCGCCACGCTGCTCCAGCGCCAGGACCGTCCCCTGGAGATAGTTCCGGCCATGCCGGTAGAAGCTCCCGATGCCCCGGTCGAAGACCGTCTCATTGTATCCCTCCGAGCCGAAGTTGGTATTGACATCGCTCAGGTAATAGCCCCCCTCCACCTCGAAGAGCTCCGCCTCCACCGTCCGGAAGGCGGTGGCGATGTACTTGATCCGCAGCTTCGAATTCGGGCGGTGCTCCGCCACGAAGGCCCCCAGTCCCGTCCCATAGGAGGAAATGTCCTGGCCTTGGAAGCCCACGCTCAGGCGCAGCACGCTCTGGACAGTCCCGAAGGAAGTCTCCTGGGAGATGGGCGTAAAGATGTACTGGTTGCTGGCTAGGTTGTAGAACAGCGAAAACTTCAGCCTCTCCTTGTGCAGGAAGACCGTGTCCACGCTTCCATCCGGGCGATCACGCAGCCGGAAGGTGGAGGCTGGGTGGCGGGGGACGAAGGTGAACATGCCCTGCACGTCCGTGAAGCGAGGCTTGTACGCTCCGCGCGTGTCCAGGCTGCTGAGCACATAGCTCGGCGTGAAATTCCTGGCACCCAGGAGATAGGTGAAGCGTCCGGGTGTCATTTCATGCCCGCCAGGATCTCCCCCGCCCTCCATCTCCCCGGCAGGCCTTGGCTTACGGATCTCTCCCTCCAGGCTGAGGTTCTGGTTCAGAATCCCCAGCTCCACCACCCCGTGGAAGGCATGGGGATCCGTATAGGTGACATCCAACACGGAGGACATCTTGTCACCGTACTTGGCCTGGAAGCCGCCGGAACTGAAGCCGACCTCGCTCGCCAGGTTGGGGTTCACGAAGCCAAGCCCCTCCTGCTGCCCCGTGCGCGCCAGGATCGGGCGATAGACCTCGATGTCATTCACGTACACGAGGTTTTCATCGAAGTTCCCCCCCCTTACACGGTACTGGGAACTCAGCTCATTGTTCGTCTGGACCCCCATGGACAGGGTGGCAATCCTGCTCGTGAGGTCGCTCTTGAAGCCGGGGATGGTGGTGACCTTCTTCGGGTCGATCGGGATCCTATGGTTGCCGGCCCTGTCAGGATCCTCGATGTCCGTCGGGTCCTGCTCGTTCGTGATGTTCACCACGCCGAGGGAATAGCGGTCACCGAGGTTGATGTATTTATGGACGACCTCGGAGGGTGCGAGGGTCAGCTCCTCCCGCCTGGGCTTGTAATTCGGGTGGGTATAGTCCACGAAGCGATGCCCCGAGGGAACGCTCAGCGAATAGTCACCTTCCCTGTCCGTATAGACCGGCCCTGCCAGTCCCGCCACCTCCACCCTCGCACTGTCTATGGCGCGGCCGTAACGGTCCTGGACCTTGCCCCGGACGGTGGAGGTCTGACCCCATCCCCGGATGGGTAGCCAGAGCAGGGCCAGCAGGGAGAAGACCATGACCGGATGCATGCGCATGGACGTACAGGTAGCCCGCCGGCCTGCCAGCGAAGGGGTAAAAATCCATCCACCGGATTTCCCGATCATGCGAAGGAATCGATCCCCGAGGTTTTCATCTCCCGGATCGTCGCGACGGGATCCGCCGAGCCGAAGACATAGCTTCCGGCCACCAGGGCATCCGCGCCAGATTCGTACAGCCTTGCCGTGTTCGTGGCATTGACACCCCCGTCCACCTCGATCAGGAACCGGGCACCGGCCTTGCGCCTGAGATGGGCGAGGCGGATGACCTTGGAGTAGGTGTTTTCGATGAATTGCTGCCCGCCAAACCCGGGGTTCACGGACATCACGAGCACCAGGTCGAGGTCGTCGAGGAGGTCATGGACCAGGTCGATGGACGTCCCCGGGTTCAGGGCCACCCCGGCAGCCATGCCGGCATCCTTGATCTGGTGGACCAGGCGGTGCAGGTGAGGGTTGCCCTCGTAATGGACGGTGAGCATGTCTGCCCCGGCATCCCTGAATTCCCGGATGTACCGCCCTGGGTCCTGGATCATCAGGTGCACATCAAGCGGCTTGCGGGCATGCCGCTTGATCGCAGCCAGGACAGGCAGTCCGAAGGAGATGTTCGGGACGAAGTTCCCGTCCATGATGTCGCAGTGCAGCCAGTCGCAGTCACTGCCATTGAGCAGCTCGATGTCACGGCCGAGGTGGGCGAAGTCAGCACTCAGCACGGACGGGGAGACGATTCTATTCATAATCCTTTCTGCTTCAGCAGCTGGGCATATTGTTTGGCATGGTAGGTGATCACGATGTCAGCCCCTGCACGGCGGATGCTGAGCAGCAGCTCATGCACCACCGCCGCCTCATCCAGCCATCCATGGAGCGCGGCGGCCTTGCACATGGCATACTCGCCGCTGACGCTGTAGGCGACGATGGGCAGGTCGAAGCGGTCCTTCAGCAGCCGGATGACATCCAGGTAGGCCAGGGCGGGCTTGACCATCAGGAAGTCTGCCCCCTGCTCCAGATCCAGCTGCGCCTCGATGAGGGCTTCCCTCCGGTTCGCGGGATCCAGCTGATACGTCTTCTTGTCCCCCATCTTGGGCGCCGAATCCAGGGCATCCCGGAAGGGGCCGTAGAATGCGCTGGCATACTTGGCAGTATAGGCCATGATCCCCACCTGGGTATGGCCGTTCTGGTCGAGTGCCTCCCGCAGGTACCCCACACGGCCATCCATCATGTCGGACGGGCCGATGATGTCGGCCCCGGCCTCCGCCTGGGCCACCGCCATCTTCGCGAGGATGGGCAGTGTCTCATCGTTCAGGACCTCCCCGTCGCGCACCAGGCCGTCGTGTCCGTCCGAACTGTAGGGATCCATGGCCACGTCAGTGATGATGGTCGCCTCGGGGAAATTCTGCTTGGCCCGCCGGATCGCCTGTAGGTAGAAGTTGGTGGGATCCCAGCTGATGGTGGCATGCTTGTCCTTCTGCGCTTCCTGGAAGGCTGGAAAGAGAATGAAATTTTGAAGCCCCAGCTGCAGGCAGTCCTCCATTTCCTGCAGCATCCGGTCTGTCGTCAGCCGGTAGATGCCCGGCATGGAGGCGACCTCGACGGCTTGGCCGCTGCCCTGGATCAAGAAAAGGGGGTAAACCAGCTGGCGCTGCGAAACCGAGGTCTCGCACACCATTTCACGGATGGCCTGGGATCGGCGATTTCTGCGCGGGCGGTGAATCATGGTGCGAAGATAGGCTAAAAGTGCGACAGCTGTACAGAGGGGGGAGGCGGGCAGCCGCTTGCCGGGGATGGGTGCCGCGCACCGCCCATGGCCCACGTCTGGGTTATCCCAGGTAGGCCTTCAAGCCTTTGGAGCGGCTCACATGGCGCAGCCGGCGGATGGCCTTCTCCTTGATCTGCCGCACACGCTCCCGGGTCAGGTCGAAGGTCTCCCCGATCTCCTCCAAGGTCAGGGAATGCTCCACCCCGATGCCGAAATAAAGCCGGATCACCTCGGCCTCCCGCATGGTCAGCGTGCTCAGGGCACGGTCCACCTCCCTGCTGAGGCTCTCATTGATCAATCCACTGTCTGGATTGGGCTCCTCTTCGTTCTCCAGCACGTCCAGGAGGCGGTTTTCCTCCCCCTGCACCAGCGGAGCATCCATGGAGATGTGGCGGCCAGAGATCTTCAGGGTGTCTTGCACCTCGTTTTCACTCATGCCATCGATGATCTCGGAGATTTCCGACGGCGAGGGTTCACGCTCGAACTCCTGCTCCAGCTTGGAGAAGGCCTTGCCGATCTTGTTCAGCGCACCCACGCGGTTCAGGGGAAGCCTGACGATGCGGCTCTGCTCGGCCAGTGCCTGCAAGATCGATTGCCGGATCCACCACACGGCATACGAGATGAACTTGAAGCCCCGCGTTTCATCGAAGCGTTTGGCAGCCTTGATCAGGCCCAGGTTCCCTTCATTGATGAGGTCCCCGAGCGACAGGCCCTGGTTCTGGTACTGCTTGGCCACGGAGACCACAAACCTCAGGTTTGCCTTCGTGAGCTTCTCCAGGGCGATATGGTCTCCCTCACGAATCCTCCTTGCCAGCTCCACCTCGTCGTCAGGGGTGAGCAGTTCGACTTTTCCAATTTCCTGCAAATACTTGTCCAGCGATTGGGATTCGCGGTTGGTGATCTGCTTACTAATCTTGAGCTGTCTCATTCAAACACTTTCTTTCTGCCAAAATCCATCTATTGGGGGAGTCCCTGCGACCAAATGCGGCAAACTTAAGGAGAAAAACATTGGTTTACAATCCTTCAGCAGACACCCGAAAGTCTTGAATCCCACAGCGGACGCATTCCCAGGATCTGGTCAGGCTACCCCCTGGAGGCGGCTCCCACTGCGCATTCACAGGCACTGCGGGAGCTCCTCCTGGTCAGCTGAAGTGTGCTCCCGCGAAGGACACTGAGTTGTACTCGCGCTTCGGCTTGATCGAGATCACCGGGATCTTGGAATGGTTCACGATCTGGGCGGAATCTGTCCCGAAGATCGTGGCGCGCAGCTTCTTCTGTCCTTCCTGCTGGGTCATGATCATGACCAGATCCACACCGGCCTCCGTGGCATAGTCCAGGACGGCCTTGGAGACATCGCCCATGGCGATCAGCAAATGGGATTCGACCTTGACGCCCTGCCGCTGCACGTGGGCGACCGCCTTGGCCATGCGGTGGTTCAGGCGCTCCCTGTCCCGTTCGCTCTTGCTGCTCAGGACGGACACGATCAGCAGCTCCGCCGAAAAGTTCTTCGCAAACTCCACCCCGAGTTCCAGCTTCTCCCCTGTCTCCCGGGTCAGGTCGATCGGGATCATGATCTTGGGGAATCCCGGTGTGGCCTGCCTCGTCTGGAGGGTGAATACAGGGCAGGGGGCCGTGGAGATCACCCTGGAGGCATTGGTCCCGACGAAGATCTCTCCCAGTCCGGCCGCCCCGTGGGTTCCCATGATGATGGCATTGGCAGCCAGTTCATTGGCGGCCTCGATGATCGCCTTCCAGGGCTTTCCGACCTTGATGATCTTGTGGTGGACGATGTGGGGATTGCCCTTCTCCGCGATGAATTTGTCCATCTGGAGGTTGATGTGCTTCCGCTCCTCCGCCTCGTCAAAGCTGGAGAAGAGGCGCGCAGCTGCTGCCGGCGGCTCCAGGACATAGATCAGGAAGATTTCCGCATCATAGACCTTTGCCAGATAATCCACCGTGGGATAGGCCATCAGGGAGACGTCCTGGAAATCAATCGGGAAGAGTAGCTTAATTTTTTGACTCATATTGCTTTCGGATTCTATTCAACTTTCAGGATTTACTTCTTCTTTTTCTGGCTTCCCCGGGAAACCATGTTGCAAAATTTCGGAAAACTCTTCCAATTCCCAAATTCATCATCGCTCCAGACGATAATTTTCCTCATGGCCCTCCCACCGGGGCGGGGATCGCCTAGCCACCGGTGGCCTTGATCGCCAGCCTGGCATCCTGCAGCAGATGAAGGTACTTCTTCATCGCCTCATGCTTGGTGGAGTCGAATGCATAGGAGATGGATTGCGTCAGGTAATGGATCGCCTCCTCTGGTCCGTAGCCGTAGTTGGCGGCCCATTTTTCAGCGGATTGGCGGCGATTCAGCCTCCCCCACTCCAGGGCCGCCCGGATTCGTTCCAGGGATTCCCTGCCGATGGAATCCGCCCGGTAGGCCCATACCGCAAATACGAAGGGAAGCCCCGTGTGCCGCTTCCAGATTTCGGCCAGGTCGTACACATAACGGAAGCGGCCCCTCTCCGCATGGGCCTTGTCCCCGATGGCGACACCGCAGGTGCGGCCTTGGATGGCGGAAAACCGCTCCCCGACCGACTCCATCACGCGCAAGTCGCAATCCCAGTACTCCCGCAGCAGCACCATCGCCAGCCCGTTCGAGCTGCG
>JBJOPY010000253.1:0-3136 GCA_046050405.1 Bacteroidota bacterium | reverse complement strand
CGGGAAATGGAACAATATATCCAGGAATTAACCTTGCAACATGGCTGAAGAAACCGAAAAGGACGATGTGCGCCGCTTGCAGGAGCGCTGGGCCCTGCTCAGCGCGATCATCGCGCAGCGGTTTGGGAAGAAGCCTGACCTCGAAGCCATTCTCTTCCTGGTGGGCGTCCGGGAACTCGGGGCGATTTCCCATGACTTCACGAAGGAGCAGAAGGTCGACCTGATGCACGTCGGGTTGTGTGCCGTCCTGGCTCCCGGAGGGTTTTTCCGGCTGAGCCACCTCGACCAGGACGGCTGGCCACACTGGGAACAGATCCAGCCATTGCCGCATGTGGACATTTTTTCACAGGAGGTTTTCCTGAAATCCCATATCGTTGATTATTTTGCAGACATTTATGAGATCTAGGACTACAATTCACTGGACAGGCTGGGCGGCAGTGCTGCTGGCCCTCCTGGCATCACCGGGCCTTTCCATGGCCCAGCGGTCAAAAAAGGCACAGCATCCCGCCACCCCGAAACCGGATGTGATCCTCCACACGAAGTTCGGCGACATGGGCATCCAGCTCTTCGAGGACACTCCGCTGCACCGGGAGAATTTCCTGCAGCTCGCCAGGAGCCATGCGTATGACAGCACCCTCTTCCACCGGGTGATCCAGGACTTCATGATCCAGGGCGGGGATCCCCTCAGCAAGGATCCCGCAAAGGCGTCCCTGGCCGGCACCGGCGGGCCCGGATACACGCTTCCGGCGGAGATCCTCCCGCAGTACTTCCATGCGAAGGGAATGATCGCAGCCGCCCGGCTCGGCGACCAGGTGAACCCCAAGCGGGAAAGCTCGGGCTCCCAGTTCTACATCGTCCAGGGAAAGGTGATGACCGACGATGAGATCAACCGGGCGGAGCAACAGCTGAAAGGGGTGCTGGGACAGGATTTCAGCTTCTCCCCGGAAGCGCGATCGGCCTACAAGACCATCGGAGGCTCGCCCTGGCTGGATCGGCAATACACCGTTTTCGGCAAGGTGCTCACCGGGATGGAGGTGATCGACCGGATCGCCATGGTCGAAAAGCTCCCCGGGGACCGGCCCAAGGATCCCGTCATGATGACCATGGAGGTCAAGGTGAAGCCCGGGAAACAGAAAAAGCAAAAATAACAGTGCCGCCATGGCGGCGTAAATCTCTCAAAAATCCAAAGGAAAGATGAATCCAAAACGTTTACTGCCTATCCTCCTGCTGCTGGCCGCTGTGGCCTTCAGCGGCTGTGAATCCGTCCCTGCCGATGCGGACGCAAAAATCAGCACAGACTACGGGGCAATCTATGTGAGGCTCTACGGCGAGACCCCCAAGCACAAGGAGAATTTCCTGAAGCTGGCGGAAGAGGGCTTCTTCGACGGGACCACCTTTCACCGGGTGATCCAGGAATTCATGGTCCAGGGTGGGGACCCGAACACGAAGGGGGCCACCGGGCGGGCGGGCGAGGGCGGCCCCGGATATACCCTGCAGCGGGAAATCCTGCCGCAGTTCTTCCACAAGAAGGGCGCTCTCGCGGCGGCAAGAATGTCCGATCAGGCCAATCCCAACTGGGAATCGTCCGGAAGCCAATTCTACCTGGTGGTGGGAAAGAAGTACACGGACGCAGAAATGGACCAGATGGAGCAGCAGGCTGCCATGGCGATCGAGAACCACGTCTCCGCCCAATGGCAGGCTGACCCTAAGAACGGCTGGGTGAGGACGGTGAACCTGCAGGCCCTGCAGACCCGGAATCCTGACAGCTTCGCCCTCGTCAATGCCCGCATCCAGCAGGAGTATGGTGAATTCCGCAAGGGATGGCCTGTCTTCAAGTTGACCCCCGAGCAGCGCGAAGTATATCGCACCGTGGGGGGGACCCCGTTCCTGGACGCCAGTTACACCGTGTTCGGTGAAGTGGTGGGGGGGATGGAGGTGCTCGAAAAGATCTCCAAGGTGAAGACCGGGGCGGGAGACGCTCCAGTGGAGGAGATCAAGATGACGGTGAAGGTGCTGAAATGACCGCTGCCCGGTCCGTCCTGCGCAGGCCGGGGTTCACCCGGGGTGCCTTCATGCCTGTGTGCATGGGAGGCAGGGCCGAGCGGAAAATAAAATGGGATGGATTGGAGGGCGAATTGATTTTCACTATGTTTGGGGAAGGGTAGGGTTGCCGGCAAGATTCGCAGTGCGGCAGAATGCCCGAAAACGCGTTGGTTGTCATCATTCAGAGAAATATCGTTCATGGAAACATCCTCACTTTGGAGAAAAAAATCCCTCGACCACCTGATCCAGGATGCCGACGAGGGTGAGAAGGGGCTGAAACGCACCCTGACCGCCACATCCCTCATCGGCCTGGGAATCGGCGCGATCATCGGGGCTGGGCTTTTTGTGCGGACTGCCGCCGCCGCCGCCAACAATGCGGGCCCCTCGGTGACGATCGCCTTCGTCGTGGCTGCCATCGGCTGTGCATTGGCGGGGCTGTGCTACGCCGAATTTGCCTCCATGATTCCGATTGCCGGCAGTGCCTACACCTATAGTTATGCCACCATGGGTGAACTCACCGCCTGGACCATTGGTTGGGACCTGGTGCTGGAGTATGCCGTGGGGGCTGCCACGGTGGCGATCGCGTGGAGTGAGTATTTCAACAAGCTGCTGCTGTTCTTCGGGCCGCAGTACGAGATTCCCTACCAGTGGTGCCATTCCCCGTTCCAGCAGAGCCTGTCCGGTGTCCAGGGCATCCTGAACATTCCTGCCGTGTGCATTCTGCTGGTGCTGACCCTGCTGCTGATCCGGGGGACGCATGGGTCGTCGATCGTCAATAATTTCATCGTCATCACCAAGGTCGCCATCGTGATCCTGGTCATCACCCTCGGCTGGAGCTTTGTGGATGGGGCCAATCATACCCCCTTCATCCCGGAGCCGAGCCTGGTGAAGGATGCCGCAGGGGTGGAGCATCATTTCGGGGGGATCCTGGGCATCCTGGGGGCCGCAGGCGTGGTCTTCTTCGCCTTCATCGGGTTCGACGCCGTTTCGACGGCGGCACAGGAGGCCAAGAATCCCAGCAGGGACATGCCGATCGGCATCCTGGGGTCCCTGGCGATCTGCACGGTGCTCTACGTGCTGTTTTCCTACGTGT
>JBJOPY010000252.1:0-5527 GCA_046050405.1 Bacteroidota bacterium | reverse complement strand
ATCCGTCCTCCTCGGCATGGGAGACCGGGGGGAACAGCGGCTCTGAAGGGAGGGAGAAAACGGGCATATCAGTATGGATCTCGGCTGTTTTTGAATCTTCCAAGGGGAAGGGAATCACTGGTAATCAAACATTTCGAACAGCCCTTCTATCCTGATAAAGCTAAGCCTTGCCTGCGGGGTATTGTCCTTGGGTGCCTTCATTATATCCTCATTTCATGTCCTTAGCCATCGGCAAAGATAATCGCGAACGGGCGAGGATCAAGTGCGGGAGGGGGAACTTTGGGACATGGAGACGCAGATTCCTTACCTTTGCCCCGCATGAAACGTAAGATTCTAATCACAGGTGGCGCGGGCTTCATTGGCTCCCACCTGGTCAGGCTGCTGGTGGGCAAGTACCCGGACTACGAGATCGTGAACCTGGACAAGCTCACCTACGCGGGCAACCTGGAAAACCTCCGGGATGTGGAGGCCGCCCCCAATTACCGGTTCATCCGGGCGGACATCACGGACGGAGCCGCCATGGACGCGATCTTCCAGCGGGAGCAGTTCGATGGGGTGATCCACCTGGCCGCCGAGAGCCATGTGGACCGCAGCATCGTCTCACCGCTGGATTTCGTCCATACGAATGTCATCGGGACCGTCCATCTTCTGCATGCCGCCAAGTCGGCATGGATGCGGGACGGGAGGATGCGGGACGATGTCCGCTTCTACCATGTCTCGACGGACGAGGTCTATGGTTCACTGCACGATGGCGGCTATTTTCTGGAAACGACGGCCTATGACCCGCAGAGTCCCTACTCCGCCAGCAAGGCGGGCAGCGACCACTTCGTCCGGGCTTACGGCAATACCTACGGGCTGCCATTCGTCCTCAGCAATTGCAGCAACAACTATGGCAGCCACCAGTTTCCAGAAAAGCTGATCCCGCTCTTCATCAGCAACGTGGTCGCACGGGAGAGGCTCCCCGTCTATGGCCAGGGGCTCAATGTCCGCGACTGGCTGTGGGTGGTGGACCATTGCCGTGCGATCGATACGATCTACCACCATGGAAGAAATGGGGAAACCTATAACATCGGGGGGAAAAACGAATGGCAGAACATCGCGCTGGTGCGCCTGCTCTGCAAGCTGATGGACGAGAAGCTCGGCCGCCCTGCGGGCTCCAGCGCGGAATTGATCACCTATGTCACCGACCGGCCCGGGCACGATGCCCGGTACGCGATCGACCCGGCCAAGCTGGAACAGGAACTGGGATGGTCGCCCTCCGTGACCTTCGAGCAAGGCCTCAGCCTGACCATCGACTGGTACCTCCAGAACCAGGAATGGACCGACCATGTCCGCAGCGGGGCGTACCAGGCCTATTACGACCAGATGTACGGCGATCGCCTGAGACCCTGATGCATGGAAGGCTTCGTCCAGCTGGCCCTCTGCATCCTCTCCACCTGCATCCTCCTCATCGGGCTGAGGTATGTCCAGCGCTACCCGGTGGACCTGCCGATCTGTATCGGGATCAATTACCTGGCGGCGGCCCTGGTCGGCTGGCTGGATGTCCCGCTGGCATTCCACCATGTCGCCGCCCATCCCACCGTGGCCATCCTCGCATCGGTGCATGGCGCCTCGTTTTTCATTCTGTTCAGCATCATGGGCTGGATGACGCACCGGGTGGGGCTGGGCTACATGACCATCGTCGCCAAGATGTCACTGGTGATCCCGGTCCTCTTCTCCTGGCTGTTCTATGGGGATGCGATGGCCTGGTTGCGATTCGTGGGCGTGGGGCTTGCCTTGGCAGCCATTTGGATGGTCCATTTCGGAGAGCAAGGCAGGGAAAGGCCGATGGATCCGCAGGAGCATCCATGGAGGGTGCCGGCCTTGTCGGCGATTTTGTTTCTGGGCAGCGGGGCGAGCGATGCCTTGTTCCGGGTGATCCAGCAGGAATACAGCGGCCTCGTGGACCATCGCGCCTATGTCATCGTGCTGTTTGCAGCGGCCGCAGCGGCGAGCCTGCCGGTGTTCGTTTACAAGGGAATCCACGGCACCCTGCGCCTCCATGCGCCGACCGTCCTGGGCGGCCTGCTCATGGGGATCCCGAATTACTACTCGATCGTATTCCTGGCAGGGGCGCTCCGTTACTTTGACGGGACGGTGTTTTATCCGGTCAACAACACCGCGATCCTGCTGGTGATGGCCCTGGCGGGGATTGTTTTCTTCGGCGAGCGGCTGAATGGATGGAAGGTGGCGGGGCTGCTGGTGGCGACCGGGGCTGTGGTGATGCTGAACGGATGAGGGACGATTCGCGACAGGGGGGCTTGCATCCGGTGAATGATGTGTACCATACGATCATGGGGACGGGTGAAGGGGGATGCCGGGAGAAGGGATCGCGGTTCCTGGGGTTTGCCCTTCCCATCCGGGAGGAAGGGGAGGCGGAGGCGCATCTGGCCGCCATGGCGGAGAAGTACCATGATGCGCGGCACCATTGCTACGCCTGGCGGCTGGGGCCGGACGGGATGCGTTACCGTGCCAGCGACGCGGGCGAGCCGCGCCACAGTGCGGGCGACCCGATCCTGAATGAAATCAAGCGCCGGCAGCTCTATGACGTCCTGGTGGTGGTCGTGCGCTATTTCGGGGGAACCAAGCTCGGGATCCCCGGGTTGATCGAGGCGTATGGGTCGGCGGCCTCGGCGGCCCTGGATGCGGCCGTGAAGGGGATCCGCACCCTGACGGCACCTGTGCACATCCGCTTTGCCTACGGACAGACCTCCGAGGTGGGCCAGGTGGCCCAGAAATTCGGATTGAAGCCCAGCCATTCCGAGTACGGCTCCGATTGCCAGCAGACATTCGACATAAGGCTTCGGGACCATCCCGAAGTGGTGGCGGTCTTCCGTAAAATGGGTATCTTGGCCCAAGATTGAGCCTTGACAATGAAGAAGAAGGTCCTGCTGCTTTCCTGCCTCATCGCTGCGCTGATGCCATTGCCGGCCCAGAAGATGCCAGCCGATCCACTGGCGAGGCCGGATCAACCCAGCAGGGGCATCTACGAGAAGTTCTGCCAGCGACTCCCCCCCGATGCCGACGCCGAGGCGGTGAAGGCCGCCATCCTTGCGCACAAGCCACTCGTCCAGGCGCTCGGATGCGACCTGTCCCTGGGCCATGGGATCGCAAGCCCCGGGGGCTATCACTTCACCTTCGAGCAAACGTGGCAGGGAATTCCCATCCACCTGGCCGGGATCAAGGCCAATCTCAACCGTCAAATGCGGTTCATGAACCTGCTGGACCACCTGCAGGCGTTTGCCGGCACCCCGGGCGCCTTCCAGCGCAGCGAAGCGGAAGTGGCGGCACTGCTGCCGCAGATGCTTGACAGCGGCTCCGCCGATTTCCACCTCTTTCCAAACACGAGGTGCTACTACCTGCAAGACGGGCTCCTCCTCCCGGCCCATCGTGTCAGCTACACGGCGGATACCCGCACCTGGGAATTGATCCTTTCGGATGACGACCTGCACGCGCTGCTCCGCCGGGACGCCGCCGCCTATCGCAAGCCGCTGGGGACGGTGGCCACGGATACGACCGGGAATGCGATGGTCTTCTTCCCTGATCCCCTGACGTCCTCCGGATCGGCCTATGGGAGCCCCTATGCCGACCATGCGGACGGAGACATCCCTGCCCTGGGCGCCCAGCGGATCCCTGTGAATCTCCGGGGGCTCACCTGGGACGGGACGCGGTTCACCCTCGCCGGCCCCTATGTCACCTTGCAGGACGATGAGGCCCCGTACGTCCCCATCGCGACGAGCACAGACGGCAGCTTTGTCTTCGAGCGGAGCGCATCTGGATTCGAGGATGCCATGGTGTACTACCACATCGATACTTTCCAGCGGTACGTGCAGTCCCTCGGGTTCATGAACCTCAGGGCCGATGGCATACTTGCGGACCCGCATGGGCTGAACGGCGAAGACAACTCGCATTACGTGGCAGCTGAATCCCGCATCGCCTTCGGGGAGGGCGGCGTGGACGATGCAGAGGATGCCGATGTCATCATCCATGAGTACGGCCATGCCCTGAGCGATGCAGGATCCCCGGGCAGCAATACGGGCTGGGAACGGGAGGGTTTGGACGAGGGGATGGGTGACTACCTGGCCACCACCTGGTCCAGGGGACTGTCCTATGCTTTCTGGAAGAACGTCTTCACCTGGGACGGACACAATGAGTTCTGGGATGGCAGAAGTGCGTCGGATCCCACCCTGTATCCCCCTCCCACCACCAGCAGCATCTATCTCTACGGCACCATCTGGGTCTCGACCTTGATGGAGGTATGGCCTCTGGTCGGGAAGGAGGCCTCCGACAGGATTTTTCTGGAGAGCCTCTATGGAAACTCACCCTACATGACGCTGACAGATGCGGCACTGGCCTACCTCGATGCAGACAGCAACCTGTACGGAGGGGCGCATCATGCCTACTTCCAGGATGCATTCTGCCGCCGGGGCATCCTGACCGGGACCCGGCCCTCCCAGCCCTGCCATGTGGGAACGGAACAGGGCTTGGCACCCGGTTTTACATGGGAGGTTTTCCCGAATCCAGCCCACGGGTCCGTGCAACTCCTGATGGAGGGCTACCGGCCAGGCCACGGCTTCCGCTATTCCATCATCGACCTGCTCGGCAGGGTGCTGCTATCGGGGCCGGTGACCGGGGTCTTGACCGCGATCGGCCTCGATCCCTTGCCCCCGGGCGTGTACCTCCTGCAACTCGGCGCCAAGGACGGATGGATGCCATCCCGCCGGCTCCGCATCCTCTAGGGAGGACCAGGGCGGCTCAGGCATAGCCCGCAGGCCCGGCCGGATATCCTGGAGGCGTGGGCCATCCATGGGATGTTTCCTGTATCCGCAGCAATGCGTCATTCACCATTTCCATCGGCATTCCGATGCCCCAGCCCCGAAGAAGCCTATCGAGGGGCTGCCCCCTTCCCCCATCTTGCCCAAAGGAGGCCGCCAATAGCAAGGTCGCCCCTGCCGCTGAAGCGGCAGGGGCGAGCCAGAGCTCCCATTTTCAGGGCGGAGAGCCAGCGGCGAGGCCATCGCCCAACCCATCCGTCCTCCTAGCGGTTCACCACGATTTTTTCAGCCGCAGTCTTACGGTCTGCGCCCACCAAAAAGTACACCCCATTCTGCAGGTGGGTAACCGTCACCGCAGTGGTGGATGCATCGAACCGCAATGTCTGAACCTCCTGCCCCAGGCTGTTGTACAGCAGGAAAGTCCCTTTCCGGGCAGAAACGATGGTGAATTCCCCCCGGTTGGGGTTCGGGAAAATGGAGAGGGATACCCGTCCTTCGTTGGGGTCTTCCATTCCCACACAGATCGTAGCCGTCACCTCCAGGCTGGCGGCGGGAGAGGTGCCGCAGTCGTTGGTGGCAGCCACCGTGATGGCCCCGCCCGTCGAACCCGCCGTCGCCGTGATGGAGGTGGTGGTGGAGCCCCCCGTCCATCCCCCGGGCAACGTCCAGATGTAGGAGGTCGCGCCGTCCACAAGCGAGACACTGTAGGTGGA
>JBJOPY010000251.1:0-6849 GCA_046050405.1 Bacteroidota bacterium | reverse complement strand
AAGGGCTTTTCACGGGGATGCCTTACAATGTCGTGCGCTTCTGGTCGCAGCCATTTGCGGAGTTGCTGGGGAGGGTACTCCGTCAGCATGCCTTTGACATCGTCCAGCTGGAAGGCAGTTACCTCAGCCTCTACTCCGAAACCATCCGGAAGGCCTCCCCGGCGAGGTTGATCCTCAGAAGCCATAATGTGGAGCACCTGATCTGGAACCGGCTCGCAGAAAATGAGGGCAACGCGCTCAGAAGGCTTTACCTTCGGGGTCTGGGCAGGAAAATCCAGGCATGGGAGCTGGCGCACCTGAATGACTATGACGCGATCATCCCCATCGCACATCAGGATGAGGCACTCTACCGCGCCCATGGATTCCATAGGCCCATGCGCACCATCCACGGTGGTGTGGATTTGTCTGCATTCGCACCCAAGCTCCCACTGGCATTCAACCTGAATGTAGGATTCCTCGGCAGCCTGGAGTGGCTTCCAAATGTTCAGGGCTTGATCTGGTTCCTGGAGCAGGTCTGGCCGAGGCTGAGGGAGATCATCCCGGGACTCGTCTTGCAGGTGGCTGGGAAGAATCCGCCGAGGCACTTGCAAGACTTGAGGGTGGAGGGAATGGTCTTCCATGGAATGGTCGCTGATGCCGCAGCATTCATGGAAGGCTGCCATTTTTTCATTGTGCCATTGCTCTCCGGAGGAGGGATGCGGATCAAGGTGGTCGAGGCGATGGCGATGGGGCGCAGTGTGGTTTCCACCCGCATCGGTGCTGAGGGTATCCGTCTGAATGAAGGGGAGGAAATCACATTGGCCGATACCGCCGAGGAATGGGTGCACGCGTTCAGGAGCCTGGTCGGTTCGCCCTCTGTTTCGCTGGGGATTGCCAGGAAGGCGATGGATGCAGCGCGTTCCCGTTTCGGATTGGAGGCGATGGGTCGATCGTTCGAAGAATTCTATCGGGAGGTGCTCCAATGAAGGTATTGGTGGTGCTGTCGCGTTTCCCGTGGCCATTGGAAAAGGGGGACAAGCTTCGGGCTTGGTATCAGCTGCGGGGGCTTGCCGAGCAGCATGAGGTTCACCTGGTCTGCCTGAGCGCACATCAGGTGGGTGCGGACGGCCTGGAGCGGGTTGCTTTTTGCAAGACCGTGCAAGTCGTCCGGCATCCCAGGTGGAAGGCGGCATCCAATCTTCTGCGGGCTGCATTCAACCGTCTGCCCTTCCAGGTGAATTATTTCCGGTCCCGGAAAATGAAGGCGGTGATTTCCGAGACGATCCGGAGTCAAGGCATCGAGGCCTGCCTCGTCCAGTTGATCCGCCTGGGGGAGAATTTACCTTTTCAATTCTCACAGGTCCAATGGGTGCTGGACTATATGGACACCTTTTCCATTGGAATGGTGCAGCGTGTATCGGGATCGGGTTTCTTGATGCGTCCATTGGTGGCGGCGGAGTCACGCCGGCTGAAGCAGTATGAGGCGAAGATCGCCGCCCATTTCGATGAACTCGTGATCATCAGTTCGCGTGACGCGAACGGGCTTGTTCCGCCGTTGCGGAAGGTGGTGCATATCATCCCAAACGGGGTGGGGGAAGCCTTCTTCGAGGATCTTCCAAGGCCTGCGGTAAAGGATTTCGACCTGATCTTCTTCGGTAATATGGGCTATCACCCCAATGTCCAGAGTGCCAGATTCCTGGTGGAGGAGGTACTTCCCATCCTTCATTCCCGGGGGATTCGTCCACGGCTTTGCATCGCGGGGGCACGTCCTGCATCCGTGATCCGCGCGTGGGAGGGGCATGAGATCAAGGTTACAGGATTCGTCCCCGACATTCGGGATTATTTGCTTCGGAGCAGGGTTTCAGTGGCTCCCCTGGTCGGTGGACAAGGGCTTCAAAACAAATTGCTGGAGTCCATGGCGATGGCCATGCCGACGATCACGTCTGTGACTGGGAATGCAGGGCTGGGAGCCGAGGCCGGAGAAGATCTGATCGTCTGTGAGCATGCCAATGATTTTGCGGATGCCATCGAGCGGCTGCTCACGGACGCTGCGGAGGCAGAAAGAATCGCTGAGAATGGAAGGCGCTTTGTGGAGACACGCTTCAGGTGGTCTGTGATGAATGCGAGGTTGAATGCCGTTATCTCTGGAGGAAAGCGGTCGAGGCCCATCCATTGACAAGCTGCTCGCGAGAGGGGGTCTGGCGGTGGCCCGTCTCGTCGGGTGCTCGCATAAGCGTGAACCCATGATATGGTTCCCAATGGTGGCGGCGATGATGGGGCGGCGCTTCCGGGGGTATTTCCGGTGCCGCCTCCAGAGGAGGCGGCAGGGAGTTCTCCAAATTTCTGCTTTCCGTGGTCTTGGTGGTGACCTTTCCGCTGTGCACGGCCGGGGCGATCTCCCCAATCCTCTTGTAGGTTGCCGTCCGGCACCTCGGGTTGCGTCCTGTCCAGCGCCCGGAGCTGGGTCGGAACACCCTTGAGCCTGGAAACGCCACCTTCAACGGCTGTTCCCAATGGGGAAGAAAGGGAAAGCATTGCCGTTCGGGCTTCCAGGTGCAGGATGGGGGAGAGGCGGCGCAAGTCCTTGGCCGGGTTGTGGCAGGGACAGGCTGTCCACAAAAATTCGACACGGCCCCCCCCTCGAATCCATAAATTCCAGCCTATTTTTGTCCATTCTTCCTTGAATTGTCTCACCTTGATTCCACTGTTCAATGCGAACAGGGAAGGGGAGCAGGTTCATTGCAGGGTGGTACAGCATCTGCCGGCATCACCGACTGTATCGACCGGAATATTCGGTGGCTCTGCGAGCGAGGCGGAAGCCCGCTGTGACTCCCTTTCCGGTCGGGAAGGCTACAAGGCCTCCAGATAATCCTGCTGGGTAAAGGTGTAAGTATACCTATAAAGCCCTTTTTTGATTTTACCACCGGAATAGTTCTCGATCTTCAGGGGGTTGTAGCGAGAAGGGTTGTCCTTGTCGAACATGCTGTAAACAGTATCATTGAACTGGATCGTCATGGAATCTGACGATGCACCAAATGGACGATGATACACAGCTTCTCTGCCGTCATTCTCATATTGATGCGTCCATTGGGAATCAACGGGTAGAACAAAGGTGGTGTCCACAGAGGAGTAAATTTCCGTTTCGAAATTTGAAACATGAATCCTCAATTCATGCCCGGAATGGTTGTCAACGACAAATTCGGTCAGGGTGGAATGTTCCCTGATACAGGCAGTCATGGTCAATGCCAATCCTGGGAGGAGAATGAACATTTTCATGTCTTCTTGTAATGATCGTTGTTTGGGTATTAAAATCGCCTGGTTGGTTGCTCCTGGGAAATTAGGCCAAATGCTACTGCCAGACTTGAAATTAGCTTTTATGTGTTCATGTGTTTCGTTTTTCCATTCAAAAGCCTTTGAACCGCCAGTTTCCAAGACAGCCGACTTCGACAGCCTTGTCCTGCTTTCAGGTCAAAAATACAGGAATTTCTGATTTGTCCATGGAGAACCTTGAATCATTTGCCGTCCTTTCGACGGGAGGGATACCCTTCGCAGGCGAAGGAGTCCATCCATGGAATGGACGCTCAGCTTGGGAAGGGAACCCCGGCCCAGGATTCCCTCCCGGCCATCCCCGGACAATCTGTTCATTTCCCGCGATCTGCTATTTTCCGGGTAGTTCCCCCCGCGAGTGGAGCCGGGGCGGAGATTGGGGGTGGATCGCCGGCCGGTTGCGCAGATCCTCCCCGCCACCGGCGCAAGCCTGCCCACCGACGACCCTCCCTGAAGGGCTGCCTTGTGGCGACCGTGTAGCCGGGAAATCATCCGGCCATCCCAAAAAGAAGTACTTTTGCGGAACGAGTACTCGATATGAAACGGTTGCACAAACTTTGGTGCCTTGTCGCGTGGTTCCTGCCCTGGATGGGCATGGGGGGGTGTGGCAGTGAAACCAAACCGGACCATCTCCTCCCGGTGGATCAAATGGTTCCAGTCCTGAAGGAGCTGGAGATCGCCTATGTGGGTGTCGATCAAACCACCAGGGATCCGAAGCAGAGGATCCGGAAATACGAGGAAATGAATCGGCTCGTGCTCCAGCGGGCGAAGATCGATCAGAGCCAGTTTTCCGCCAGCTACCAATGGTATGAATCCCAGCCTGAGTTGCTGGACACCATCTTCAAACTGGTGGTCCTGGAGCTGGAGCGCGAGGCGATGCGGATGTAGCCCATCCGGACATCTCCTGGCGACGCGACCCGATAACTCAATTCCATGAAAAACCTGAGCGAACAGACAGTAGTCAAACTCGGATACCACGAAATCCGCAAGCGACTGGAGGACAGGGCCTCCACAGAGCAAGGCAAGGAACGCTGCAGGCAGCTCCAGCCGCTGCAGCACAGCCATCTCCTTCCGCAGGAATTGGCCAAGGTCGAGGAGTGCCGGGACCTGCTGAGGTTTGACGAGGGCTTCTCCCTGGACTACACGGACTCCCTGGCTCCGCTTTTCCAGCATGCAGCGATCCCAGGGAACTGGTTGCAGACGAAGGACTTCTTCCAGCTGCTGCGGTGGCTGAAAATGGTGCGGGAACTGATCACCTATTTCAATGGCAGGCAGGCAAAGTACCCCACCCTCCATGGCTTGGTCCAGGGATTGAGTTGGAACCAGGGATTGCTGAAGGCCATCGAGTCGGCGGTGGATGAGCGTGGAAATATCCGGGACAACGCCAGTGGCAAACTGCAGGAGTTGCGCCGTGCCCAGGTCCAGGCGAGCGCAGAACTGCGCAAATCGATGCAGTCTATCCTCAGGAATGCCGTGGAGAGGGGATGGAGCGAGGCTTCGGAATTAACCATCCGCAATGACCGCATTGTCATTCCCATGAAGGCGGATTTCAAGGGGCGGATCAAGGGCTTCGTCCAGGACGTTTCGCAGTCCGGACAGACGATCTTCCTGGAGCCATCCTCCGCCCTGGAGGCCAACAACCGTATCCGGCAGCTTGCCTTGGAGGAGCACAATGAGATTGTGCGGATCCTCATGGCGCTGACGGCACAGCTTCGGGAGGATCTGCCGATGATGAAGCGTTATGCGGAGGTGGTGGCGGAGCTGGATTTCATCCGTGCGAAGGGAAGCCTGGCAGTGGATTTGGATGCCATGCGGCCACGCTTCGAGCCAGGGAATCGCGTTTTGCTGCTGGTCAAGGGCAGGCACCCCAGCCTGCTGATGAGGATGGAGGGTGATAAGGACAGGGTAGTCCCCCTCTCCCTCCGGTTGACCCCCCAGCAGCGCATCATCCTCGTCTCCGGCCCGAATGCCGGTGGCAAGTCGGTCACCTTGAAGACGGTCGGCCTGCTGGTCCTCATGTTTCAGTCAGGCCTGCTGATCCCGGTCGATGAAAGCTCAGAATTCCCCTGGTTCACGGATGTCTTCGTGGACATTGGGGACGAACAGTCCATCCAGGCCGACCTCAGTACCTATACCTCCCACCTGAAGAACATGCAGGAGATGCTGGGGCAGCTGAGGGAGGGCAAGCTGTTTCTCATGGATGAATTCGGCAGCGGGACGGATCCTCGCCTCGGGGGCGCCATTGCGGAGGCATTCCTGGAGCGGTTCGTGGATTCGGGTTCCTATGGCATCGTCACGACGCATTACGGGAACCTGAAGGCGTTCGCCGACCGTAAGCCTGGAATCGTCAACGCGGCGATGCAGTTCGACCCCCGGACACTGTCCCCCACATTCAGGATCGACGTGGGGATTCCCGGGAGATCGTATGCCTTCGAGATCGCCCAGAATGTCGGTGTCAGCAAGGAGATGCTGGAGGATGCGCGAGGGAGGATCGAGGGAACGCAGTTGCAGACGGAGGACTTGCTGCTCAAGCTGGAGGACCAGAAGACCGAGCTCGACCAAGTCCTTCTGGACAACAGGAGGAAGAACGAGGAGCTGGCTGCATTGCTGAAGCGGAACCAGGCGCTGCTGCAGAAGACGAAGGACGAGGAATCCAAAATCCTGAGGGAGGCGCACCAAAAGGCTCAAGCCCTGATCGACACCGCGAATGCAAGGATAGAGAATACGATTCGGGAGATTCGTGAAGTACAGGCCGACAAGGCGCGTACGAAAGTCATCCGCAGGGAGCTGGCGGAGATGCTGCCTGCCCTCCCTGCTGAGGAGTCCCGGGAATTGGAGGCGGATGCCGCCGAAGCTGGGCTGCTGGACGAGACGCCGGCACCTGAAACGATGCCTGGGGCGGCAATCAGCGTGGGGGATTGGGTGATGCTCTCCGATTCCAATTCCTATGGGCAGGTGCTCGAGCTCATGGACAAGCGTGCTGTCGTTTCGCTGGGTGACATGCGCATCACCATCAAGTCCAGGCATCTGGTGAAGATCAAGCCTCCCAGGGATGGAAATCTCCCCATGCTGAGGCGTGCGGGTGCCATGGTCGAGAAAAAGGCCAACATCTCCACCGAGCTCAGTGTGATGGGCTTCCGCGTGGAGCAGGCCCTGCCAGTGGTTCACGGGTTCATCGACGATGCCCTGCTCGCAGGACTGTCGGAGGTTCGGATCCTGCATGGGAAGGGAACCGGCGCATTGAGAATGGCGATCCGTGAGTTGCTTGCCACCATGCCCGAGGTTCGCCGGGCCGAGGATGCGCATGTGGACCAGGGGGGTGCAGGCTGGACGGTGGTCTATCTGGGAAGAAGCTAGGCCGCGTTGGAGTTTCCGTGTGGAAATCCCACAATCTGGTGGTGACAAATCTGATCATGTCCCGATCGGGTGGAGCATTTTCGTTCCACCCGATTGGGGTATCCACTTGAGGCCGCTGTATCCACCCTCCAGGATTCGGAAACACTTTCGAGCGCAATCACTCGCCAGTTAAATTTTTTTTAAACA
>JBJOPY010000250.1:0-11562 GCA_046050405.1 Bacteroidota bacterium | reverse complement strand
CAACACTTGTCAACCCGAGCTATCAATCTCTATCTGTCGATGCCTCCCTGAACAATGTCCTTGCCCCCACGAACTCTTCCCCCAGGTTCACATCCATTCCAGTGCCTTTCATCTGCTCTGGCAATTCCTATGTGTACAACCATGCCGCCTTGGATGCTGATGGTGACTCGCTGGTTTTCAATCTCATCAATGCAAAACGTGCATCTGGAAACTCCGTGGCCTATTCAAGTGGTTTCAGTGGCTTGAATCCCATGACTTCCTCCCCGGCAATGACCATCAACAGTTCCAACGGCGACATTACGATGAACCCTACCATCGCACAGAGCTGCCTGGTCACCGTCCGAGTCTCAGAATACCGCAGTGGAGTCTTGATTGGGACGACCACCCGCGACATGCAGGTCGTTGTACTCAATTGCGCGAACAAGGCACCAAGCATTGCTCCGTCAGTGTCGAGTGTGGTGAACGGCGACCAAACCAGCCCTTACGCTATTTCGGTTTGCCCTGGCCAGAACCTGAGCTTCAGCATATCCGGCACTGATCCAGATTCAGGGCAATCCTTGACATGGACTTCCAACAATGCCATCCCGGGAGGAGTATTTGTGGGGGGATCGGGACTCTCCCCTCAAACCGCCTCGTTTTCCTGGACGCCGAGTGACAGCGATGCCGGGCAGAAATCCTTGGTCGTGACCCTGAAGGACAATGGGTGCGAGGTCACCAGTCAGCAAACCCGTTCCATCAATATCACAGTTGTTCAAGGGACATCGGCTGGACCTGACCGGGTGTATTGTGCCAGCGCAGGCCCTTTACAATTAGGAGCCACAGGTGGGACTGCCTTCAATTGGAATATCCTTTCAGGCACACCGGGCAGCCTCAGCTGCACCAATTGCCAGAATCCGACCGCTAAACCTCTCGTCCCCACGACCTACGAAGCGGTGAGCAACCTCCCCGCAACTTGTAAGAACAGGGATACAATCGCTGTCACCCCTGTCCCATCATTTTACTTGTTGATGGGAGCCCCGTCCACGATCTGCAACGGCAGCACCACCACCCTGTCAGCGACCCCCAATCCGTCGGGAGCCTATACCTATCTTTGGTCGCCCGGCAATGGTCTATCCTCTACCACGGTCAGCAATCCCGATTGCACGCCCAAGAGTACAACGACTTACTCCGTATCCGTGGCATCGGCGGCAGGATGCAGCATGACCGGTTCCCAGGAAGTCAGTGTTTCCAACGCTCTCATAAACACAGCACCCACTGCCTCGCCCATACAATCCTGTGCGGGATCCCCTGTAACACTCACCGCAAACGTTACCAACGGAAACTGTACAAATTATCAGGTGCTGAGCATTCCATTTGCCCCTGTCATGACACCCGGTGCCCCCCTTGTCTTGAAAGACGAAGAGGTGAGCGCAGCCATCCCGATTGGCTTCAATTTCACGTTTTACTGCAATACCCATGCTGTAGTCTATATCGGCTCCAATGGCTTCATCACCTTCGGCATCAACTCTTTCGAGGGAGCGACCAGCCAATTCGTGCCGAATTCCACGATCCCGAATGACCTCATCGCTGCGGGATGGCATGATCTTTACCCCCCGGGATCGGGGTCGATCACGTATCAGACCACGGGATCCTCGCCGAACCGGATGTTTGTGGTGACCTACAGCAACGTGCCCTACTGCTGTGACACCAATCCCGACGTGTCCACACAGGTCATCCTCCATGAAACTTCCAACCAGATAGAAATCCATAACACCCGCATCAACAACATCAGGCCCGGCACCCAGGGGATCGAGAACAGTACGGGTACACTTGCCCTGGCCGTCCCCGGGCGGAACAATTCGGACTGGACGGCGACCAATGACGCCTACAGGTTTCAACTGGAGCCTCCGCCACCGTATACGGTGAATTGGCAGGCGCCACTGGGTACGACAGTCTCGACGGGGGAAGTTGTTTCAGTCCTGCCCACCGTTTCCACCGCCTACTTCTCAGTGGCCAGCAACGGCGCATGCAGTGACACGGCAGGTGTGCCCGTCGAAGTGTCCAGCGTCAATGCCGGGCTGGACCAGATAGTCTGTCCCGTAGGAAGCAATACTTCCTTGAATGCGGTTTACACCGGGCCACCCTCCGCCAATTATTGCAGCACTTACGCTGTCACGAACATACCCTTCGCACCGATACCTCCGGGAGGCACGACGCTCATGATGGCGGACGACGAATTGACGGGCCTGCTTCCGATAGGATTCCCTTTCACCTTCTTCTGCAAGGACTACACGAGCATGAGGATCAGCTCCAATGGCTTCATCACGCCCACCGGGACGAGTGCCGCCTTCGATCAGCAGACCTTGCCGAATGTCCTGAGCCCGAACAACATCATCGCCGTGGCCTGGCGCGACCTCTACCCGCCCGGTGCCCAGCCAGCAGCCGGCCTGGTCACCTACCAGACACTAGGATTCCCTCCGAACAGGATGTTTGTCGTCAGCTACCTGGGGGTTCCCCAGTGCTGCGATATGGGGCAACGCGTCACCGCCCAGGTGATCCTGTATGAAACCACCAACGAGATCGAGTTCCACAATGGTTCGGTCACGCTTCTCCACCAGTCCGTGCAGGGGATCGAGGATCCGACGGGGACCATCGCCCATACGGTTCCCGGCCGCAACAACGTTCCATGGAATGCAACCAGCGATGCATACCGGTTCACGCCACAAATTTTTCCCGTCACCTACTCGTGGTCGCCCTCCACGTTCCTGTCCGCCACGAACATCGCCAATCCGGATGTCAGTGGGATCACCAGTACGACGGCCTATACCGTCACGCTCAACAATGGATTCTGCAACCTCACCGACCAAGTGACCGTGAATGCCTGCGGCGTTCTGGGTGTGGATGGGATCGGACTGAGTGCCAAGGCTGAGGAAGACCGCGTGAAGCTACATTGGGATGCCATCCGTGCGCATGGCCTGAGCCATTATGTGGTCGAGAGGGGCATGGCCGACAGTCAATGGTCGGCGATCGGCCGCGAAAAACCGATCGGCTCCCCGGGAGCCATGCACAGCTACGACCAGTATGACAATGCACCAATGGCCGGAACCAACCGGTACCGTGTGAGCGCCGTGGACTTGAATGGCGGTGTCAGCCATTCCAAGACCGTCGAGGTTCATTTCGAGGCAGGTGGCTACCTCGTCGTCGCCCCGAACCCCAGCCATGGCATCTCCGAGTTTGAGCTCGTCCACCTCGGCAATGGTGAGATCATCCTCGAGGTCTTCAACGCCGCTGGACAGAGGGTCACCGTCCTGTCCGAGCCGGAAAACCCTGCTGCCATAAGGCATCTGAGCGCCGATCTCAGCGAAATGCCAGCGGGCATCTATCTGTACCGTGTAAGGACAGGCAGGCAGGACTTGAAAGGAAGGATTCTGAAGGTGGATTGAGGTGGGCAGGCTTCCATTTTCCGTTTCTTGGGGGTTTGGGAGTTGCGGTTTCGCCGAATCCCTGAAGGGCTCCCAGGCATTGCGACTTGCCACGGAAAGCCAGCAGCGGCTTCCAATCTTCCATGCTGGATGGACTTCCAGGTGACAGGCGCTGACACCGGAGATCTGCTGCATATTTCGGGGCATGGAGACCCATCCGAACTGGTGATACTGGGTAGGTAACTTAGCCTGACAGGTTGTGGATTTGTCGCAAAAAGGATGAACCTCCTGTGAAATGAAGTTGCTAGGGGAGGAGTCCCGGGCTTCAAACCCCAGGGTTACGGATACACACAGTTAGAACAACTTCGCTGCCACGCTTACCCCCTGACCCTAAGTCACCCCAATCTGGGCGGATGGATTGGGAATGCATTCGGAACCGCTACTCATGCAGCAATGCCGATACGTCCCTGTGTCCATTCATCAGGGCGAAGTCCGCTGCCCGCAAACCATTCGGGCCACGGGATATGTTTGCATTGGCTCCCTTGTCCAGAAGGAGCTTGACGATTTCGAGGTCGCCTTGCTGCGCTGCAACCATGAGAGGTGTGGTGGAGTGGTCGTCGGCAAGGTCAGGATGGGCACCGTTTTCCAGGAGGACGCGGGCTGCGTTGATTTGTCCTGAGACAGTGGCCAGGAAGAGTGGGCTCAGCCCCTCATAGTCTTGGAGGTTGACATCGGCTTGTTTTTCGATCAGCAGGAGGACGGCGACAGTGTGCCCTCGTTCTGCAGCGGCCATCAGCGGCGTATGCCCTGATTTGTCTTGACAGTTTGCATTTCCCCCATGCTCCAGGAGCAATCGGAGGATGTCCGCGTGGCCATTGGAGGCAGCGACATGGAGTGCCGAGAGTTGCTCGATTCCATTCTCCTTGCCTGAGGCTCGGATATCGGCGTCGGCACCATTTTCCAGCAAGGCGGCCACCATGGAGGTTTGTTGACGGGAGGCGGCCATGATCAGTGCCGGGATTCCGCGCTTGCTGCGTGCATCGGGCGAGGCCCCTTCATGTATCAAGCCGAGGACAGTCTGCTCGTCATGGATTTGGATGGCATTCACCAGCTTCGCATTCATGCTGTTCCGGTTCGAGGCCGTTTTTGCGGCATCAAAACGCTCATCCTTGGTAAACTGTGGCATCGCGCCTGCCTCCAGGAGCTCACCCACAACCCTCACATGACCATTTTCCGCACTGACCATCAGTGCTGTCCTTCCGTTTTTGTCGGTTGCCTCCAGGTTTGGACACCAGGACAGAAGTCTCTGGACGGTTTCAAGATGGCCATTTTCAGCTGCAGTGATCAAGGCATTGGAGCCTTCCGCATCAGTGGCTTGGAGGGATGCGCCCATGTTCAGGAAAATCGCCACCAATGGAGAGTGGCCAAGTTTGCTGGCAAGGAGCAGGGGCGTCCTGCCCATGCCGTCACGACAGTTTATCTTGGCACCTTGGGCGATGGAGCGGGCGGCATCCTCGGCGTTGCCGACGATGCTTGCACGGATGAGATTGCCGTCCTCAGCAGACTGTGCCTGCACCGTCATCACCGTGCCGACCAGGAATGCGAGTGTTCGCAGTCGTTTCATTCTCCTTTTCATTGGAAGGGTTCTCCGAATTGCAAAAATCGTCTCCCGATCGGGATTCCACCAGAGGGTTTTCCTTTGCCGAGTTTGTCCCTGCTGCGAGTGGACTTTCCGTACGGGCTGTGAACCATCTCGACGGCCTTATCTGACCAAGGAATACTTGTCCCCCTTGATCCTGAATCGTTTTGTTTTGGAAACATCCACGATGGGGCCACTGCCTTCGGGTCCGTCCACAGGGCTGGTGCCTTGGGTGATGATCAGGAGATCATAAGGTTCACCGGATCCCCTCTCCTCGAATTGGATGCGCGAATCATAGCTGAAGGCCCTTGGCTCGGCATCCGGCTCGGCGAATCCGTCCCGGTTGCTGTAACTGATGTTTTCATTCAGTAAAACATGGAACTTTTCGTTCACGATCCCTATGATTTCGATGGCTCCAATGCTGATTCCCTGTCCTGTCCATCGGTCGCGGAAGAGCACCCCGTACATGTCCGGCCCGATCTTGGCCAGGTGGCGCTCCGGCAGCCTTCCCCATGAACCGAACTCCCCGAGATCCTTCTGAAGGGCCTCGATGAACCAGTCGTCGTCGATCTGCTGGAACATGGCTGCACCCAGGATGGGCGCACAGGCGTGGCAATCCTCCCAATCATCCTTTTCCCGGCTGAGCGTTTCTGTCAATAGGATTATTTTCTTGCCTTCGGCAGTTTCAATCGGATAGGTACCCGCAGCGCGGGTATGCAACGTGCCCTTTCCCGTGGCCTTGCTCTCGAAGCGCTTCGCCTCATGAGGCTTGCAGACCCATTTGGAGCACTCGATGTTCCGGTCATACAAGCCATAAATCACTTCCATCGCCTCAGGTACGTTGAAGGCACCCTCGATGGACTGCCGTCGGGCAGAATCGGGGTCGGAGGTGTTCGTTCGTACCATGCTGCAGTCGACCGCAGAGGTATCCCCGGTTGCGATGTGGCTTGAATCCTTGGCCGTGCTGTCGCTGGAGGGAATCTCACTACTGCTGGAAGGAGATTGGCAACCGACAAATGAAATGGCCGCAAGCCACAGGATCAATCTGGATTTCATGATCAGAATATGATGTCCAAATCTAGGCAAAAACATACGGTGCAGGAGAATCGTTTTTGGCATCGCAAGTTCGGTCCGAACAGGGGAACAGTCATGCCGGTCATGAACGATGTCGCAACTTCCAGGCGAAGATGGCCGCTGCCGATGCAGCATTGAGGCTCTCTGCTTTGCCGATCCTGGGGATGGTGACCTTGTGCAGTCCCTGGATGCGGGCGATCTCGGGAGGGACTCCGAGTGCCTCATTGCCCAGCAACACATAGGGACGGGCCGAAAGGTCAACCTGGTCAATGGGTTCACCCTCCATGTCAGCACACCATACAAGTTCTGCATGGACTGTCAGCCATGACTCCAGATCTGAAAACAGGTGCAGTTGCGTTCGGAACAAGGATCCCATCGAGCTGCGGGTGACCTTGGGATTGAATGGATCCACGGTTCCCGGCCCGAGGATGAGGCTTGGCATCCCGAACCAGTCACTTGTTCGAATGATGGTGCCGAGATTCCCGGGATCTTGGAGGGCGGCAAGGATGAATGCGGGGCCACCGGGGAGGAGGTCGGTGGGGCAGCTGGCTTGGAAGAGGGGTGCTTCCGGGATGCGGAGGACGGTGAGGATTCCTTCAGGATTCACCTGTGTGGTGATCTGCTGAAAGTCTTCCACACTGGCCTCGTACAGCAGCTGGGGCTGGACAGCCAGGTCGGCAGGGATCGTCACTCCAGCGCGCACCACCACCGCTGCCACCGGGTAGTCGCTGTCGAGTGCTTCACGACACATTTTCACACCCTCCGCAATGTACAACCCATGCTCGTAGCGTATCTTTTTGAGCTGTAGGGCTGCAAAAAGTCGTAATTTCGCTTTGGACAGTGGCTGCATTGCCATATTGGAACACGCAAGTTACATAAACATTTCCATCGACACGCAGGTTCACTCCAGAAGGATGCCATTTCGATCCTGGCTAGCCGCATGGGGAGGATTGGGATGTTTGGTCTTCCTATGCAGTTCCTGCGCCACCAACCTTTACATCCCTGAGGGACGATACCTGCTGAAGGGGGAGCCCACCTTCTCCAGGATCAGTGTCCTGAAGTCGAACACGCCTGATAATGATAGCATCACACTCAAGGACAGAATTGGGAATCTCAGGGAACTCGGAGCCAGCACCGTCAGTGGAGATTTGCTCATCAGCTCGGTCAAGACGCATCCTAATCGGAGGATGCTCATCCCCAAGACCTACCTTCATCTGTACAATTTCGGTCGCAGCCTCCAGCAGTACGAATATCCCCCGGAACGTTGGCTTCACTTTTTCCGACCGAACAGCCGTCTCATGGATTCGATCGCGAGTTTTCTGGTGAATACTGCAGGTGAAGCCCCGGTGATCATTGACAGCACCCAGCTGGCGAGTGACGTGGAGAACCTGAAGACGGTTTATTTCTCGCAGGGCTTCTTTCATGCCAGGGCAGTCTACCGCATAGACACCTGCACCTCGCGGATGAATCGGCAGAAGGCCAATGTCACCTATCTGGTCACGGAAGGGAAGGCGGCCATCATCGACAGTATTCGCACACCGCAGGTTGCGGAGGATGGAATGCGAAAGGTGCTCTCTCAGAATACGTCCGGATCATTCTTGCGGAAGGGGGATTGCTACGTCGAGGACAACTTCTCGGCTGAGCGCAACCGCATCGTCGCCGTCATGCGGAACAATGGTTATTATACATTCTCGCCGAGGATGATCTTTTTTGACATCGACACGCTTCCGCCCGATACCCTGGGGACGCTCCCAAACAATGTGGCGATCAAGGATTACCAGCCGATCTGGGTGCAGGTACGCATTCAAGACTCTGTCGCGCCGCTGAGAATCGGGAGGGTTTCCATGATCATCGAGCCTGCCAAGGTGGATCCTGAAGTGGACCGGGTCATGAAGGTCGTCATGCCCGGCATGATGACGGATTCACTCAGGAAGGCTTGGGGAATCAGCAAAAGCCATTACAGTGACAGTTCCAGGGTGACATTCATCACCTACGAAAGGGTACTGGAGCGGCTGAACCTGAATTTCCTGGAAAAGCTGATGGCACTCAGGCCTGGCGAACTGTATACATTGGCCAATGAGCGGAAGACGCAGATGCGACTTCAGAACATCGGCATTTTCAGGTATGTCTTGCTCAAGCCGACCGTGGTCGTGGAGGATCACACGGTGGATTTCGGGATACAGACGGTATTGATGCAGCGGTTTCAGGCAAAGGCGGGGTTTGAGGGCTTTTTCGAAACCGATCCGATCCTGAAATCCAACCTGCCCGGCATCGGTGCAGAGGTCGCATTCCGGGACAAGCTCATGTTCAAGGGTGCCGAGAAATTTGACCTGAGCGGCAAGGGCAACATCCGGTTCTACCGACATCAGTTGAATGACCTCACGGTTGAAAGAATCGTGGAAACATTCTACGAAGGCAGCCTTTCGGCAAGCCTGCAGTTCCCCCGGATCGTCGCTCCTGGCCTGGCGCACAGGAACTTGCAGGGCTTCGAGCCCAGCACCTCCCTGATAGTGACCGGCAGCCGTCAGCAGAGCGTAGATTATTGGCGCAATGCCGTCAGCGTGGATTGGAACTATCGGTGGTACCATAGTTCGCGCACCAAGAAAGCCCAGAGCTCGGCGTCACCCTATGTCATTACCCTCATCCAGAGCCGTATCGGGCCGATTTTCGTGGAGGAGATTCGGAAGATCACCAGTGAAGAGCTTCGTAGCCTGATCATCCAGGACTTCAGGCCGAGGTTCAGTTCCTGGGGTAACTATCGGTTCACCTACAACAATGGCACCCCTGGAAAGACTGGACATTCCCTCGGCCTTGTGGCCAATTTTCAGATGGGCGGCAACACGCCCTATCTCATTGACCGGTTCTCCAAGGTCGACTCCAGCTGGAAGGTTCCCCAGATCGACAACATCTACTACGGACAATACCTCAAGGTCTCCGCCGAACTGAAGAATTTCTGGCCCTTGGGCCGGCACGCTTCGTTCGTGATGCGCAACTATGCAGGCCTTGCCGACCCGTGGAATTTCACCAACTACGTACCCTTCGAGTCCAGGTTCTTCTCAGGTGGGACAAACTCGATGCGTGGCTGGCAAAGCAATACACTCGGCCCGGGAATCTATTCGGGCAACAATTCGGCTTCTGGGGGAGGCCTGGGGTTTCTGGTGTCTCCCGGTGGTGAGCTCGCCTTCGAGACGAACCTGGAGCTTCGCACGGACGTCTACCGATGGATCAAAATGGCCGTTTTCTCGGACATTGGAAACGTTTGGTTTCTGCCTGGAAGCCAGGTCGATTTTCCCGGAGGTCAACTCTCGAAGGAGACATTGCTGCAGCTGGGATTGGATGCAGGCCTGGGATTGCGGCTGGACTTTGGATTTTTCCTCTTCCGGATCGACCTGGCAAAGCAGCTCTATGCACCGGATGTCCAGCGCTTCGTGACGAGGTCGGTCAAGGATGATTTGGGAGGCAATCGTTTTCAGCTTAATTTCGGCATCGGATATCCTTTCTAGCTCCCATGGATTTTGAGAAGCTGAAAAAAGACATAGAGACCAGGAAGTTCGCGCCGATATACTATCTGGGGGGGGCTGAGCCCTACTATGTGGATAAGTTGTCTAAGTTGCTGGAAGAGAAGGTGTTGAATCCCGGGGAGGAAGCTTTTAACAAGGCTGTGCTGTTCGGTGCGGATACCAAGGCTCCCAAGCTGCTCGGGGAGTTGCGGAGCTTCCCGATGATGGCCAGCCGAAGGCTGGTGATGCTCAAGGAGGCACAGTCGTTTGGAAAATCCGATTGGGACGGGATTCAAAGTTATCTGGACAATCCTGTTCCAAGTACCGTATTTGTGATGACCTTCAAGGGGAAGGATCTCGACCAACGCACCAAGTCTTACAAGAGCATCGAGAAAAATGGCATTGTTTTCAAAAGCAAGGCCCTCTATGACAATCAGATACCCGCATGGATCGAAGACTACTGCACGAAGCGGGGTTATCCACTCGCCCCCGATGCGCAGCGCATCCTGGCCGCCTACCTCGGAACCAACCTTGCCTTGATCGAGAGTGAACTGGAGAAGATCTTCCTCTACATGGCAGGAAGCGGCAGCAAGCACATCTCCACGGAAATCGTCTTCGAGATGATCAATGTGGACAAGGATTTCAATGTCTTCGAGCTGATGAACAGTCTGGGGGCGCGGGATCACGCCAGAAGCCACTGGATTGTCTCCCACCTGATGCGCAATGTGAAGGAAAACCCTCCTGTACTCATTGTATTTCAGCTGTTTCAATTCTACGCCAAGCTTCTCCGGCTTCAATCACGCAAGCTGACAATAGAGTCTGAAATAGCTAGGGAACTCAAGATACATCCCTTTGTCGCCAGGCAGTACGTGGTGGCCGTGCGCAGTTATGGGTTGCTGGAGCTGTACCGCAACCTCGCCCATATTCTGGAGGCCGATCTCTACCTGAAAGGCATCCAGTCCACCCACATGGGCGACGAGCATGTGATGAAAACCTTGATCTACAAATTGCTGAACTGACAGGCACCTACGCAGATTCCATGATTTTAAGGAAAACGTTGATCCCAGAATATAAGGCCATGCTGAATTCTCCTCGGTTGTCGCTCTTGCTCGTGCTGGGGTGTATGTTGGTGGCAGTCTCAGAAGCATCCGCACAGAAAGGGATCGTGCAGGGAACGATTCTGGACCAGGCAGGCGACCCGGTGATCGGTGCGAATGTCATGATACGGAACCTGGGGATAGGTGCCACCACCAATGACCACGGAGGATTTGTCATCAGCAATGTCCCTGACGGCGACCACACCCTGGAGGTCACCTATGTGGGGATGGACGACGTCAGCCTGTCGGTGTCAGTGGTGGACGGGGACAAGGCAAACGTGAAGGTCAAGATGCTGGAGAGTTCTACGCAGATGGCCACCGTGGAAATCACGGACCAGAAGTTCGGGAAGATTCAGAAGCGGGAGATAGAGGCGGGGGTGACCAGGATCTCGGCACGGCAGATCAATCTGATGCCGTCGATGGGAGCTCCCGACCTTGCCCAGTACATGCAAGTACTTCCAGGGGTGGTCTTCACAGGAGACCAGGGTGGACAGTTGTACATCCGGGGGGGGACGCCTGTCATGAACATGACCTTGCTGGATGGCATGGTGGTCTATTCCCCATTTCACAGCCTGGGGCTGTTCTCCATCTTCGATGCGGACTACATCAAATCTGTGGACGTGTATTCTGCTGCATTTCCCGCCCAGTACGGGGGCAGGGTTTCATCGGTGATGGACATCAGGACGAAGGCTCCCTCCCTGGAGGGCATTCGGGGGAAGGTGAATATCAACCCCGTGTCTTCCGGAATGCTCATCGAGGGGCCGATCTATCGGAGGAATCCCCGGTCCCTGGGAGGAAATTCATTCCTGCTCTCTGCACGCAATTGTTACTTGGACCGAAGCAGCCCAGTG
>JBJOPY010000249.1:0-6305 GCA_046050405.1 Bacteroidota bacterium | reverse complement strand
CGACCTTTGCAGCAGATACTCCTCTGGCAGTGACCGAGCTGGTGGTTCGCAGGGGCATCTCCGGCAACTGGCTGTGGTGGAACATGTGCATCGGCGGGATGCTGACCACGTTTTTCTTTGCCAAGCTCTGGCGGCGCGCCAATGTGCTCACGGAGGTTGAATTCATCACCCTTCGCTACGGTGGCAGGGCAGCACGCTTTCTGCGGGGGTTCAAGGCGGTCTATCTCGGCTTCCTCATGAATGTGCTCGTGATGGGCTGGGTCAACCTCGCGATGGCGGCCATCCTGCAAGCATTTTTTGATTTGGGCCCCTGGGAAGCCTTCTGGTACACGGCGGCGGCGATGGCGGTCGTGGGAATCTACAGCAGCCTTGGCGGATTCATGAGCGTGGCCGTGACGGATGCCTTCCAATTCATCTTGGCGATGGGCGGGTGCATCGTTCTCGCCATACTGGTGCTGAATTCCTCTCAAATCGGCGGCATCGATGGCCTGAAGGAGAAGCTCGGCCCCGAGAACCCCGTCTGGAACCTAATGCCCAGCATTGGCGGTTCCAGCGATCAGGGTGTCAAGACGTTCAGCATCACCTTCCTGTCGTTCTTTGCTTACATCGGCCTTCAATGGTGGGCCTCCTGGTATCCCGGCGGGGAGCCGGGCGGTGGAGGCTATGTCGCGCAGCGCATGATGAGTGTGCGCACGGAGCGTGGCGCGGTATATGCCACCCTGTTTTTTCAGGTTGCCCACTTCTGTCTGAGGCCCTGGCCCTGGATCATCGTCGCGCTCTGCTCCATCGTGCTATACCCGCATCTGCCAGCATCCGATGCCAAGCTGGGCTATGTGATGGCGATGAAGGACTTCCTCCCCACGGGCTTGCGGGGGCTGATGCTTGTCTCCTTCTTCGCGGCTTACATGAGTACCATCGCCACCCAGCTGAACTGGGGCGCCAGCTATATCGTCAACGACCTCTTCATGCCGTGGCGTACCCGCAAGGGGAAGGTGCAGGGCGACGACCGCCAGGCCGTCATGATCAGCCGCCTCGTGACCATCGCCCTGATGGTGGTCGCGATGGCCGTCACCTCCCAGATCTCCTCCATCAGCAAGGTCTGGGAATTCATGATCGAATGCGGTGCGGGCCTGGGGCTCGTGTTGATCCTGCGCTGGTTTTGGTGGCGGATCAATGTCTGGTCTGAGATTTCGGCTACTGTGACGCCTTTTCTGATCTATGCAGTCCTGAAATTTGCCCTGCCCCAGGAATGGAGTGCCACGCAGTTCCCCAATAGCTACTTCATCACCATCGGAGGCACGACCCTCGTATGGCTGCTGGCGACTTTCATGACGAAACCTGAATCCATGGATTGTCTGGTGGCCTGCCATCGGCGGGTAAAGCCTGGTGGATCATGGGGGCCTGTGGCTGCCGTGTCCGGTGTCAAGGTCCGCTCTAACACTGTTCCCCTGGTCATGGCTTGGATTTCTTCGGTCATGATGACCTACTCCACGCTATTCGCCATTGGGCAGCTGATTTTCAAGAATTACCATGACGGGCTCATCTACCTGACGGTTGCGGCCTGCTCGGCTTTCTTCCTCTGGCTTGTCATGCGGGAGTGGAATCTTTTCGGAGAGGACGGGAATGATGGATGATGCACGGTCCACGGTACCTGCCGCATGGAGGACTGGTCGTTTGTGATCGATCCATTGATCTGGCCATGAGGAGGAATCCATCATTCCTCGCATCGTTCCTTGTCCGCTGGATGCTGGAATTCAAGCTCCGGGGAACATCCTGAAATTGCCATAATGGGCGCGCTGCTGATCCCTAACGATTCAACACAAGAAGAATCCGTCTCTTCGAAGAGACGGATCCTTCAGCTCTATAAACCCTGCTATCAGGATTTCATTTTGGCTTCGATCGCAGCGATCACTGAGCGGTTTTGCTCCTCCAGTGTTGGCTTGCGAATGACGACCGGAGGATTCACCTTCAGCATTTGGCGCCTTCTGGCGGCACGGCCCTGAAGATTCAATTTTTTTGTTGTAACACTTGTTCCCATGTCCTTGCTATTCGAGGGGGCAAAGATAGAAGCCCTGGCGATGAATCCCAAACTTTTTTCTTTTTATCCTTCTTTCTTCCTCTCGACGGGGAAATCTGCATCAAGTTTTCCTGAATAGTTGCCTCCAAGAAGGTCATGCATGAAACTGATTTTCAGCTGAGACCCCATCGACTTGCCGTTCTTGGCGAAGATGTGGAAGTCCTGGTGGACGGTGCTCGCGCCGGCATTCCCGAAATCGATCACCAATTTGAAGGTGCCGCTCAGGAAGTGGTTTCCCGCCAGTGAATCCCCGAACGCGAGGATGATTTCGTTGTTTTTCAGTCCGAAATGCTGGATGGGGGAGGGGTTCGCTCCGATCATCCCCACCAGGTCCCGGTACTGCGCTTGCAGGCGGGTACGCAGCATTGGATTCGCGGAGAGAGTCTTCGTGGGAATGGCCAGGCGGTCGCCATTCGCATCGAGGTTCAACACATCGAATGCCAGGTCGCTGGGCTCGATCAGCCTCGAAAGTGCAGTTGAAACGGCCATGCCCAAGACGCGCATGAGCTTGCGTTTCTCGTTTTCCACGGTACGGCGGAGGTTCTGCTCCACGGCACTGTCGATCTTCAGCATTCCCTCCAGTTGTTGGGTGGCCGAAGCCGAGGCATTCTTGAGGGCGGCTTGCAGGACCTGGTCCCAATTGCGGTCCAGCTGAACCGCCAAGCCGAGTACGAAGGGGATGGCAGCAGGAGCGGCAACCGGAGCTTCAGCCTTCGGTGTGGAAGACGGTTTTGCAGCGGGATTGGGCTTGCTGTCCATTTTGGGTGGGCCGGAAGGTTTGGAGCTCGCGAACATCGCCGCCTTCTTGGCATCATTGGCGGCTTTGATGGCTGCCATTCGCTCCGCCCTGGCATCAGCCTCTGCCTTCATCGTGGCCAGACGCTCGGCTTTCTTGGCCGCCATGGCGGCTTGGCTCTCGGCTAGCTTCATGGCACGAACCTCCGCCGCAGCCTGTATTGCTGCCAGTCTCTCCGCTTTCTTTGCTTCGACCTCCGCGAGACGCTCGGCATGCTTCGCATTTATGGCTTGGGTTGGGGGTTTGGTCACAGCCGGACGGCGGGTGGTGACCGTGGCCATGGCACCCGGGGCGGCAGGAGTCGATGGTGGCTCTGGAGTGGCAGGGCGCACCACTTCGGCGGCGACTGGTCCAGGGCTGGGGGAAGTTGTTGAATTTGCCAGGGACGTTATTGCTGGCTCGGCGATAGGTGGGGTGTTCTCCTCAGCGTCAACCGGTTTTTCGGCTGGCAGGGGAGAGGGTGCCACCTTGGCATCAGGGTCGGTGGGTGTTTCCGGCGAATTCTGGGCGTTCTCTCCGAGTGCAGGCTCACGCTCCCACGCCTCCGGGCTTTCTTCTTTCTGGGACATATCTTTAGGTGTCAAAATTATTTCGAGCCAATATCACTATAAAATGGACATAATCAAAATCGAGCATGGATCGAAGGACATTTAGAAATTTTCTGTTTGTGATCCAATGGCTATCTTCGCTGCAAAACTAAGGTGAAGCAGATGAGCAAGACATTTTCAGGATTGGGGCAGACGATGGTGGAGGCCTACGGCTGGGGGGCAAGCGCAAAGGCGGCTTCGGCCCCCTTTCACAGCTGGACGGAGGTTCTGGCGGCTCCCAGGTTAGAAGGGACCGAGGAACTGAAGGCGGCACTGGCAGCGCTTTTGGAACAGGAGGGGCTTGGGATTGGCATATTTGAAAAGGCCGATCTGGTGATGGACGGGTTTCCTGCGTTCGAGGAGTTGCGGGAATACCTCATCGACCTTTGTGTGGTCCGGTTGCTCAGTGAGCTGGATGAGGATCCAGAGGTCTTCGAATCGCCTCAGTGGATGGAGATCGAAGACGCCACCGCCGACCGTGGCACGGAGTTGCTGAATGTCCTCGTGTACATCCAGGGGTGTAAACTCGCAGACACAGAGCCCGATCTCGAGGATTTCTTGTACGAATTTCTCCTTGCAGACGAGGAGGAATACCAGGAGGAGCTCGAGATCTACGAGCCATTCATCCAGCACATGAAGGCCATCGAGGCTCCTTTGAAGCAATTGATTCAGATCGGTAACCATGGGCAGGACAGTGAAATGCGGGAGATTTTCACGCCCGTGATGCTGTTTTTCAGGGAAGCCGAGGAGAAACCGGGAAAGCTGACCCTGGCCTTGCTCGAGGGTAGTGCACTGCCAGAGTTGCATTGTGCATTGTATCGCCTGCTGTGCGATGCCTTCAAGGCTGAGATTTGAGCAGACGGATCCTCCTTGGGAGGCCATTCCGTTAGGTCGATGTGAAGGACTTGCGATTCTTGTTAAGTCGTATGCAGGTGCATGAATACGGTGATACATTTGCAAGCAATCTTAAAATTCGATTTTTAAACCTAATTTATCGTATGAAAACGCTGAAGTACTTTTTGTTTTCCGCAATGGCGATTTTGATCCTCGCCTCCTGCGGCGGTTCCACTCCCACCACAGCCACCGCAGCTGATTCCGTGGCCACGGCAGCGCCCACCGCTGCCACCTTCAAGGTTGACCCTGCCACCAGTGAAGTAGAGTGGCATGGCTCGAAACTGGCCTACGGTCACACCGGTGTGATCAAGCTCACCGAAGGCAGCCTGTCCGTGGACAATGGCAATGTCACTGCTGGCAACTTCGCCATTGACATGAAGACGATCGAAGAACGTGGCGGTAAACCCGAAGATGCTGCAAAACTGGCGGGTCACCTGATGTCCCCGGACTTCTTCGATGCCGAGAAATTCCCGGTTTCCAAGTTTGAGGTCACCGGTTCCTCCGAACTGAAGACCGACAGCACGACCCACATGATCAAAGGCAACCTGACGATCAAGGATCAAACGAAGAACATTGAGTTTCCTGCCAAGGTGACCATTGAGGGCTCTAACCTGACCGCCAGCGCTTCCTTCAGCATCAATCGCAACGACTGGGGTGTGACCTATGGATCTGGACTCTCAGGTGCCATCGGCGACAAGGTCATCGGCGACAACATTGACTACAAGGTCACGCTAAAGGCCACCAAGAACTAGGGAACCCTGTTCTTGGAGCGTCCTTGAATGGCTAGCCTTCCCTGTACGGGGAAGGCTAGTTCATTTCAGGCAGTGCGCGTCTGCAGGGAAAGCAGCTGACATTCCCCACGACCAATGAAACTCTCCATAAGTGGTACACCATCTGCCGGAATGTCAGCCACCAACCCTAAAAGGTGGTACAGCATCCGCCGGGATGACCGGTACAGTCTCGGCCGGAATACTCAGGTTCCATGCGGTCCTGAATGCGCTGGTCTCCTCGTCTAGCGATTACGACGGCATTGCCATGGTCTCCAAGGGAAACGCCTGGCGATCCCCAGCGGTCGGATGGGGTGGGGGAGTGCTCAATGGAAAACCCAGCCCTGGGGCTGGGTTTTCCATCGTCCCTTGCGGCCTGGTCTTCAGAGATTCCCCCGCAGATCCTGCTCCCTTTCGATGGCTTCAAACAAGGCCTTGAAGTTGCCCTTGCCGAAACTGGTGGCCCCTTTGCGCTGGATGATCTCGAAAAACAAGGTTGGGCGGTCCTCGACGGGCTTTGTGAAGAGCTGGAGGAGATAGCCATCCTCATCGCGGTCCACGAGGATGCGCAGGTTCTTGAGGTCTTCTATGCGCTCATCGATCTTCCCCACCCGCTCCATCAGCTCCGGGCCGTAGTAGTTGTCAGGCACCTCCAGAAACTCGACCCCGCGCCGGCGCAGGGCCGTGATCGTGCCGATGATGTCATCCGTCGCGACGGCGATATGCTGCACACCGGCTCCCTGGTAAAACTGGATGTACTCCTCGATCTGGCTTTTTTTCTTGCCCTTGGCAGGCTCATTGATCGGGAACTTGACCCGCATGTTGCCGTTGGCCATCACCTTGCTCATGAGGGCGCTATACTCCGTGCTGATATCCTTGTCGTCAAATGAGATCAGCTGCGAGAAGCCCATCACGTCGCGGTAAAACGCAGCCCAGGTGTTCATTTGCCCCCAATCGACGTTTCCGACACAGTGGTCCACGTACAGCAACCCCACCTCGACAGGGTTGTAGGTGCTTTTCCACTCCTTGTACCCGGGCATGAACGGGCCCTGGTAGTTTTTCCGCTCGATGAACAGGTGGACCGTGTCGCCATAGGTATGGATGCCGGAGCGCACGACCGTACCCCACTCGTCCGTGAGTGTCTCCGGTGCGAGGAAGGGCTTCGCGCCACGACGGGTGGTTTC
>JBJOPY010000248.1:0-4082 GCA_046050405.1 Bacteroidota bacterium | reverse complement strand
CCCGATAGAGGCACCCATGAGCAGCATTCCCAGCAACAACCAGCCTTGCATGAAATCAATAGTTGAGCGCATCCTTGTACTGCTCCAATAACTGAACAAACATGGTTTCTGTTGCCTCCAGCTTCAGATCCACCTTGCCTCCCGATGCATTGTGGTGTCCGCCACCGCCGAAATGCGAGGCAAATTCATTGCATGAGAACCTGCCAATGCTTCTGAAGCTGAGCTTCGTGCCGCGGTCTGAAGCTTTGAGCAGCACCCCGAAGTGGACGCCCTTCAGGCTGAGGGCATAGTTGACCAAGCCCTCAGTATCACCAGGCTGCAGGTCAAACCGTGCACCATCAGCGTGTGAAACTGTCATGTAGGCGGTGTGATACTCGGGGAGCACCTTCAGCTTCTTATAAAGCATGTATCCCAGGAAACGGGTGCGCTTTTCGCCGAAATTATCAAAAATAAGGTTGTGAATAGTACCTACCTCTATCCCCTTCTGCAGCAACTCGGCAGCAATCAGGTGCACTTCCGGCGTTGTCGTTGAGAAGCGAAACGAACCTGTATCCGTCATCAGGCCTACATAGAGGTTCTCGGCGACCGCCTTGTCGATCCACTTTTCCGCCCCGAGCTGAAGCATGAGGCGGTACACGCACTCGGCCGTGGATGAAAGCCCGGCGACATGGAAATTGTATTGTGAAAAATCCTCAGGATCCAGATGATGGTCGATCAGAACCCGCTCGGCCGGTGAACTTCGAATCATGCCTTCCAGCTCACCGACTCTTCGAAGCGAATTGTAGTCGACCGAGAAGATGAGGTCTGCGGAGGCAAACAATGCTGCCGCTTCGGTGGGTTTGCTTGCTGCATTGACGACCTCTTCCGCACCCTCCAGCCAACTGAGGTACTGATCATAGGCATTCGGTACGATCACGGTGGCCTGCTTCCCCATTTTGAGCAGCACTGACCTGAGTGCCAACGAAGAACCCATGGCATCACCATCCGGGTTGGGATGGGTGGTGATCACGATGGGGCCGCATGCTTGGAGTTTTGACTCCAGCCTAGCAACATCGGCAGCTGGATAGAGGGACAATCGAGAGTGGATTTCAGACAACATCAGGATGCAAACCTAAGGATTTTTGAAGTGGGCCATGCCCGATGCCCACCGAAAGCACCGGGGAGGGTCGATGCAACAATTTGGATTTGCTATGAGAGAGAGTTGAACGGCCATTGACTAGGATGAAGGAATGGCTGCTCACATGTTAATCCCTGGAAATGTGGAACCAATGAATATATTAAGAGGGCAGGGCATGATTATTTCCAAGGCCACGGACAAGGTCAACCCATCGGCTGAAGGAAGTCTTAAAGGATCTGAGTTATTCCTAGAATAAGGATCAGTAAGCCATCAAAAAAATTTGAAGGGATATTGTAAGCAGGACTAAGTTTGCAGCCTTCAATAATCAGAAGAGACAATGAGTGGTATTTTGACTTTTACAATCATCAAACCGGATGCAGTGCGCAATGGGCATTCGGGCAAGATCATTGACCAGATCATAGAAGGAGGCTTCAAGGTTCGTGCGATGAAAATGGTCTGGCTGAGCGACAAGAGCGCGGGCGAATTCTATGCGATTCATCGTGAACGTCCGTTTTTCAAGGATCTGGTGGAGTTTATGACGAGCGGCCCCTGCATCCCCATGATCCTGGAGAAGGAAAATGCGGTGGAGGACTTCCGCACGCTGATCGGTGCCACGAATCCCGCCCATGCGGCCGTTGGGACGATCCGCAACAGATTTGCAAAGTCAATCGATGCCAACGCGATCCACGGGTCTGATAGCGATGAGAACGCACTCCGTGAAGGAGCTTTCTTCTTTTCGGCGATGGAGACGTTTTGAGACCCCAGAACTGCGATTGATTCCCATTTGCAAAGCCGAAACCCTGTGCACGCAGCCTTATAAGTTTGAACTTGGCACCGAGGGTAGGTTCGAGGCCATCAAGGCGGTGCTCGGATTTGCTACACGTGCGAGGCAAAGGCTGGAAATCGGACAAGCAAAAACCATTAACAAGCAGAGCACCATAGATATCCATGCCACGACGGTCGATCGACAGGCTTCATTGCCATCCTCATCCTCGCTATTGTGGCTGATATGCTGACAATTCATAGAATCCACGATGTGGCAGCTGTGGATCGCGACACTGCGTTGAGGGGAAATCGCACAATCGGGGACGGCACAGAGGCTCTACCCCTATGATTTTCATGTCAGATTTCTGAACCATTCAAATTTGCGTCCAAAGGCCTATCCCCATGATTCATTGGCTCCATTTACCTTCGCGGACTCATTGATGGAGGTCCAGCGGCCACTGTACCTGAGCCCAGCCACTGCGAACTTGAGCTTCCTTTCTGGTGCAGTGCATCGATGGGGACAGTCCCGGTTCATAGCCCCCGCTGGACTCTCTTAGCAGCTTGACCAAGAACAGGCGTCTCTCACACCAGCCGGACACCATCAGGCTAGGATCGACCGATGCAAATGATAGACGGTCTGCCGTTTGGGATTCTGGGATCCACCTTCCACTCCATTTTCTGAGGATGAAAATGAGAATCATAACCTTATCTTGGAGGGGTGGATGTGAACGCGCTGAAAGGGGTCTAAAACGCAAATCCCGCCAACTCTGCGGGATTTGCAACCAACTAAACCAAACTATGGAAATAAATTTTATATTCTCAACGATGAACAGTTATGAATCGTCTTATAACCACAACTGAACTACAGCCCAAAGATACGAAGAGAATTCTGCAACATCGCATACTTTCGATTAAAAATTAAAAATTCAAGATCAACAATGGTATAATGTCGATGAATGTTGATCTTTCCAGGTCTTAATAACCCATCGAATGCTTGACCATTCCCAGAAGATGGATCGCTGCGGTTTCCGACCGGAGGCGATTCTGTCCGAGTGAAACCGCTTGAAATCCTCCCCTGATCGCCTCATCAAGTTCCTCTTGGACGAAATCTCCCTCCGGGCCGATGGCGATGGCAGCAGAGGAGGCTGCCTTCCAATCCAAGGGCATCTCCGGGAGCGGCTTTCCGAGGTCGCCGTGAGCGATCAGCTGTATATCTGCACTCGCTGTCTTCAAGGCTGCATCCAAGGATTGCGGCGGATGAATCGTTGGCAGTTTTGAACGAAGGCACTGTTTCAGCGCAGCAATCATGATCCGCTCCAATCGGTCGATTCGGAGGCCTGTTTTGACCGTATGCTTGCCGACATACGGCAGGATGTCCGTAGCGCCGAGTTCCACGGACTTTTCCACCAGCCACTCGAAGCGGTCAGGCTTGTGCAAAGGAGAGACAAGAAGGAGGATTCGTTGTTGCTTTTCACCCCAACCGGGATGGCGCTCCATGATTTGCAATTCCACCGAGTCTTTTCCGAGTGCACGCACCTTGCAGACAAGCATGGTGCCTGCACCGTCGATCACCACCAGTTCATCGCCCGGCTTCTTTCTCAGCACCTTGGTGCTGTGGAGAGCCTCTTCACCTCTGAGATGGGCCAAGTCGTTGACTATGCGCTCTATGTAGAAGGGTGTCATTGAAGTTGAATTTAGGCAAAATAATTTCTAATACGGGACAAACTTCCTAACTTTGTCGCTTTGATCAAGTAATGTTCTAATACTCAATTGATTGTTTATGAATGAGTTTGGTGTTAAGTCAAAAGTGCATGGCCTTGAAGAAACTGGGGTGAACTGTAAATCCAATGTTTATTGGAACTTGCCGATCCCTGAATTGGTGGAACAAACCCTGAAAAGGGAAGAGGGGGTGCTCGCTGACAATGGCTCGCTTTGCGTTCGTACTGGGGAGTTCACTGGCCGTTCACCGAAGGACAAGTTTGCTGTGAAAGATGCCGACACAGAGCACCTCGTTTGGTGGGGCGAGGTCAACAACCCATTTTCGAGGGAGAATTTTGACAAGCTCAAGGCGAAGGTGCTGACCCACCTGGGGCAGCGGGAACTGTGGGTAAGGGATGTGTATGCAGGGGCGGATACGCGCCATCGCATTACGGTGCGCGTGGTCAATGAGTATCCGTGGCAGAACATCTTCGTGAACAAT